>CANIEV010000096.1 GCA_947466535.1 Betaproteobacteria bacterium
AAGGACTACCTGAGCGTCTGATCGTCCGGCGGGAAGCGCTCCGGATGGAGACTGCTTCGTCGCGGTGCTCCTCGACTAGTTGCTACGAACCTCGTCGCTACGCTCCTCGCAATGACCGCGTCATTGCGAGCGCAGCGAAGCAATCCTTCGGCGGTCGAGCGAAGCGAAGCAATCCTTCGGCGGTCGAGCGAAGCGAAGCACTCCTTCGGCGGTCGAGCGAAGCGAAGCGCTCCCGGACATCGTGTCCGCGACTACAGCGTCAGCACCACCGGGCCGATACTGCTTCTGTCTTCCATCGCCCGGTGCGCATCCGCCGCCTTCTCAAGCGGGAACGCGGCGATCGCAGGAAGTTGGAATGCGCCCGCGAGATAGGCGGAATACACCGCCGCCGACCGCGCCCGGCGGTCCGCCGTGGTGGCAGTGAAGTGCCCCATCGAGCAGCGAGTTAGCGTGTAGGAGCCTTCACCCAGCCGGGCGACATCAAAGGGATCGGGCTTGCCCGATGAAAGGCCGTAGAGCGCGAAGGTGCCGCGAACGCGAAGCGCCGCAAACGAGGTTTCGAAGGTGTCACGGCCGACCGAATCGAAGGCCACATGCACGCCCCGGCCGTCGCCCGCGGCGCGCACCGCGGCGAGAATCTCTTCCTTGCCGTAGCCGCAGACCGAATCGCAGTAAGCGGCGGCAGCGCCGCGCTTGGCCTCGCTGCTCGCCACGCCGATCACCTGTGCGCCAAGCGACGTCGCCCATTGCGCGAGGATGCTGCCCACGCCGCCCGCTGCGCCGTAGACGAGTGTCGTCATGCCCGCGGCGAGCCTGCCGACTTCGTGCACGAGGTAGTGCGCGGTCATGCCGCGCATGAGCAGTGGCGCGGCCACCGTGTCCGGGATGCCGTCGGGAATCGGCACCAGCCGATCGGCCGCAACGAGCCGCCGGTCACGGTAGGCACCCGCGGTACTGGTGTAGCCGGCCCGCATGCCGGGTTTGAAGTCGGTCACGCCGCTCCCGACGGCCTCCACGATGCCTACGCCTTCGCGGCCGATGATCGCGGGCAGGTCCTTCACGATGCCGGTACCTCGCCTGTCGTAGATATCGACGAAATTCACGCCGAGCGCGTGCTGCCGCAGCAGCACTTCGCGCGGGCCGGGTGCGGCGGGGATGGCTTCGCCGAGACGAAAGTGATCGGGATCACCAAATTGGTCGAGAAATACGGCACGATTCATGTCTGGAATCCTGGAGAACGACTATGACGAAAAAAGGCGTGGCACTGATCACCGGCGGCAGCCGGGGCATAGGCGCGGCGATTTCAATCGCCGCCGCGAAGCGGGGCTACGCGGTGGCGATACTCTATCGTGACCGCGACAAGGACGCGAACGCGGTGGTTTCCGGCATAGAAAAAGACGGCGGACGCGCGATTGCGATCCGCGCCGACATCTCGGACGAAACGGCTATCGTCGATGCCTTCAAGCAGGCCGATGCGCTCGGTCCGCTGACGCTGCTGGTGAACAATGCCGGCATCACCGGCCCGATGGCGCGGGTGGCGGATATCGACGCGGCCACCGTGGACAACGTGATGCGTATCAACGTCACCGCGCCCTTTGTGTGCGCACGCGAGGCGGTGCGGCGCATGTCCACCGCGCGCGGCGGAAAGGGCGGTTCGATTGTGAATATTTCGTCAGGTGCATCGCAGATGGGCTCGGGCGGCACCTGGATTCACTACGCCGCATCCAAGGGCGCGATCGACACCTTCACCGTCGGGCTTGCGCGGGAAGTGGCCGCCGAGGGCATCCGCGTGAACGGTGTTCGCGCCGGCATGATAGACACCGAAATTCACGCCGCCCGCGCGCCGGAACTCACCGCGAAGATGGTGGCCGGCATTCCGCTCGGGCGAATCGGGAAGCCGGAGGAAATCGCCAACACCGTGCTGTGGCTGGCGTCCGACGAAGCCTCATTTGTCACTGGCGCGCTGATGGACGTTCGCGGCGGGATGTAGCCGCTAGATCTCCACGTCCTTCGTGGTCATCGGGTAATGCACATTCCCGCCCGAGAACGGCGGGAACTGATGGTAGTCGGCGCGCATTCCCGTGATCGCAGACGACTGCATCGCATCGCTCAGCGCTTTTACGTTGGCAAACACCTGTTTGTTGCGCTGGAAGAAATTCACCCGTGTTCCCGGTACGAAGCCCACCCAGTCCACTCGGGTGTAGAGCTCGATTTCCTGGATACCGGGGAAGCCGCGCATCAAGCCGGGGTGGTGCGCGTGGTAATGCGCCAGCCAGGCATTGAGATCTTCGGGCTGGCCTGGGTAGTGGACGAGGTAGCTCGCGGCGGACGCAGTCGGGCGTCCGGGGGCGGGGAAGCGGCGAGTGAGCATGACCTGCTGCTGAACCATGTCCGCATCATCGAGTGAAGGAAAGATTCCCCTTGCGCGCAAGGCCTGCAGGGCGCCGGTTGGGGCAAGGTGCGACTCAATGCCTTCGATGTCGGCGAAATACAGTTGCAGCCCCAGCGCGGGCGAGGGCTCGTCGTTCTGGAAGTGATGCGGCGTCGAGCGCGGCGCGGGCAGGTGTACCAGGCCGCGCTGCAGCGAGGGAAGCTTGCTCAACATAGAGTGGATGGCAGACACGTCGGCGTCCGCGACCTTGCGGTCGGCGTCGCCGGGAAAGCGGAAGAACGCAAAGTAGCAAAAGCTCATGGTTACCTCTAAATGTTTAACATTTTCACCAAAGGCCCAGCACCGGTGTGTGAAAACAGGCTATTGGCGGACAAAAATGGATCAATAAGCGGGTTAAATGATTTGCGTCAGTCCGCCTTGATTCCAGCCTCACGGATAAGTTTTCCCCAGCGCGCGTAGTCGTCGCGCATCAGCCGGGTGAGCGCATCGGGCGAGGTGGTCACGACTTCAATGCCCTGTGCCGAAAGTGTGTTGCGCGTCTCGCCGACATTCAGGACCGCGGTGATGTCGGAGCCGGCCTTGGCGATCGCCTCGCGCGGCGCACCCGTGGGCATGTACACGCCGAGCCAGGCATCGACCTCGGTGCCGGGCAGGGTCTCGGCGATGGTCGGCACGTTCAGGTAACCCCCAAGCCGCCTGCTGCCGGCGCTCGCGAGCATCTTGATCTTGCCGTCCTTGATATGCGGGAAGAGCGAACCCGCGGCGCCGATGAACACCTGCAGCCGGCCGCCAAGCAGATCGGTGATCGCCTGGTTCGCGCCCTTGTAGGGCACGTGGACCATCTGGATGCCCGCATTGAGCTTGAGCAGTTCGCCGCCTAGATGCTGCGGCGAGCCGTTGCCCGAGGAGCCATAGTTGAGTTTCATCGGGTTGGCCTTGCCGTAGGCGACGAGTTCCGCGACGGTATTTGCCGGCACGGTGGTGGCAACCGCGAGCAGGAAGGGCGTGATCGCCACCTGGCCCACCGGGGCGAAGTCGCGGAATACGTCGAAGGGCGTCTTCACCAGTTGCGGGCCGATCACCATCACGCTGTTGGGCTGGACCATCCAGGTATAGCCATCGGCCGGGCTCTTGGCGAGCGCCTCCGCGCCCACCGTGCCAGTGCCGCCGCCGCCGGGGCGGTTGTCCACCGTCACCGGCTGGCCCCAGAGGTCGGTGAGCTTCTGGCCGATCGTGCGCGCGGTGGTGTCGATTACGCTGCCCGGCGGAAAGGACACGATGATCTTCACCGGTTTGGACGGGTACGCCTGCGCGCCGGCGAGTGTCGAGAAGGCGAGGCCGACCGCGCCGATCAGGAGATTGAGTTTGTTCATGGAATGTCCTTCAGGTTTTCGGATTCGTTGACTGCGCAGATTTCGCCGCCCGCCTGCAGGCCTCGAACACACGTTCCGGGCGCAGCGGCAGGTCGTGAAGCGGTGCTTCATGGCCGGTGTTCTTCGCGTCGATCGCCCGCGAGAGCGCATTGGCAATCGCGGACGATGCAGCAATCGTGCCGCCTTCGCCGATGCCGCGCACACCGAGCGGGTTGGTACCGGAGGGACGGTCGTGGTGCAGCACCCGGATGCGCGGCAGCTCGGGCGCGGTGGCGACCAGATAGTCCGCGAGCGTGCCGGTCAGGATCTGGCCGTTCTCGTCATAGACCATCTCCGACAGCATTGCGCCGCCGATGCCGTCGGCGACACCGCCCACCACCTGGCCGTCGACAATGGTACGGTTCATGGTGCGGCCGGCATCGTGCACCACGAGGTAGTCGAGCAGACTGAAGAAACCGGTCTTCGGATTCACACGGACCTTCACCGCGTGCACCGACATGCTGTAGGTGGAAAGCTGCGTCGCGTTGTAGACGAAATCCGCCGTGAGCGCCGCGTCGCCGGTGAACAGCGATCCACCGGGGCCAACCGCGCGGGCGACGTCGCCGAGCACCAGCGATTCCTTGGATCCCTTTTTGTGTGCGGAGCCTCCAACGATCTCAACATCCGTAGCCTCGCACTTGAGCAGCTTCGCCGCGGCTGCCACGGCTTTCTCGAGCAACAGCTTCGCTGCGCCGAACACCGCGTTGCCGCCGTAGATCGCGCCGCGGCTGGCAAACGCGCCGCGCCCGAAGGACAGCAGCCCGGTGTCGCCCAGGCGCACCGTCACGTCATCGAAGGCTACGCCGAGCGTTTCCGCGCACACCTGCGCGAGCGTGGTGGCCTGGCCCTGACCCTGCGAGGACATGCCGGTGAACACCGTGACCTTGCCGCGGGTGTCGATGCGGATGTGCGCCGTCTCGTAATTGGAAAACCCGCCGCCTTCGATGCCGCAGGAAAGTCCCCAGGCCTCGCGCTGTCCGTCGGGCAGGACCGTGACGTCCTCGGAGTAGCCGGTGCCGTTCACCGTCATTTCCAGCATCGAGGGGAAGTCGCCACTCTCGAAGCCCACCGGCATGCCGATCACCTTGGTGCCGATCGCATAGGGCAGGTCGGCGGGGCGCACCAGGTTGCGCCGGCGGATATCCGCCGGGGAGAGCCCCGCTTTTTTCGCGAGCAGGTCGAGCGTGCATTCCATCGGGAAGGTTGCTTCCGGCTGGCCGGCGCCGCGGTAGGTCGCAAGCGGCGTGCGGTTGGTGCCGATGCAGCGCACGTCGATTTCGAATTCCGGCACGCGGTAGGCGTTCGGCAGGTTGGCCGAAGCCATCTCGGAGGTGATGATGCCGCTCGTAAAAACGTTCGCCCCGATGTCGGTGGTGACGCTCGCCTGCATCGCCACGATGCGGCCCTGCGCGTCGCAACCGAGTTCGATCTCGGTTTCCACGCCGCGTGAATGCGTTGTGCCCTGCAGGTTCTCGAAGCGGTCCTCGATCCATTTCACCGGCCGGCCGAGCAGGCGGCTCGCGTGGCTGACGATGATTTCCTCGGGATAGGTGCGCGATTTCGAGCCGAAGCCCCCGCCCACGTCCTCCGCCACCACGCGGATCAGGTGCTCGGGCATGTCGAGCATCACAGACAGGTTCTGGCGCACGTTGTACAGCGCCTGCGAGGAAATCCAGACATTGAGCGACTGCCGCGCGCTGTCGAAATCCGCCACGATGCCGCGGGTTTCCAGCGGCAGCGGAATCTGCCGGGCGAAATTGAAGGTCTGCTTCACGCGATGCACGGCCTTTGCCATGGCAGAAGCCGCATCGCCGCGTTTTTGCTGGAACTTGGCCGCCACGTTGCCCGGCCAGGCCTCGTGGATCTGCGGCGCGCCGGGCGCGAGCGCCGCAGCGACGTTGGCCGCCACCGGCAGGGCGTCGTACTCGATTTTCACCAAGGCCGCGAGGTCTTCCGCGCGGTACCTATCGGGCGCGACCACGAAGGCCACCGCCTCGCCGACATAGCGCACGCGGTCGATCCCGAGAAAGCGCGGCATGCCGCCCGCGATGCTCGGGTGCGTGTGGCGCAGCACCCAGGGCGTAACGGCAAACGGCAGGTCGCGGGCGGTGAGCACGCAGAGCGCGCCCGCGGCGAGTGCCTCCGACGCATCGATCGAGACGATCTTCGCGTGTGCCATCGGGCTGCGCACGAAGGCACCGTGCGCCATGCGGTCGAGGTGGACGTTATCGACGAAACGGCCGCGGCCCTGCAGCAGCCACGCATCTTCCTTGCGGTGCGAGGGGTTGGATTCGAAGGTCGGCGCGTTGCTCATGCGAGCACCTCGTCCAGGCATTCTTCGAGAAGCACCGCGGCAAGGTGCCTGCGGTAGTCGGCGCTGGCGTGAAGATCGGCGAGCGCTTCGGTGCCCTGCAGTTCGGTGCGGATCAGATCAGGCAGCTTGGATCGAGCAAATCCGGGCGCGAGGACCGCATCCATAAGCGAAGTGCAAAGTCGTGGCACGCCTTCCAGCCCGCCGACGCCGATGGCAATCGAATCCGGCGTGCGCTGCACCGCCACCGACACGATCGCGAAATCGCCGTGGCGCCGTGTGAGTTCGCGAAACGCGCAGCGCGTGCCCGCAGGCGCGACCGGTATCGCGATCTCGGTGAGCAGTTCGCCTTCATCGAGAGCAGTGCCGAGTGCATCGAGAAAGAAGTCCCGCGCGGGCAGGGTACGCAGTGCGGTGCTCGAGCGCAGCGTGAACATGGCATTCAGCGTCTTCATCACCAGCGGCAGTTCCGCAGAGGGGTCCGCATGCGCGAGGCTTCCGCCCACCGTGCCGCGACTGCGCGTCTGGATATGCCCGATATGCGGCACCGCCAGCCCGAGTAGTGGCACGTGCTGCGCGACCAACGGGTTCGTCAGCAGTGTGGCCTGGCGCGTCATCGCACCGATGCGAAGCTGACTGCCGTCGAGGCGGATGGTGGCAAGCTCGCTCACACGGTTGAGATCGATCAGAAGCCCGGGCGTGGCGAGCCGGAAGTTCATCGCCGGTACCAGCGTCTGGCCGCCGGCGATGACCCGTGCGTCCTCGTGGTGCATGGCGAGCAATGAAAGTGCTTCGTCCAGCGTCGCCGGTCGGGCCATGTCAAAGAGTGCCGGCTTCACGCAGTCGGCCTCACTTTGACAGCGCCATTACGGCGTCAACAATGTTCTGGTATCCGGTGCAGCGGCAGATGTTTCCCGAGATCGCTTCGCGAACCGATTTTTCGTCCGAGGGCAGGGCGTTCTTCTGCATCAGTGTGTCGAGCGTCATCAAAATGCCCGGCGTGCAGTATCCGCATTGCAGGGCGTGATGATCGGAAAAGGTTTGCTGCAGCCGGCTTAGCTTGCCGTCGGTGGCGAGCGACTCCACCGTGCGGATGCTGCACCCGTCCGCCTGCACCGCGAACATCAGGCAGGACCGCGCCGGTTCACCGTCCACGCTTACCGTGCACGCGCCGCAGACGCCCATCTCGCAACCCACGTTGGTGCCGGTGAGCCGCAACTCATGGCGCAAAAAGTCGGAGAGAAGGGTGCGGGGAGGGGCGTCGGCGTCGATTGCGACGCCGTTGACGGTGCAGGAGAGTTTCATCTGGGAGGTTTGGTTTGGGGCTTGCGGAGCAGAGGCAAATCTAACATGCAGATGTCCAGGTGGACGCCGGAAAATTGCGGTGAGGCGGCAATTGCCGGAGATTGCATCGCCGCGCTCGCAATGACGCTGTCGCAGGCCTTTCTCGCTGCTTTAGGGGGGGCATTGGCCCGGTCGTATCGGATTCCTCCGCGTCGCAATCAATGCACCCGGTGAAGCCCAACTTTCCCGGTTTCTACCGCTCCGGTCGCTGCGTACGTCGGCCGATCGGTGTAGTGGGATCGATCTGTGGTCGCTTGGCAGCAAAGATTCTGCTGTTGGCCACTCCGCCTATTTTTTGAACACCGGAGAGATGTTCGTCCAGCTGCGCGGCGGGAGGCTCTTGTCCCACGCGTCGTAGAGCGCCTTCATTTCTTCAAAGACCTTCGGCTCGGCGGCGGAGAGGTCGTTCTTTTCCGCCGGATCCTTCTCCAGATCGAACAGTTTGGCAAAGCCCTTCCACAGGTCGAGATAGAGCTTCCAGCGACCCTTGCGCAGCGCACCGTTGTCGCAGAGCTTCCAGTAGAGCACCTCGTGCGGCTTGCCGGTCGCGTTGTTGGTCAGGAAAGGAAGCAGGTTCACGCCATCCAGCGGCTGCGACAGCTTCGTCGATACGCCGCAGGCGGCCGCGGCGGTCGGCAGGATGTCGAGCGTGCTGACCGGTTCCTCGTACACGAGACCCGCCGGAATATGACCGGGCCACTTGATCATGTAGGGCATGCGGATGCCACCCTCGTAGGTGGTGTACTTGCCGCCGGAGAATGGGCCGTTGTTGCCGGGGCGGCTGGTCGAACTGCCGTTGTCGCTCACGAACACCACGAAGGTGTCGTTGTCGAGGCCGTGTTCCTTCAGCTTCGCCAGGATGGAGCCGATGACTTCGTCCTGCACCAGCAGCATCGCGTTGTAGCCGCGCTTATTGATGTTGGGGATGGTGTCGCGCAGCCGGTCGAAGTAGACCTTGGGCACTTGCAGCGGTGGGACCGGACAGTTCATCGGGTAATACAGCATGAACGGCTGGTCCTTGCTCTTGTCAATGAATTCCAGCGCCTGGTCGCGGAAATAGAACATCAGGAACTGATCCACATCGACGATTTCGCCGTTGCGGCGAATCTGGTTCAGCCCGTGGCGCGTCCAGGCGATGTCCTTGCCTTCGTCGTGGAAGTCCACCTTCAGGCTGATGACATCGGGGTCGTCGAGTTTTGTGTACTGCAGGCTGGTGTTGCCCTGGAACACGACCGAGTGGTCGAAGCCGCGGTTCTGCGGCAGGAACTCCTGACCATGCCCGAGGTGCCATTTGCCGATGACACCCGTGGTGTAGCCCTCTGCCTTGAAGACTTCGCCGATGTTCTTTTCACTGACGGGAATGCCACGGCGCTGAAATTCGGCGTCACCCTGCAGCGGCGCGAGGCTGCCGTCCTGCATGCGCGCTTCGCGGCGCTCGGGATAGGCGCCCGAGGACACCTGCTGCTCGAAGCCGAAGCGCTGCTGGTAGCGGCCGGTGACCAGGCCCGCGCGTGACGGGCTGCAAAGTGGCGCGGTGCTGTAACCCGAGGTGAACGTCACGCCATCGCGACCGATGCTGTCGATGTTCTTAGTCTCGACCAGTTCGTTGCCGTAGGCCGAAGGATCGCCATATCCCATGTCGTCGGCAAGGATGACGATCACGTTGGGTCGACGTTTGGGAGGCGTTTGGTTGCTCATGGGCATCTGCTCCTTGGCGATCGAGGGTGCTTGAAGCGGCGCATCGTATCACGCACTTTTTCGTCGTCAATGTTCTGTGCTTGCAGATGCAAACGAGATTGCTTCGCTTCGCTCGCAATGACGGGGAGGGGTTTCGGGTGTTGTCGCCCGAGCTGTCATTGCGAGGAGCAAAGCGACGAAGCAATCCCGGTGGTGATTGCTTCGCAAGTCATTTCACGGAGAAGGAGATTGCTTCGCTTCGTTCGCAATGACGGGGGAGGGAGTGAGCGTGGTTGCCCACGGTTGTCATTGCGAGGAACAAAGCGACGAAGCAATCTCAAGCCGAATATTTCGCAGGGTGTTTCCTGCAGGAGGAGATTGCTTCGCTTCGCTCGCAATGACCGGGGAAAGCGCGGGAACTACTCTTCCTCGTCGAACACCGACTTCACCGGCACGCTCAATCCGAGCGTGTTGCAGATCTGCGAGATCGTGGTGAAGCGGGTTATCTGCAGCAGCGCGGCAATGGTCTTCTGCGGGCCGAGCATGTCGCTCACCGCGGCGACCTCGAATGCGCAGCGATTGCCACCGCGTGACACCACCGCAAGTGCCAGGGTGCGCAGCAGCGCTTCGCCGGGCATCAGCTGGCTTGCATCCGATCCGGGACGACCGGAGGCGGCGGCGATCCAGTCGTTACCGAATCCCAATCGGCTCGACAGGCGCTCGTGCTGGATGCGTTCGTAATCACCGCCGAGTGCGGAGCACACCGCGAGCGCAAGAACTTCGTTCTCGGCATCGGTGAGCGGTGTCTTGACGGCCTTGGTGTACTCCATGAACTGGAGTACCGCCTCGGGAACATGGCCGACGGTCTGGAAGAATTCGCCTAGATATCCGAGGCGCTCGACGGTGGGCTTCAGGAACCCGGCGAGCTTCGGGTCGAGAGCGTCGAGTCCGAGGCGGGGAATGCCGTCGGCGGGCGTTGCGTTGTCAGCCATCAGATTCCCAGCTCTTTCCGGTAGAAGTCGTAGAACGCGCGGATCAGCACTTCCGTGACCATATGGTCCTGCCGCGCCACGTCCTTGCCGCCCATCTCGATGACGGCCTCGCGATGCGGGTACTCGGATGCACCCTGCTGCGACTCGACCAGCACTTCGCCATCCTCCATCGCCACGTAACCTGCCGGGCCGTAGAGGTTGGCGTGGCGCAGGCGCAGGCGCGCGAGCGCCTCGTCGTCGTCCGCGTAGCCGAAGAAGGTCCACGCAAGCTCGAAGCTGTCCACGCCCTTGGGGATGATGTGGCGCATGCCGAGCGTGTTGGCCTGCTGGTGGATGACCACGCTCGGGAACATCGTGAGCCCGATCACCTTGCCGTCCTCGAACTCGCGCCGCGGCGTGACGGTATCCATGTCACCGAGCGCGAGCTGATCCTTGAAGCGCTTGATGTCGGTGTTCGTCGATTCGGCGGTTTTCTTGCCGACGTTGCGCGAGGTCATGATGCCGTGCCTGCCGCCTTCGGTCGGGATGGATTCGGACTGCGAGTCCGCGCGCCACAGGCCGAAGGTGATCAGGAAGGAATGCAGCAGCGTGGCGTGGTAGGGATCCTTCAGGTTCTCCATGTACATCTTCCAGTTGCTGTCGATCAACTGGCGGGTGTAGCCGAGAAGCCGCAGGCCCTTGCCGGGGAACATGCGCTGCACCATGGCGAACAGATCGGTGCCGCAGTAGTCGGCGAAGGAGGGGCCGTCGTTGCTGAAGCTCGCCCAGATCGAGCCGCCTTCCACATGAACGCGAAGCGGCGCGAGCTTGTGTTCCGATGAATCGAAGTCCGGCGGCATGCCGCCCTTGCCGAGCACGCCGCGGCGCAGCGGCACTCCCTGCAGCTTGCCGTCGAGCGCGAAATTCCATTGATGGTAGGGACAGGTGAAGGACTCCACCTTGCCCTTGTTCTGCCAGGCGACGCGCGCACCGCGATGGGCGCAGCGGTTTTCCCAGACATGGATCTCGTTGTCCTCGCCGCGCACCACGACCACCTGCCGCTCGCCAATCCAGCTTCGCTTGAAGCTGCCGACCTCCGGCACTTCGCAGTCGAGCGCGACGTAGTTCCAGGTCTGCCCGTAGAAAAAGGTGTCCAGCTCGCGCTTGTAGAGGTCCGGGTCTGTGTAGATCCAGAAGGGAATGCGCGTCAAGCCTTCCTTCGGCCAGGCGCGAGTCTTTGTTTCGGATCCGATGCTTTTGCCCATGAGAGTCTCTCCTCAGACCAGAACGATGAGCGAACGACGGACGTGGTGGTTGTCGTACACTGCCAGCCGTTCACGCAGCAGAAGCTTGCCGTCGCGGCGCACCAGCGTGTCGAGATAGCGGCCTACGAGGAACATCGTCGGGTTCTCGTCCGACATCGCCTCGCTCACCATGAAGTTCGCGCGCGCCCGGATGACATCGCCGTTGTTTTCCAGCACCCGCACGCCGCTGATGAAGTGGCGCCAGGCTCGTGGTTCGTACACCTGGGTCTCGCGCACCGCGACGATCCGGTCGCGCAGCATCGCGATCCCGTCGCAGAAGATGGTCGCGGCGGGCAGGCCTTCGTCATGGTTCTCGCGCGAGATCACCTTGTACAGGCAGTCCTCGGTGAAGTAGTCGGGCATGCGCTCGACCTGGTCGTCATCGAGGTAGTCCGCGATTTCCTCGTACAAGTCGCGAATCTCGGCGGTCAGCGCGCGGATTTCCGACCCGGTGGGCAGGGCGATCGCGGCCTTGTTGACTCTGTCGTTCATGACAATGGCCCCCCGCTATGCGGCTATGAGTTCGCCAAGGTTCGTGTCAAAACCTGTCTGCGAGCCGAGCTTGATGATCGGGGACTTGAGCGTCTCCTGCCAGATCAGGGATTCCATAGCGATCTGCAGCGGATGGTCCTGGATCGTCAGCGCGCAAAAGCCCTTCTCGCGCGAGCCGTGATTATGAATCGCCCAGCCGGGCGCGGAGAGGTGCAGGTCGCCCGCTTCCCATTCCAGCCTCTGGCCCATCACCGCGCTCTTGCCGTGGCCGATGAAGTAGTAATTGATCGCGGCCGACGAATGGCGGTGCGGCTGGTCGATCTTGTCCGGCGGGTACTTCGCCATCGTGGCGAAGAAGCAATGGCTGGTACCGATGCGGCGCTCGGTCGCCGGGTTGTAGAGAACGTACAGGTGCCGCCCGGTGTAGGAGTTGTCCATCTTGTACACCTTCTCCAGATGCTTCTCGACTTCCGCCCACGGCCAGATGAGGGCCTTGGAGTCCACCGTGTCGATGTCGATCAGGTATTCGTAGCCGAGCATCTGCGCGCCCTGCGTGCCGAAGTCGATCACCTCGGCCATGTCGCGCGCGCGCTTGCCGTTCACCGGCGGCAGCGGCGAATCCGCGCCCACCGCGCGCGGCTTCGGGTTTTCGTCAAAGTAGTGCACTTCGAGGCGCTCGAGCAACGGCGCGTTGGAATACGACAGACGGACGAAGAGATCCTTGCCGTTGTTTCGATACACGTAAGGTTCCATCGACGGCGTGTTCCAGACGTCGAACTTGCTCACGCCGAATTCCTGCGCGCCGATATGCGCGACACCACTCCCGGCGATGCACATGTCCACGAGGCAGGAATTGCGCGCGATCGGCGGCGTCTGTTCGCCGGGCTTCAACACAATGATAGTGACGTCGATGCCGGGGGCGAAGGCGGGCACCGGGCCGGTGTTGTGCGGATGGTTCACCGTCGAGGCGCGGCGGCCGGTCGAGGGCAGGGCGATGCTCGCCAGCCGCTCGATCTCCGCTTCGATCGCCTTGCGCGGAACGACCACGGTTGGCCAGAAGTCCTGGGCGCGCGGACCCGCCGCGCTGACATCGACGAATTTGTAGTTCTCAGCCATGGTGTGTTTCCTCCATCCAGCGTTGAGGGGTGAAGCTTTACGTTTTTGGCGCACCCTTCCAGGTGGGAATCGCGCGCACCGGGTGCGGCATGCTGCGGCCGAGCCCTTTGGCGCGGGCGCGGTCGAGCGCCATGATCGCCATCGAAAGATCCGAGATGCCCATGCCGACCGCCTTGAACAGCGACACGTCGCAGCCCGCGGGCCGGCCGTCGCCCTTGGCGATCACGTCGGCGATGCCGCGCACCGAAGCCCATCCGCGGCCGGCTTTTTCGTAATAGTCGATGAATTCGCGCGAAGACTTCTGCACGTTCGGGAGGTCGTCCACCGCAACGATGCCCGCGCGCGCGAACACGTCCTGCGCGAACTCGGCGTTCGCCGGCAGGATCGCGCCGACCGCGTTCAGGTGCGCGCCCTTGGCGAGCATGTTCGCGGTGAGAAACGGCTCGGTCGCGCGGGTGACGATGGTCACGATAGGCGCGCCGTCGGTGGCGGCTTGCGCGGAATCCGCTTCCACGATTTCGAAGCCGAACTTCGAACGAGCATTGGCGATGAAGGCTTTGCGTTTTTCCGCCGTCGGGCTGAAAACGCGAAGCCGCTTGAGTGGCCGCACCGCGTTGATCACCGCGATCTGGGTGATCGACTGCGCGCCGGTGCCGATCAGCGCCATCTCCGAGGCGTCCTTCGGTGCGAGCCACTTGGTGCCCACGCCGGTCATGGCGGAGGTGCGAAGCTGGCCGAGCGCCGCGGCTTCCATCACCGCTACCAGCGCGCCGTTGTTGGAATCGAACATGGTGAAGATCGCGGTCGCGCCGCGCTTGGTGTTCACCCAGCTTTTGAAACCGGCATAGCCGAGGCCGGGCAGGGCGGAGCCGAGCGAATGCATCGAACTGCCGTCGGCCCATCCGCCGAGCGCCTTGGGCACGTTGAAGCCCTTGGCTTCGCCGAGCGCGCGCAGGCCGTGTTCAAGGCCCTCGATTGCGTCATCGAGCGTGATGAGGGAGACGACATCCTGTTCGGTCAGCCAGAGTACGGGTTCAGCCACGTTGGTGTTCCTTGGTTGCTTGTTCGTTGTAGGTGTTCGCGCAGCGCGATGCGGCAGCCGGCCTATTTCTCGTCCACCACCGGATTGGAGAGCGTGCCCACGCCGGTGCATTCGACTTCGAACACGTCGCCGGGCTTCAGGTACAGCGGCGGTTTCTTGGTGAAGCCCACGCCGGCCGGTGTGCCGGTGACGATCACATCGCCCGGCAGCAACTCGATGAAGGTGGACATGTACACGATCATTTCCTCGACGGTGAAGATCATGTTCGCCGCGGAATCGCGCTGCATTTCCTGTCCGTTCAGCCGACCGATGACATCGATCTTCTTCGGATCGGGCACTTCGTCGGCGGTGATGAGCCACGGACCGAACGCGCCGCTCGCCTGGAAGTTCTTGCCCGGGGTCGCCTGCGCGGCGTGCTTCTGCCAGTCGCGAAGCGAGTTCTCGGCAAAGCAGGAATAGCCGGCTACGTACTGCATCGCGGTGTCGAGCGTCACATGTCGCGCGGGCTTGCCGATGATCACCGCGAGTTCGGCTTCGTAATCGAAGGCTTCGGAAGCCTTCGGGCGCACCGTGGATTCGAGATGGCCGACCTGCGCGCCGGGAAAACGCACGAAGATGGATGGCGTCTTCGGTATCGCCATGCCGGCTTCCTTGGCATGCAGGTGATAGTTCAGCCCCACGCAGAGAATCTTGTCGGGTGCGGTGATCGGCTGCAGGTAGCGGATCGAGCTGAGCGGAATGCGGTTGCCGCCGGACGGACCGGACGCGTCGGCACGTTTCCTGATGCCCGCGACGCCTTCGCCGGCGAGCGCATCGAGCAGCGTGGGGAAAGCGGGGGTAGAGAGTTCGAGAACGGTATCGCCAATGACGGCGCCGAAACCGGAACGTCCCTGGTGCGCGTAGCTCACCAGACGCATGTGCTTTTACCTCCTCCTGTGATTTTCCCTGCGTTGTGCGGGAAGGCCGGCTCGTGCCGGACTGAAGTCATGAAACGAATTTGCCGTAACTGAACGGTATAGCGTGAGTTTGCTCATCTCCGGGGCTGGTTACAACCCGGAGGCTGGAATATCATTTGTTCCCTCAAGGAAATAAACGCGGTGTACATGCAGGTTACAGCGAAAAAGTCGATCAAGCCGAACGGTATCCCGGCAGGCGCCGGAGCTCGAGCTTCTGCGCATCCCGGCGACGGCAGCGGCGGTACGGGTTCGGAAGTCTTCGAAGACCTCACCACGCTGCGCATCTTCGCCCGGGTGGTGGAACTGGAGAGTTTCTCGGAAGTCGCGCGGCGCATGGGCGTGACGCCCGCCACTGTGAGCAAACATATTGGAGCGCTCGAGGGCAGGCTGGGTGCGCGCCTCGTCAATCGCACCACCCGGCGCCTGTTCATCACCGAGGCCGGGCAGCGCCTGTACGAGCGCTGCCTGCGGGTACTGCAGGAACTGGAAGAAGCGGAGGCCGAACTCTCCGAGATGCAAAACGAGCCCTCCGGCCTGTTGCGGG
>CANIEV010000097.1 GCA_947466535.1 Betaproteobacteria bacterium
CCGATCTCCCATGAGCACCTACAAGAACGTGCGCGCGCTGCACCGCGGCCTCGACGTGCTTGCCGCGCTCAACCGGCTGAACGGCGCGTCGGTGGAACTCCTCGCCGAAGCCACCTCAATCCATCGCACCACCGTCCGGCGGCTGCTTGAGACCCTCGTGCGTCTTGGCTATGTCGAACGCAGTTCGTCCAACGATCACTATCGACTGACTCTGAGCGTGCGACGCCTGAGCGACGGCTTCGACGACGACGCCTGGGTGAGCGCAGTCGCGGGACCGGCGCTGCGCGAGCTACATCCGAAAATCCTCTGGCCGACCAACATCGCCACCTACGACTACGACGCGATGCTGATCCGCGAGTCCTCGCACCGCTACAGCCCGTTCGCGATCCACCATGCGCTCGTCGGCCAGCGCCTGCCGATGCTGCGCACCGCGCTCGGCCAGGCATACGTTTCCTTCTGCCCCGAACGCGAGCGGCGCGAGATCATCGACATTCTGAAGTCCGGCAGCGGCCCCGATGCGGCCTTCGCGAAAGACAGTGCTTTCCTGCGCGAACTGGTGCGAAGAACACGCCGCAACGGCTACGCGGGAAAAATCGGCGACCGGGAGAAACGGGTGGCCGCGATCGCGGTGCCAGTGATGCGCGGCGAGCGCGTCTTCGCCTGCATCAATGCGGTGTTCTACCGCTCGGCCATTGCCCTGCCCGAGGCGGCGGTGAAGTATGTCGAACCGCTCAGGGAAGCGGCGGCGCAGATCGAGAGCCGCGTCGGATCGGAACTCCCCGCGAGCGGCCCGGCGGCGGCGGCACCCGCGCTGACCGCCATTCCGCCGTCGAGCCTCAAGCAGATGCTCAACTGGCCGGTACGCTGACCACCCGCCTTTTTCCGAGAAAATATTTTTATGGCGCAGGGCGCGCCTGCGATGAGAGACTACCAATGGGGAGGATGTGCAGCCGACGTATCGCATTCCCCGGAGTTCACTTGGCTTCGGTGCGCGTGCGCCGGCCACTTCCATTATAGGAATCACGTGCATTACACGCCACGCTTGCTCATCACTGGCGCCAATGGATTCATCGGCGGCGCTCTCGCCGCACGCCTAATAGCGACGGACCGTTGGAACCATTGCCTGTTTCTCGTTCGAGCGCAACATCGCGAGGACGGACTCGCACGTTTCGCCCACGTGCTGCGGCGACATGGCGTGTCAGAAGACCTACTCGACCGCCTGCATCTGGAACAGATTCTCTGCGGCGATTTGAACGACGTTGACGGCTGGAAGAACGACCCCCGACTCGTCACGATCCGTGACGTGGTCAGTTCGGCTGCGGTCGCCTCGTTCGGCGATCACCCCTCAATCTGGCCCACCAACGTCGACGGCGTGCTGCGCCTCGCGCACGCGCTTGTCGAGCGCTGCAACCTGCGCCGATTTCTGCATCTCGGCACCGCGATGTCCTGCGGAAGGCAGGCGCCGATACCGGTGCCCGACGGCTACGACGCAGGCGCGGCTACTGAACATTTTCTCCAGTACACCGAGAGCAAGTACGAAGCAGAGCGCAGGCTGCGCGCTGAATTGCCCGACCTGCCGCTGGTGGTTGCCCGACCGTCCATCGTGGTCGGGCACAGCAAGCTTGGATGCGTACCCTCAGGCAGCATCTTCTGGGTGTTCCGGATCGCACGTGCGCTGCAATGCTTTCCCTGTGAACTCTCGCAGAAGATCGACGTGATCCCGGTGGACTACTGTGCCGAAGCGCTCGACCTGCTCCTGCACAAGCCGAAGCTCCATCACGACAGCTATCACATCACCGCGGCGGAGAAGCGCTCCTGCACCTTCGGCGAGATCGACGCGGCGATAGCGAAGGCCAACGGCACCCCACCGATGAAGCACTACAAGGCAAAACCCTTCGAGGAAATCGCACTGATGCAAAAGCGTTTCAAGGATCTGCTCGGCCCGTGCAATCGTCGCATCGTGCTGCGCGCCATCCGGACCTACGGCGATTTCTCCTCGCTTGGCATGGTGTTCGACAACAGGCGCCTGCTCGACGAAGGAATGCCTTTGCCGCCCCCTCTCACCCGCTACGCCGGTCTGTGCGCAAAAACCAGCGCCGACACCCTGATCTCGGAGCAGATGAAGTTCGATTACAAGTAGGCCCGGGGCACGAGCCGCTCACGTGTCACGGGAAAAATTTGGCATCGATGTCTCCCGCATCGGTATATGCCTTGAACCGCAAGCGGCCGCTCGCAGGCGAATCAGCCGCTTCCGCCTCGAGCATCCATGTTCGCGACTGTCCGCCAAAAATCCAGCTCGACACCGGTTCCCCGGCGACCGGCCTGTCGCTGTCTGGCGCATAGAGCGCGAAGTCGAGCACCTGCACATGCGCGTTGCCCGCGTTGTGAAGGACCAATTCATGGCCTTTGTCCGTCGCATCTGAAACGATCCAGGACTGTTTCGGCGCGGCAAATCCGTTCGTTGCCCGGACAAAGACCGGCACGTTGATTCGAAGTTCGTCGCCCGTTCCGGCGGAACCGCTCCCGGAAGGCGGCGCTTGCTCCCGCACGTGGATTCGACAAGCCAATTCCCGGTCAGCGCTCGTTCCGTTGGTCTGACTGTCGCACCCCGGGAATCCGGGAACGTCAGCATCGGCGAGTTCTCGCCGGTCTCGCCATTCTGGTCAACGAGAGGCGTGCGTCTGTTCCCCAGCGCAAGTAAGGAGCGCGACGTGAGCCGATCACCCGCCGGTGATCAACGCATCAGGAAACTCGAAGCGCTCGTCGTTTCCGATGAAGACGACGTTCCTGTCGCCCGATCTTGAAACGCTGATATCCGCAGGGGTGTCCGAGGACACCGGCACGCCCTTGACGAAAAGCAGACGGCGCAGGAAGCCGTCGACGCGGCGGATCTCGAGGGTGGCGGTTCCGTCAAAGGACCACCGGATCACATAGCCCTGGCATTCGGAATTCACCGATTCTCCTGCCTGTCAGCACGGGACGATGGCGGACGCGTGATACGGCGTGTCGGGCAGGACCGCGTCTTTCGACGCGGGTACCGGTGCAAGCGGCATGCCGGTAAGCGAGACGCTCAGCATGTAGCGGCTCGATTCGTTGCGCCGCGCCGCGGCACGCATCAGGTACACGCGGACGGTGTAATCACCATCTGCAGGAAGCGTCCTCGAAAAAAACTGCCCCGAGGTGCTGCCGATGAACATCGCGGTATCGCGGCCTGGCGGAAGAATATTGAAGTAGTTCTGCCGGTTCGATGCCTTGAGCGATACGGCAAACAATTGTCCCGCGCCGCCGCTCACGCGAAAATCCACATAGTCGCGGCCCTTGATCGTCGCCCAGATGACCGCAGGACGCGCGCCCGCAACTATGCCAAGCGCACGGACACGTGCATCGGGTGATGCGGTGTCGACACACGGCGCTTCCGCAAGCAGGCGCCCATCCACCCAGCCGGCGACGCCCTTGTGATCCACACGACACCAGCGCGGATTAGCGGTCAGCCGGCGTTGCCGGTCATCCGCCGACAGCGGTGTTGTATTCCTCGAAAGTCAGCCCGCCCTGGCAGCCGAGATTGCGCAGGCACTGTGCATCCGGGCTGAGCCTGTCGATCACCGCGGCGTTCGCGCGCAGCTCGGCGCGAAGCTCGAGCGTGGCGCCTTCGGGCAGGCCCTGCACGCGGTAGAAATCGGGGCCGTCGGCGGTGGCGAAGGCGGTGGAGTGAAGGCACGCGATAGCAAAAAACAGAAAGGCGCGGGTTCGGAACGAGAACATTGTGATGAAGCCGGGAGAAGAGTCATCCGGGAGTTTTACATAAACAGTAATTGTTTCGCGCCCTCGGGGCGCGAGTCACTTTTCTTGCTTCGCCAAGAAAAGTAACCAAAAGAAGGCGACCGGCCCCTCCGGGGTCGCCCCGTCGTACATAACTACGGCTTTGCTTACTTTCTTTTGGCGAAGCAAAAGAAAGTAAGGCGCCCGAAGGGCGAAACGATCTCGGGAAAACCAAATCGCGCCCGAGCAAACGACACCCTACGATGTACTCCCCATCACCTCAGCCACCCAATCCGCGATGTAGTCGACGCTGACATCGAAGTTGTCGACGCTGCAGTGCTCCACGCCGCCTTCGGCCGCAGTGTGGATGTGCAGATCGCGTCGCGGGCTGTTGACGCATTCGGCAAGGGTGCGGTCCGCCTGCTCGCGCGGGAGCTGGCGGTCATTCTCCCCCTGCACGATGAGAATCGGGCAGCGCACCCGGTCGAGCAGGCCGGCAAGCGTGTATCTATCGGTCATCGCGAGGCATTCCTCGACCGTGTCTTTCCCGAACACCCACTTGAGGTGCTCCGCATAGTGCGACACCGAACGCTGCGTGCCGGTGCCCGCAAAACGCGCCCTCTGAATCGGCCCCCAGTCATAGAGCGCGCCCCAGGCGACCGCGCACGCCCAGCGCGAATCGAGGGCGGCGGCGCGCGGCGAGTAATAGCCGCCGAGGCTCACCGCCATCATTCCGATGCGCCTTGCATCCACGCCGGGCAGCGCCGCCGCGAAATCGAAAGCAACGCTCGCCGGTTTCTCGATCTCGGGTGATGCCTTCATGCCGTGCAGGCGAAGCGCCTCGCCCACACCCGGGTGATCGACGATCAGGGTGGACACCCCGCGTCGCGCGAGTTCGCCCGGCACGCCGATCAGATACATCAGTTCCTTGGTGCCGTCGAGTCCGTCGAAATGCACCATGCACGGCGCCGGACCGCTGACGCCTTCGGCCCGAGTGTAGAGCGCGGGCATGACCTTTCCCTCGTAGGGAATGGCGACCCATTCGCAGTTTTCACCGCGGAACGCGACGAATTTCCCGAAGCACTCGAGGGTCCGCGTGTAAGCCGCAATGCGGTCGGAATGGCCCGGCAGATGCAGGCGCTCGGCGGTGAACCAGTACGCGGTGGCACGTTTGTACTTGCGCCCTGCCGACAACAGGCGCCCCGCCTCCTCATCCACGCGCGCGCTCGCTTCGACGCGCTCGGCGAGCGTGCGCCAGGAGGCAAAGAATTCATCCGTTGCGCCCGGATCGCCGCGCTTTGCCGCCTCGACCAGCGGCCTGCAGGCCTCGTCGATGTCGGAGATGTTGCCACCGGCGGCAAAGCCCATCAGCGCAGCCATGCTCCAGGGATAGTTGCTCGGAAAGTATTCGAACATGATCGTGCGTCCGTTGTGACTATCGGAACCCGCTTACTGCTGCGCCTTGATGCCGGTTTCCCTGAGTATGCGTTCCCAGCGCGGCATGTCACGCTTCATGTAGTCGGCAAGATAGTCTGGGCTGCCCTGTACCGGCTCGATACCAACACCTAGCGTACGGTCCTGAAACTCTTTGGACGCCACCGCCTGATTGATGATGCCGTTCAACTTGCGAACGATCGGCTCGGCGAGTCCCGCCGGCGCAAAAATGCCCTGCCATATCTCGCCTTCGACGTTCGGGAATCCGGCTTCGGCAAAGGTCGGGACATCCGGCAGGACCGGGGACCGTTTCGCACCCGTCACCGCAAGCGGACGCATCTTGCCCGATCGCACGTGGGCACGCGCGGTTCCCGGCGTATCGAAACTCATCTGGATTTCGCCGGTCATCAACGCAAGTTGCAGCGCCGCCGGCCCCTTGTAGGGAATGTGGAGCACCTTGATTCCCGCGGCCGCAAGAAAGATTTCGGTGCCGAGCTGCGGCGCGCTGCCAAGGCCAGCGCTGCCGTAGTTGAGCCTGCCCTGCCGCTCCTTCGCAATCGCGATGAACTCCGCCACCGTCTTCGCCGGTAAATCCGGATTCACCACCATGAGAAACGGATACCGGGTGGTTGGCGCGATCGGCGTGAAATCGCGCACCGGATCGTAGGGTTTCGGATCGACCATCAGAGGCGCGACCACGTGGCTCGAGTTCGATGCGTAGACGAGCGTGTAGCCGTCTGGCTCGCTCTTGGCGACAATGCCTGTGCCGATGATCCCGGTTGCGCCGGGACGGTAATCCGGCACCAGCGGCTGGCCGGTGATTTCGAGGAATTTCTGTCCGATGATCCGGATGAAAATTTCGCCGGTGCCGCCCGGCGGGAACGGCAGGACGATGCGCACCGGTCGAGTCGGATAGTCCTGCTGCGCAGGAGCCAGAAGCGGTGTGAAAGACAGGATGAGGAGAACAAGAATCCGGCAGAGCACGGGAGCGTTCCTGACTTGAATCTGTTTGATGGGGTGACCGGTCGACCGGATGGTACCGCAGGAAAAAGCGAAGGCTCGCCCACGCGCTGGACCCGCACCGGAAGATGCGGGATGGCCATCAGCGAATCAAATGGCCATCATTCCGAACACCGCGAACATTCCACGCTCATCCGTCCAGGTGTGATCGCAGGAAAACCCCGAGGATTTCGACATCGCCGCAAATTCATCGACCGAGTACTTGCAGGAAATTTCCGTGTGAATCGTCTCGCCCGGCGCGAAATCGAATCGCTGCCCCGCGATGCGGGTGAACTGCGCGAAACGACTGACAAGGTGCATTTCGATGCGACCCTGCTCCTCATCGTAGAAGGCCTTATGGCCCCAGCGGGACACCTGGAATTCGGCACCGAGCTCGCGATTGATGCGGGTGAGCAGGTTGAGATTGAATTTCGCGGTGACGCCCGCCGCATCATCGTATGCTGCATCGAGCGTGGCCTTGTCCTTCTTGAGGTCCACGCCGATCAACAGCAGCCCGCCCGACCCGACCATGCGCCGCGCGCGTCGCAGAAATTCGGACGCCTCCTCGGGCGTGAAGTTGCCGATGGACGAGCCGGGGAAGTAGGCGACCTTCTTGCTAATCGGCAGCACGAATTCGGGCAGGACAAGGTGCCGTGAGTAGTCGGCGGTTATGCCCGCGATGTTGAGCAGTGGAAAGCGCGCGGAGAGATCGGCGGCGGCCGCCTGCATGGTGGCGCCGTCGATCTCGATCGGCACGTAGAGAAGCGGCTTCACATGCTCGATCAGCAGCCGCGTTTTCACGCCTGCGCCGCTGCCGAATTCCATGAGTTGCACCGAGGGACCGATGAACTGAGCGATCTCCCCGATACAGGCGTTCATGATCGCCATCTCGGTACGCGTCGGGTAGTACTCCGGAAGTTCGCAGATGCGCTCGAACAACTGCGACCCCGCGGCGTCGTAGAAATACTTCGGCGGTATCGTCTTTTGCGCGCGCGACAACCCGAGCAGAACGTCTTCGAGGAAGGTGCGGCGCTCGGGCAGAAAGTCGTAGAACCGGACTATGCCCTGCTGCTGCTCGACGGCGGCGGGGACCGCCATGGCGATCAGGCGGCGCGAGCGCGGCCGGTTGCGCGGGGAGCCTGGTGCGTCACCTGCGATCGCGTCTTCGACACCTTGGGTGCGTGCGTGAGTTGTGAGCGAGCTTTCGCCTTGCGTATTGCGGGCTTGGCGGCCGGCTCGTCGATTCCCGAGGCGACCTCAAGCCAGCGACGGATGCGCGCAGCGTCGGCCGTGCGCGTCTGCTTGCCCCAGGAGTCGAGCAGCACGATGACAACTCCCCGGCCTGCCAGTCGCGCCTGCATGACAAGGCAGCGGCCGGCTTCGTTGATGAAACCGGTCTTGGACACGCCGATGTCCCAGCCGCGCGCATTCACCAGGCCGTTGGTGTTTCGGAACTGCAGCGGGCGCCCGCCCGCGACGACATCGTGGCCGGACGCGGTCGAGTATTCGCGGATCTGATAGTACTGGTGCGCAGCACGCACCAGGGTGGCGAGATCTTCCGCCGTGGAGACGTTGCTGCTCGACAGGCCGGTGGAGTCGGAGTAGCGCGTGCCGCGCATGCCGAGTTCGGCGGCCTTCTCGTTCATTGCGCGCACGAAGGCTTCGCGTCCACCGGGATAGGCGCGCGACAGCGCGGAAGCGGCGCGGTTCTCCGAGGCCATCAGTGCAAGGCGCAACATGTCATCGCGGGTCAAGGTGACGCCAACCTTCAAGCGCGAATGCGAACCACGCAGCCAGTCGACATCGTCATCGGTAATGGAGATCTGCTCGGCCGGGTCAAGCTTCGCATCGAGGACGACGACCGCTGTCATGAGCTTGGTGATCGAGGCGATCGGCAGCACGGCCTGCGAGTTCTTGCCGTAGAGAATTTCACCCGACTGCTGATCGAGAACAAGCGCCGCGCTGGACTTGACTCCGGGGCCCGCGGGGGCTGCCGTTGCCCGATGCGCGCCGAATACGGCGAACATCGCGATCATGACGGTCAATGCTATTTTCCTGCGCAAGTATCGGCTCCTGATTCCCGCAGCACCGCACAACGCGGCCGCAGCTACTGAATGGTGGATCGAGTTTAGCCCTGCGCACCTGTATTTGCAACAAAAATAAGGGGATAGCGCATTACTTTCACCTACCTTGCGAAGGTGCGCCGCATCTTCGCCATATTCGCACCAATCAGGCGACCGGGGTGACTTCTTTTTGCTGCTGCTCCTGCTGCTGCAGGGCCCACATCTGGGCATAGGCGCCGTCTGCGGCGATCAGTTCGTCGTGCGTGCCCCGCTCCTCGATACGCCCCGCGTCCATCACCAGAATCTGGTCGGCATCCATGATGGTGGAAAGGCGGTGCGCGATCACCAGCGTGGTGTGGCCCTGCGCAATGCGGTCGAGTTCATCCTGGATCGCTTTTTCGGTTTCCGAGTCGAGCGCGGAAGTGGCTTCATCGAATATCAGTATCGGCGGGTTCTTCAGGATTGCCCGGGCGATTGCCACCCGCTGCTTTTCGCCTCCGGAGAGTTTCAGGCCGCGCTCGCCGACACGCGACTCGTACTTATCGGGCATGCTTTCGATGAAATCGTGGATATGCGCCGCGCGCGCCGCCTCGATCACCTCTTCCGGCGGCGCCGACGTCCGTCCGTACTGGATGTTGTAGAGCACCGTGTCGTTGAACAGCACCGTGTCCTGCGGCACGATGCCGATCGCCGAGCGCAGGCTGCCCTGGCGAAGCGACCGGATGTCCGCGCCGTTCACCGAGATGCGCCCCCCTGATACTTCGTAAAAACGGTAGAGCAGCCGGGCGAGCGTGGACTTGCCCGAACCCGAATGCCCGACCACCGCCACCTTGCTGCCGGCGGGAATCTCGAACGAGACATCAAACAGGATTTGCCGCTTCGGGTCGTAGCTGAAATTCACGTGATCGAATTGCACCGACGCCGGACCGGGCCGGACTTCTGCGGCACCGGGGGAGTCCTGAATTTCGCGGTTTTCCTCTAGCAGCCGGAACATGCGATTCATGTCGATCAGCGATTGCTTGATCTCGCGGTACACCATGCCGAGGAAGTTCAGCGGGATGTACAACTGGATGAGAAGCGCGTTCACCAGAACCAGGTCACCGAGCGTCAGCGCGCCGCTCACCACGCCCTCGGCGGCAAGGTACATCAGCGCGGTCACCGCGAAGGCGATGATTACGCTCTGGCCGATGTTCAGCAGGCCAAGCGAGGCTTCCGTCTTCACCGCTGCAGACTCGTAACGGCGAAGGCTGTCGTCGTAGCGACCCGCCTCGAACTCCTCGTTGTTGAAGTATTTGACCGTCTCGTAGTTGAGCAGGCTGTCGATCGCCCGGGTGTTTGCCTTCGAGTCGAGTTCGTTCGCCCGGCGGCGGATGTCGCTGCGCCATTCGGTGACCCAGATCGTGAATCCGATGTAGACCACCACAGCCGAAAAAGTCACCGCGGGGAAGCGCCAGTCGAACCTCGACAACAGCACCCACGCGACCAGCATGAACTCGAGGATCACCGGAATGATCGAGAAAAGCATGTAGGACAGCATGGTCGAGACGCCGCGCGTGCCACGCTCGATGTCGCGCGACACCCCGCCGGTCTGTCGCTCGAGGTGAAAACGAAGCGACAGGGCGTGCAGGTGCCGAAAGACGGTGAGTGCTATCCGCCGGATCGCTCGCTGGGTGACACGCACGAACACGATGTCGCGCAATTCCGCGAAAAGCGTGGTCGAGAATCGCAGCGCCCCGTAAGCGAACAGCAAGGATAGCGGGATCGCGAGCGCTGCCTTTTGCGGGTCGAGCGAGTCGACAATGTCTTTCAGGACGAGCGGAACCGTGACATTGGCGAGCTTGGCACCCACAAGGAATATCAGCGCGATCGCCACGCGAACGCGGTACTCCCAGATATAGGGAAGCAACAGCCCCACCACGCGCCATTCGTTGCGCCGGGGGACTTGCGCATCCTTGCCGGGGGGCGGAGCCGCCAGTGCGGCGGAACGGTGATCGTGAGCCATGTGCGGAGTTTAACGGATGCACCCAGTGCAGCCGCGACCGAATAGATGAAAGCGTCGCGCGTTGGCAGGAACGCGGGGGAAACCCATCGCTGTTCCTTGCTTGCGACCCCCGGGTGCGAAACGTATGATCGAACGATACTCGACTGCGGCGACGCGCCCTCCCTGAAAAAGGGAATCCCGGACCGGACACCAACAAGCGGCCCCGCAGTCATCGGGAGACAGGCAATGCTTTTCTGGATGGCCCTCTGGGTCGCGATCATCGGCGTATTCGGCGTATTCGTCCTGGCGGTGCGGCGCGCAAGCGGTGTCTCGTGGACGCTGACCATTGCGGCGATAGTCCTCGCGGTGCTGTCGCTCGCCGGCCTCGGACCGAACGCCAGCACCGCGGTGTTGGTGGCGGTGATCGCGATCGGAGGCCTGCTCAACTACCCGAACCTGCGCCGCGGCTTGGTGAGCAACCCGCTGCTTGCAGCCTTCCGGCGCGTGCTGCCGCCAATGTCGCAGACAGAACGGGAAGCAATAGACGCAGGAAGCGTGTGGTGGGACGGCGAACTGTTCTCGGGCAAGCCCGACTGGGAACGGCTGCTGGCAGTGTCCCCGCCACGGCTCAACTCCGAGGAGAGCGCGTTTCTCGGCAACGAATGCGAGGAACTCTGCCGCATGATCGACGATTGGGACAGCACCGCATTGCAGCAGGATGTGTCGCCTCACGCCTGGAAATACATCAAGGATCACGGCTTTCTCGGAATGATCATTCCGAAGCAGTACGGCGGCAAAGGCTTCTCCGCCTACATGCATTCGCAGGTGGTGCAGAAGCTCGCCTCGCGTTCGTCCGCTGCGTGCGTTCATGTGATGGTGCCCAATTCGCTCGGACCGGCTGAACTCCTGCTTCACTACGGAACGCGGGAGCAGAAGACGCATTACCTCCCCCGGCTCGCGCGCGGCGAGGACATCCCCTGCTTCGGCCTCACCAATCCCAACGCGGGCTCGGATGCCGCCGCGATTCCCGATACCGGCGTGGTCTGCCGCGGACATTGGAACGGCGAGGAGATACTCGGCATGCGCGTGACCTGGGAGAAGCGCTACATCACGCTCGGCCCGATCGCCACGCTGCTCGGACTTGCCTTCCGGCTGCATGACCCCGAGCACCTGCTCGGCGACGAGGAGGACCTCGGCATCACCTGCGCGCTGATCCCCACCGACACACCGGGCGTCGACATCGGGCGGCGGCACATGCCGCTGAACGCGGTGTTCCAGAACGGACCGAACTGGGGCAAGGATGTGTTCATGCCGCTGGAGTGGATCATCGGCGGACCAAAGATGGCGGGCCAGGGCTGGCGCATGCTGATGGAGTGCCTCGCTGCAGGCCGCTCGATCTCGCTGCCTTCGTCAGCCTGCGGCTACGCCAAGATCGCAGTGCGCGCCACCGGCGGCTATGCGCGGGTGCGCAGCCAGTTCAAGACTCCGATCGGGCGCTTCGAAGGCGTAGAGGAGGCGCTCGCGCGCATGGGCGGCAATCTCTACATGATGGACGCGGCACGACGCATGACCGCCGGTGCGATCGACATGGGGGAGAAGCCCTCGGTGATATCCGCAATCGTGAAATACCACCTCACCGAGCGAGGCCGCGCCGTAGTCAACGATGCGATGGACGTGCTCGGCGGCAAGGGCATCTGCCTTGGGCCCGCCAATCTGCTCGGGCGTCCCTACCAGCAGTTGCCGATTGCGATCACGGTGGAGGGCGCGAACATCCTCACCCGAAGCCTGATCATCTTCGGCCAGGGCGCGATCCGCTGCCATCCTTATGTGCTCGCCGAGATGCGCGCCACCACCGAGCCTGACCGCCACCTCGCGTCGAAGGATTTCGACCGGGCGCTCTGGGGCCATGTGAGCTTCGCGGTATCAAACACCGCTCGCGCCTTCCTGCACGGCATCTCGGGCTCCCGCCTTGCGTGGGCACCCTCGAAGGCCGCCGCCGAAACCCGGCGCTACTACCGTCATCTCAACCGCTTCTCCGCGTGCCTGGCATTTCTCGCCGACATTGCGATGCTGACGCTCGGCGGATCACTCAAGCGACGCGAGAAACTATCGGCACGACTCGGCGACGTGCTGTCGATGCTTTACCTCGCCTCCGCCACACTGAAGCGCTACGAAGACGAAGGCAGGCGCGAGGAAGACCTCCCGATGCTGCACTGGTCCGTCCAGGACGCCCTGTTTCGCATTCAGTTCGCGTTCGATGGCGTGATCGAGAACTTCCCTAGCCGCGGCATTGCGCGCTTCATCAAATGCATCGTGTTCCCGCTGGGTCGGCGCTTTCGCGCACCTTCGGACAAATTAGGCCACGAGATCGCTTCTCTGCTGATAACGCCCTCGGAGGCGCGCGACCGGTTGACGGCAGGCATGCACATTCCCGCGGACGAAACCGAGGCTCTCGGCGCCATCGAAGCCGCGCTTGTCTCCGCGATCGAATGCGAACCGGTCGAGCAGAAGATCCGCGGCGCGGTGAAAAATTCGCTCCTGTCCGCCGACCGGCCGGAGCGGCTCGCGGATGCGGCACTTTCCGCCGACGTGATCAGCAAGGACGAGCGCGCGATGCTCGCGCGCTCCCAGGCACTTCGCGATGAAGTGATCCGCGTCGATCATTTCCCGCAGGATTTCGGCCGGTCTGAATACGCGAACTCCGCAGCGGTGGACCTTCCGGTCTGAAATCGCACAACCCGCCGGGACGGTCCCGGCGCACAAGGCAGGATCAAAGGAGGCCCGATGTCCAAAGCCGTGTACGTCATCGACGGCGTGCGCACGCCGTTTCTCAAGTCGAAGAACCGCCCGGGCCCCTTCTCCGCGAGCGACCTCGCGACCGCGGCCGGACGCGCGCTTCTGACCCGCCAGCCGATCGAACCGGAAGAACTGGATGAGGTGATCCTCGGCTGTGCCGCGCCCTCGGTTGACGAGGTGAATATCGGCAGGGTTGCCGCGCTGCGCATGGGCTGCGGCAACAAGGTTCCCGGCTGGACCGTGATGCGCAACTGCGCATCGGGCATGCAGTCGATCGACTCGGGAATCGCAAACATCCTCGCGGGGCGATCGGATCTTGTGCTCGCGGGCGGCGTCGATGCGCTCTCGCGGGCGCCGCTTCTGTATTCCGACCGAATGGTGAACTGGTTCTCAGACTTCGCGGCCGCAAAGACACCGCTCGCGAAGGCCGCTCTGTTCCTGAAACTCAATCCCGCCCAACTGCTATCGCCGGTGATCGGCATCATGCGCGGACTCACCGACCCGGTGTGCGGGCTTCTGATGGGACAGACCGCCGAGAACGTCGCCCACCGCTTCGGCATCACCCGCGTGCAGATGGACGAATTCGCCGCCGCGAGCCACGCGAAGGTGATCGCCGCGCAGAAGGCGGGTCGACTCAACGACGCGCACGATGGGCTGGGCCCCGAGATCGCACCCGTCTATGACATCAAGGGCACGCTTTACCGCGACGACGACGGGGTGCGCGAGGACTCGACCTCCGACAAACTCGCGAAGCTGCGGCCTTTCTTCGATCGCAAGTACGGCAACATCACCGCCGGCAACTCATCGCAGATTACCGACGGCGCGGTCTGGACCCTGCTTGCGAGCGAAGAAGCCGTGCAACGCCATGACTTGACGCCGGTCGCACGCATCGTCGACTCGCACTGGGCGGGACTGGACCCGGCGCAGATGGGGCTCGGGCCTGTTCACGCGGCAACACCACTGCTGCGTCGCCACGGACTCGGCCTCAACGATCTCGATGCCTGGGAAATCAACGAAGCGTTCGCGGCACAGGTGCTCGGCTGCCTCGCAGCCTGGAAAAGCACCGGCTACTGCCGCGACGAACTCGGGCTGGAATCGGCGCTTGGCGAACTCGACCCCGCGAAACTCAACGCCGATGGCGGCGCCATCGCGCTCGGCCATCCGGTGGGCGCATCGGGTACGCGCATCGTGCTTCACCTCATCCACACATTGAAGCGCACCGGCGGCCGGCGCGGCATGGCATCGATCTGCATCGGCGGCGGGCTCGGCGGTGCGATGCTTGTCGAGACGGTCTGAAAGGGACGATCATGAACAATGCACGCAAGCACATGTCCCTCGATCAGGATGCCGAAGGCATCGCCTGGCTGACCCTCGATCGCGAAGGCGCCTCGGCCAACACGCTCTCGTCGGAAGTGCTGAAGGAATTCGACGCCGCACTCGACGATGCCTCGGCGTTGAAGCCGCGCGGTCTGGTCATACGTTCAGGCAAATCCTCGGGCTTTGTCGCCGGTGCGGACATCGAGGAGTTCCTCAAAGTGAAGTCCGCCGAAGACGCGATGCGAATGATCCGCGGCGGTTGGGACCCTTTTGCGAAACTGGAACGCCTGCCGTTTCCGACGGTCGCGCTGGTGGAGGGCTTCTGCATGGGAGGCGGATTGGAACTCGCGCTTGCCTGCCGCTACCGGATTGCCGTTGACGATCCCCGCACCCGCTTCGCACTACCCGAAGTCATGCTCGGCATCTGGCCGCTTATGGGCGGTGCGATGCGCCTGTCGCGTATCGTCGCGCCCCCGCAGGCGCTCGACATGATGCTCACCGGGCGCAGCGTCGATGCGCGACGCGCAAAGACCATGGGACTGGTCGATGCGCGTGTGCCGGCGCGCGTCGCAGAGAATGCCGCCCGCAGCTTCGTCCTGCAGCCGCCTGCGCCGCGCCGCCTGCCGTTCCTTGCCAGCCTGATGAACATGCCCCTGTTCAGGCCGATCATCGCCCATGCGGCGCGAAAGCAGGTGGCCAGGCGCGCCAGGCGCGAGCACTATCCCGCGCCCTATGCGATTCTCGATGCATGGTCGAAATACGACGGCAACCCGTTCCGGATCCCCGAGGGTGACCCCGCATCCATCGGCGCGCTCCTTCATTCCAATACCGCGGAAAACCTCATCCGGATCTACTTCCTGCAGGAACGGATGAAGGCCCTGGGCAAGGAGGCC
>CANIEV010000098.1 GCA_947466535.1 Betaproteobacteria bacterium
AGCGGCGCCTTGAGCGTGGCCGGATCGTTGGACACCATCAGCGGGCGAACCGCCACCTGCACCTGCTCCGCCCCCTTGGCGAGAGACCAGATCACACGGTCGGACCGCACGTTGAGCGCGAGCGACAGGGTGTCGTACTCGGAGAGTTCCTCCGGACGGCTCGGTCGCCCGTGGGCATCGAGGTAATCGGGGCTCGCGTACAGGCGCTGCACGATCCGCCCAAGAGGTCGCGACGCATGACTGGAGTCGTCCAGCGCGCCGACACGGATCGCGAGATCGTAGCCTTGCCCGACGAGATCCACCCGGGAGTTGCTCAATTCGAGGTTCAGGCGGATGCCGGGATGCAGAGCGAGAAATTCCGCGGAAATTGGCGCCAGCCATGCAAGCCCGAGCGTGTACGGGGCGGAAACGCGCAAATTACCGCGCGGTGCCGACTGCATGCGGCTGACTGCCGCCTCGGCGTCCTCGACTTCCTGCGCAATCCGGTTGCAGTAGTCCTGGAGGATCTGCCCCGCCTCGGTGGGCGCGACCCGCCGCGTTGTCCGGGCGAGCAGCCGGGTACCCAGCCGTTCTTCCAGATCCCGCACCTTCCGGCTCACCGTGGCCTTGGGTAGTCCAAGATCCCGGGCCGCTTCGGTAAAGCTTTGTTTTTCCGCTACTTTGGCAAAAACAAGCAGCTCATTCAGATCAATGCCCATAAGTTATTGTTGCATGGTTGGGACGATCAATCCAAACCTAGCCACTTATTGCGGCGCAGCATTTCTGTGATTATTCGGGTCGCAAGAGCTAAAGGCCAAACAATCATGACTCCGCAAAACGCTTCCCGACTGAAATCCTCGATCCTGTCCGCCGCAGCAGTGACTGCGGTGCTTGCGCTCGGCAGCGCCTTCGTTTGCGTCCATCAGTACATGCCCGAGCAACTGACGAACCACCCCGGACTGTATTCCTCGGCCTTCGTCCTCGTTCCCTGAGCGAGAGTCAGGCGCGCGCCTAACGCGCGCCCGGCACGTTGCGGGTCTTGAGAAAGTCCTCGAAGGGCTCACCGCGCATCGCCGCATAGACATGGCCGTTGGTGATGCCATCGATGCGCGCCAGCTTTTCCAGCACGAAGAAGTTCGCGCCGTAGTGAATCAGACCGCGCCAGTCGCGCTTGCGCACGAGTTGCTTTTCCGCTTCGCTCAGGCCCGCCCGTGAAAACGCGGTCTCGGGATCGCTCTTGTACAGCGCCCGCTCCTCGGGAATCGTCATGCCCCAGAGAAAGCGGTTCAACTTGAAGGTGCGCACGCTGGTCGCGATGTCGAACGGGTAGGTCCCGGTGAGTTCTTCCACGCCTGCTAGTTGCGGATTCATGCACGCGCCTCCGAGAACTTTGCGTCTGAACTGCGCACGCCCTCCGCGGGTTCGTAGACCGCGACCGTCATCGCGGTGGTGAAGGGCAGGTAATAGTTCTGGTGCACCTTCTCTATTTTTTCGGTCATCGCGCCGCGCATTGCAAGCCACATGATCACCTCGACGCTCTCGAAACCGCCAAGCCGCGCATAGTCCGCATGCCGCATTTTCGTGAGCTCCGCCGGATTGTTCTGGAACAGGTCGAGGAATCGCATGTCCCAGTCGGAGTTGTTGAAGCCGGTGCGCTCTCCATGCACCTGATGCGACAGGCCGCCTGTGCCGACCACCACGACCGAGAGATCTTCGGGGAACGACAGGATCGCGCGTCGAACCGCCTGCCCCAGCTTGTAGCAGCGAAGCGCCGTGGGCAGCGGGAACTGCAGCACGTTGATCGCAATCGGCACCACCGCCGCCGGCCAGTCGGGTTCGTGCGGCCACATCAGCGACAAGGGCGAGTTGCAGCCGTGATCAAGAGGCCGGTTCTGGAACATCGCCATGTCGAACTCGTCGTTCACCAGGCTCTCGGCCATGTGCTGCGCGAGTGCGGGGTGGCCCTTCAGCGGTGGCAACGGACGCTGTCCCGCGCCCTCGTCCGCGATCTGGAACTCGGCGCCCACGCCAAGCGCAAAAGTCGGATACAGGTCGAAGAAGAATCCGGTGGCGTGGTCGTTGTAGAAAAACACCAGCACATCCGGTTTCTTTTTTGCCAGCCATTCCGCGACCGGTTCGTAACCCTTGAACAGGGGCATCCAGTCGGGATCATTCTGCTTGCCGCGGTCGTACGCCATGCCGATGGTCGGTACGTGCGAGGTGCCGATACCGCCGATGATTCGCGCCATGCCTTATCCCCTCACTTCCAGAGCCGCGACGACGCAAGGGCCGCGCCCTGCACCATCGCTGCGAGCTTCTTGTACGAGACTTCCGGGTCGAGCTTGCCGTAACCCACGAACGTGCCGAAGCCGCAGTCGCTGCCGGCGATCACCTGTTCGCGACCGACAATTCCCGCAAAGCGTTCTATGCGCTGCGCCACCAGTTCCGGGTGCTCCACGAAATTGGTCGAAGTGTCGATCACACCGGGAATGAGCAGTTTGTCCTGCGTCAATTTCGCATCCCGCCAGACGATCCATTCGTGTTCGTGGCGCGGGTTCGCGGCTTCAAAAGAAATGGCCTGCGGTTTTGCCCTGAGCACGATGGACAGCACCCGCTTGAGTTCGATGTCGAAGTCGTGCGGCCCTTCGTAATTGCCCCAGCAGATGTGCATGCGCACCGCCTCCGCAGGCACATTCGCGAGCGCGTGGTTCAGCGCTTCGACCTGGTGCTCGGCGCGGGCAAGGAACTCCGGCTCCGACAGGTCCTGAAAGCCGGTGTGCCGCGCCATCGCGAGGTCGGGGCAGTCGATCTGGAGGATGAAACCGGCAGCGACGATCGCCTCGTACTCCTCCCGCATCGCATCGGCGATCGCCTCGACATAGGCCTCGTGGGTCGGGTAGTACTGGTTGGGCTGGAAGGCAGAGATCACGCCGGGCGAGGCGGCAGTGAGAAACGCATGTTTCACACCGGCCTTGCCCACCGCAGCGCGGAAATTCGCGAGATCCGTTTTCAGCAGTTCGCGATCCTTCACCGCGATCGGGCCGATGCAGGAGGCGCGACGGAAGGACTGCGGACCCATGATCAGGGCAAGCTTCTTTCGAAGCTCCGGATAATCGCGCAGATCGAGTGCCGGCTTGCGATCGGTATGACCGCCGAACCCCGAAAGCCGGTCCTGCACGTAGGTGGCGTAACCGATCTTGCTCATCTCGCCGTCGCTGACGATGTCCAGCCCGGTGGCCACCTGCCGCTGCACGACATCCGACACCGCGGCCGCGATCGTGCGATCGAATTCCGCCGGATCGTAGGCTTCCCCCTGCTCCTTGCGCACGAGCAGGTCGGCGACTGCCGGGGTGCGCGGCAGGCTGCCTACGTGGGTGGTGAGAATGCGGTCACGGCTGCGCGGCATGCGCGCTGCGATGCGATTGTCCATTTCAGCCATCAGCCCTCCCTCCGTACAGCGGCAATCGGCGCGATTGCAAGTTGTTGATGCTCATGTACTGCGTCCGCGCCTGCCCGCCAACGAAACGCTTCTCCCTCAGTCCGTTTGAACACGCCTTCGGAGGCGAGGTCGGCCACCCACTGCTGGCGCTCCACCGTACCCGCAACCATCCAGGGCTCCAGCCCCGCCTCCTTCACGGTGACCGCGGCTTCGCGCATCTCGGCGGCGCGGCGCTGGCCGTGAAGCACCACCCGGCTCATCAGGTAATCCCCCTGTTTGTCCCAATCCAGCGAGGGAAAGGTCTTGTCGAGCGATGCGATCACGCGATCCTCGACGCCGTAGCGCCGCGCGGTGAGCAGACATTCGATCGTCAGCGCCTCCAGCCCCTTGATCATCACGCTGCGGCACATCTTGATCGCGGACGCGACACCGATCTCCTCCGAGACGATCTCCATCTCCATGCCAGCGGGTTCAAGCAGGGACTGAAGCTCTGCCGCTTTCGCGCCGCCGAGCAGCATTGGCACCTTAATGCCCTTGGGCGGTACCGACTCCATCACACCCGCATCGACATAATGCGCGCCGCCGCGTTCCATCACCAACGCATTCGCCTGCTTGGCGGCCGGCGACACCGAATTGATATCCATGAAAATCGCCCCCGGTGCGATATGCGGCGCAACCGCGGTCGCCACATCGCCCGCCGAACGCGCGGTGACGGCCGATATCACGATCCGTGCATCGGTGACCGCGAGCGCGGCAGTGTCGGCGGCGCGCACGTTGCGCGCGACCATGGACTCGAGCATCGCGGCACGCCTGACGGAATGCTCGAGCAGGATGTCGTACGCGGACACATCGAACAGGCCGGACTTGACCAGACCCTCGCCGAGGATCCGCCCGGCTTCTCCGAAGCCGATGAAAGCAAGACGGGTGCGCGGGGCACCGGGGATCGAATTCATCTGAACCTCTTCAATAATGGAATGGGGGCCCGATCAGGCCGCTACCGCTGCCGGCTTCGGCGTCGTGGCGGCCGGACTCCAGACCGATCGCGGAATCAGGACATCTCCCTCGAACAGGGAACGCGCGGTACGCAGCAGCGCCGCGCGATCGACGCGAATACCGCCGTTCTCGCGACGCGTGAGCAGGTCGACGGTGAATTCACCCGTCGGATGTTCCACCGAGACCGCCGCCCGACCCGACACATCGACGCGCGCGGTGGACAGGTCGGCGCCCACCGCACCCTCCATGACGAGGGCGGTTGCCACCGACACCGCGCCGAGCACGCCGATCGCCTCGTGGCACACATGCGGGATGAAGGTTCGCGTGCACACCGCGCCGCCTTCGCGCGCAGGTGCGACCAGTGTCATCTTGGGCACGACCTTTTGCGACACATCCCCGAGGTTCATCATCGGTCCGACCTTGAGGCGCAGTACCTCGAGCTTTGCCTTGAGCGCCGTGTTCCTGTTGAGCTCGTCCGGCAATTCGTAGCCGGTCACGCCCATGTCGCGCGCGGCGACCATCACGACCGGCATGCCGTTGTCGATGCAGGTGACATCAACGCCGTCGATCGTGTCGCGCAGATTGCCGGTCGGAAGCAGCGCGCCGCAGTTCGAGCCCTCGATGCCGAGGAATTCCAGCAGCACCGGTGCCGACGTCCCGTTCACGCCGCTGATCGAGGCATCGCCTTCATAGGCCACTTCTCCGCCCGGCGTGCTTATGCGTGCGATGCAAAGGCTGTCGGTGTTCACCATGTAGATGCGAACTTCGGTCTCGCCGTCTTTCGCCGCGACCAACCCGCGCTCGATCGCAAAGGGTCCGATGCCCGCGAGAATATTGCCGCAGGTGGGCGAGATGTCGACCGAGGCCTTGCCGACCGCAACCTGCGCGAACAGGTAATCGACATCCGCATCTGCGCGCGCCGAGCGCGACACGATCGCTACCTTGCTGGTGAGCGGATGTCCGCCGCCCGCACCATCCACCTGCCGCGGCTCGGGCGAACCCATCACCGCGAGCAGCACCCTGTCGCGTGTTTCTGAATCCGGCGGCATGTCCTCCGCGAGGAAATACGTGCCCTTGGATGTCCCGCCGCGCATCAGTACGCAGGGAATACGGGTCTGGTCTCGCATGGCTGCGTTCCTCGTTCAAACCGACACATGAAATATGCTTTCGACTTCCACCGGCTGATCCTCCACCAGGCCGGCGACGCCTACGCTGGATCGCGCATGCGGCGCGATCTGCGGTCCGAACACCTCGAACAGCAGCTCGGATACCCCGTTGACCACCATGTTGTGACGCTCGAACTCGGGCACGCAGTTCACCATTCCGAGAACCTTGACCACGCGCCGCACGCGATCCAGTTCGCCCAGATGGTGCTTGAGGGTGCCGAGCATCTTGATCGCGATCGCGCGTGCCACGGCATAGCCCTGCGCTTCGGTGAGGTCACGCCCGAGCTTGCCGCGCCGCGGCACACCTGCGTCCTCGTCCAGCAGTCCGGCGCCGTGCCCCGAAAGGTAGAGCATCTCGCCCGCAAGCACCGCCGAGACGCGATTGGCCGCCGGCATGATCAACTGCCCGGGGAGAATGATCCCGAGTTCGGCGATTCTGCGTTCCACGTTGCCCATGACTTGCTCCCCTGCGCTAGATTTTCCGCGATCCCCAATCCACAGGGCCCTCGACATAGCGCAGGCCCTTGTCGGCGAGCGCCTTGCGCATCCCGTAGATATCCAGACCGAGTTCGCCCTTGGCAAGACGGGCACGGTTGATCTCCTCCTTGGCAATGCGCTCGGCCGATGCCTTCACGACCTGATCGGCGGACTGCCGCGGCACCACCGCCACACCGTCATCATCGGCAACGATCACATCGCCCGGGTGTATAGCCACTCCTGCACAGACCACCGGCACATTGACCGATCCGATCGTCGCCTTCACTGTTCCCTGTGCCGAAATCGCCCGTGACCACACCGGGAACTTCATCTCCGTCAGGGGCCGGACATCCCGGCAACCCGCCTCGATGATCAGGCCCTTCACGCCGCGAGCGGCGAGCGAGGTCGCCAGCAACTCTCCGAAATAGCCGTCGGTGCAATCGCTCTCGGGCACCACCACCACGATGTCGCCCGCGCGCGCCACTTCAACGGCCACGTGAATCATCCAGTTGTCCCCCGGGGCGACCGTCACGGTAATGGCGCTGCCGGCGATGGACGCGCCGGCATAGATCGGACGCATGTACGGCCGCATCAGCCCGGTCCTGCCCTGCGCCTCGTGCACCGTGGCCACGCCGTGGCGGGCGAGTTCGGCGATCGTCCCGGCATCCGCGCGCTCGATGTTGCGGACCACCACCCCTTTTGTGCTCATGCGAACTCCTCCGATGCGTCGATTTGATTCCCGGCGGGCCGTGGCGGCGTCGTGGCCGTCCCGATTCGGACAACGATCGAACCTTAGCCGGTTGCGGCACCCACCCGCTACTGCCTATCGCACCCTCGGGTAACGTATTTTCTTATGAAGCTCCGGTTCCCTCCGGAGGCGACGCAACGATTTCCGCAGTTTGAGACAATGCCCCATGCGCTATTCGGAACGGTCTTCCACGCTCGCGCGTTACATGCTCTCGGCGTACCTGCTGCTGGTGATTTACGCCAGTCTGCACCCGCTCTCCGGTTGGAGGGATCGGGGCGACGCCTTTGCGTTCCTGTTGGCACCCATGCCGCGGTACGTTCAAGGGTTCGATGTCTTCGCCAACATCCTTGGGTATATCCCGCTTGGGTTCTTCGGGGTGCTCGCACTCTATCCGACCGCCAAGGGCCTGCGTGCCGTCATCGCGGCGATTACCCTCGCCGGACTGCTGAGCATAGGGCTGGAAGCTCTGCAGACATGGCTGCCCAGCCGGTTCCCCTCGAATCTTGACGTGGCCGCCAATCTTGCCGGGGCACTCGCGGGCGCCATTCTCGCGGTACCACTATCAGGAACGCTGCTTTCCGAACGGGGGCTTGCGGCGATCCGTCACCGCTGGTTTCGCCCTGGCGGCAGGATCGACGCCGGACTGGTCCTGATAGGGCTCTGGCTGCTCACCCAACTCAATCCCGAGACACTCCTGTTCGGCAGTGGCGACCTTCGGGCAATCTTTGCCTCGCCCACCAGCGAACTCCATCCGGCAGAACATTTCATTCGGGTCGAGGCGGTTGTTGTCAGCGCTCAGACCATGGCACTCGGCCTGATCGTTGCGCTGCTCGGAACGCGAAACCAACCTTCGCGACGGCTGTTTGTTCTTGTTCTCGTCGCTGCCCTGGCGGTCAGGACCTTTGCCTACGGCATGCTGTTTTCGCCGCAGGACGCGCTGATATGGGTGACGCCGGGGGCGATGTACGGCCTTGCCGCCGGAGCGCTCGCCGCCTTGATCGCCATCGGCCTGCCGCGGGTGGCGCAAGTGGCGCTTTGCGGCCTGGCGCTCATGGCGGCTACCGCGGTGGTCAATCTGGCGCCTGAAAACCCCTACCTGCTCTCCTCGCTGGCGGTATGGCGGCAGGGACATTTCTTCAACCTCAACGGCGTGACGCGGGTCGTGTCCGCCGCCTGGCCGTTCGCGGCGATCGCCTGCCTGCTGGCAGTCTCCTCCGACCGCCGGCATGACCGGAGTTGATTGAACGACCGTCAGACCGGTTGGGACCTCTTATAATCGCGCTTTCCCGACCCGGCATACGAGGCCACATTGAGCTACTACAAACACCACGTGTTTTTCTGCTGCAACCAGCGCAAGAACGGCGAAGCAAGCTGCAACGACCACGGCGCGAGCGACATGCGCGCCTATGCGAAGGACCGCGTCAAGGAACTCGGCCTGTCGGGCCCGGACAATGTGCGCATCAACCAGGCCGGTTGCCTCGATCGCTGCGAGCTTGGCCCGGTGATGGTCGTGTACCCGAACGAGACCTGGTACACCTATGTCGACAAGTCGGATGTCGACGAGATCGTCGAAGAACACCTCAAGAACGGCCGCGTTGTCGAGCGGCTGAAGATCTAAAAAGGCTGTCGGAACCGCAGATAAACACAGATGAAAAATCGCGGGCCTTTATCCGCGTTGATCTGCGTTCATCTGCGGTTTCAGGGTTCATGACCGAACGCCTGCTGATCGACGGTCCCGCCGGCCGCATCGATATCGCAATCGATACACCGGCTGACAGCCCACGCGGCGTCGCGGTCATCGCGCATCCGCATCCGCTGTTCGGCGGCACGCTCGACAACAAGGTTGCGCAGGCGCTCGCGCGCTGCTTTGTCGAGCTGGGCTACGCGGCTGTGCGCTCCAACTTCCGTGGCGTCGGCGCCACCGAAGGCGAGCACGACAACGGCGAGGGCGAGACCGACGACATCGAGCACGTGGCCCGATGGGCGATGCAACGCTATGGGGCGACGGCGCCGGTGCTGGCGGGTTTTTCCTTCGGGGCGTACGTACAGACGCGGGTCGCAAAGCGCATCCTGCCCGAGCGCATGGCGCTGGTCGGCGTGCCCAACGGCTCGGTGACCGCGGGCCGGACTTACGCATCGGAGGCGGTCCCGGCGGACACGATCGTGATCCACGGCGAACTCGACGAAACCGTGCCGCTTGCCAACGTGCTCGACTGGGCGCGTCCGCAGGAATTGCCGGTCGTCCTCGTGCCCGGCGCAGATCATTTCTTTCACCGCCGCCTGCACATCATCCGCTCGATCATCAAGGGCGCATGGCGGAACTGACATCGGGCGCAAACGCACCGGCGGCCCCGATGCTTTCGGTCACCGGACTGCGCAAGAGTTACGGCGGCAAGGAAGTCGTACGCGGCATTTCGTTTTCGGTGCGACCGGGCGAGTGCTACGGGCTGCTTGGGCCCAACGGCGCGGGCAAGACCACCACCCTCAAGCTTTGCCTCGGACTCAACCATCCGGACGGCGGCACCATCACGCTGTGCGGCCACCCGGTGCCGGAACATTCGCGCGAAGCACGCCTGCGAGTCGGCGTCGTGCCGCAGATGGACAATCTCGACCCGGATTTCACCGTCACCGAAAACCTGCTGGTCTTTGGCCGCTACTTCGGAATGCAGGACTCAGCGATCCGCGCCCGGATCGCGCCGTTGCTTGCCTTCGCCGGGCTCGAAGGCCGCGACGACGCGCGCATCCAGACGCTCTCCGGCGGCATGAAGCGTCGCCTGACGCTGGCACGTGCGTTGATCAACGATCCCGACGTGGTGTTCCTCGACGAACCCACCACCGGCCTCGACCCGCAGGCGCGGCACCTGATCTGGGAGCGGCTCAAGGCGCTTCTCGCCCAGGGCAAGACGCTGGTGCTCACCACGCACTTCATGGACGAAGCCGAGCGCCTGTGCTCGCGCCTTGCGATCCTGGACAACGGAAAGATGATTGCCGACAGCACGCCGCGCGAACTGATCGCGCAGCACATTGAGCCCGAAGTGGTCGAGATCCACGGCGATGGCGTGCACGAATGGGCGGACGCGAACGCCGCGCGCCTGGCCACCCGCGTGGAGCGCTCGGGCGAAACCGTGTTCTGCTACACCACCGACGCCGCGCATCTTCTTGCAGATCTCGAAACACGGCGTACCCTGCTCTACATGCACCGCCCGGCAAACCTCGAGGACGTGTTCCTGAAACTCACCGGGAGAGAACTGCGTGATTGATCCCGCGCGCATTCGCGATCAAAACCCCGGGAATTCTCAAACCCGAAATGTCAGTTCAATGCCCGCTTTGCCGCGCCAATGCTGGGCCTTTTTCACAGATTGTCAGTTATGAGCTTCGCGTTTCCGGCGCTTTCGCTTCGCTTCGTTCCGGTCTGGCGGCGCAATCTGCTGGTGTGGCGAAAGCTCGCGCTGCCCTCGCTTCTGGGCAATCTCGCCGATCCGATGATCTACATGTTCGGCCTCGGCTTCGGTCTCGGGGCGATGCTGGCGGACGTCAACGGCGTGCCCTACATCGCCTTCCTTGCCGCCGGGACGATCTGCTTTTCCACCATGAACACCGCCACCTTCGAGGCGCTGTTCTCGGCGTTCTCAAGAATGCACGTGCAGCGCACCTGGGATGCGATCCTCAACGCACCCGTCACGCTGGATGACGTGGTGCTCGCCGAGATGCTCTGGGCCGCCACCAAGAGCCTGCTCTCGGGTGTAGCCATCCTGCTGGTGGCCTGGGCACTCGGCCTCACGCATTCGCTCACCGCGCTCTGGATACTTGCGGTGATTCCGCTCGTCGGGCTGTGCTTCTCGTCGATCGCGCTGTGCGTCACCGCGCTCTCGCCCTCGTACGATTTCTTCTCCTACTACTTCACCCTGGTGGTCACGCCGATGGGCATGCTTTGCGGCGTGTTCTTTCCGACGGCTCAGATGCCCGAAGCGCTGCAGGTATTCGCCGCGCTGCTGCCGCTGTCGCACGCCACCGATCTCGTGCGGCCACTGTTTCTTGGCGAGATCCCGAACAACATCCTGCTGCATGTGCTGGTGCTGCTCGGCTATGCGATCGCCGCGTTCTGGATCGCGGTCGTGCTCTTCCGACGCCGGCTGTTGAGCTGACATGACGATCGCCGATCCGTCCGATCCCCTGAAGTACCGGACAATTCGTGACGAGCCGCTTTGGCCCACAGGACAGGAACCGCAAAAAGGATTTCTCAAATGCTCTGGGTAAAAGCGCTGCACATTGTCTTCATCACCTCCTGGTTCGCAGGTCTTTTCTACCTGCCGCGCATCTTCGTCAACCTTGCGGACGAACAGAACCCGGCAGCGCGCGAACGCCTGCTCGGCATGGGACGCCGCCTGTACCGCTTCATGCTGCCGCTTGCGGTTCTCGCGCTCGCCTTCGGGCTGTGGCTATGGCTCGGTTATGGCATCGGCACCGGTCCGGGCAACGGCTGGATGCATGCCAAGCTCGCCATCGTGGTGCTGCTCATGGGCTATCACCACGGCTGCGGACGCCTGCTCGCGAAATTCGAACGCGGAGAGAATCGGCGGTCAGCACTCTGGTATCGCTGGTTCAACGAGGTGCCGGTGTTGCTGCTGCTTGCGACAGTGCTGCTGGTGGTGGTGAAACCGTTCTGATTTTTACCGGCCGGACGCAAGGCCCTTATGCAGCGTGCCGAAGCCATGCTAATCTTTCGAACATGAGCCGCCCGCAAAGCAGCGTAACGATGCGCCCCGCCACGGTGGCCGATGCCAAGGCAATCGCGCATCTTTCCCGCGACCTGATCGAAACCGGGCTGGGCTGGTCATGGACTCCGGAGCGCGTTACACGCGCGATCCAGGACCGCAACACGCTGACCGTCATCGCCTGCGAGCGCGATCGGGTGGTTGCGTTTGCGATAATGTTTTTCGGCGACGAGCATGCGCATCTTTCGCTGCTGGCAGTGCAGCCCTCGCACCAGAGGCAGGGCCTGGGTCGGCAGATGATGGCGTGGATGATGGATGCGATTTCGGTCGCGGGCGTCGCCACCGTGCACCTCGAATTGCGCACCTCCAACTACACCGCGCGGCGCTTCTACCGCGCGCTCGGATTCACCGAGACAGCTTACATTCCAGGCTACTACCGCGGCCGCGAAATGGCCCTGCGCATGGTCAAGGCCTTGCGCGATCCGGCCGCGCCGCTGCCGGTCTGGAACCCGCCGAAGATTCACTGACCCGGCGTTGCTCACGCCGGCATCGCGGCCCGTCTAGCGCTGGCGCTTCATTTCCGCCGCGAGCGCTTTCGCCGCAGCGTTGATGTCCACCGGCTTTGCCTTGCTGAAGAGCAGGTAGAGCATCGCGCCGTTGATGAGTATGAAGATCACCTCGAGGTACAGCATCGGGGTGACGATCACGTACTTGTCGTAGCCGCCGAACACGAAGTAGAAACCGTCAAAACTCGGCAGCGAAGCCTTGGTGATCGCCTTGTAGTTCTGCATCGGAGGAAAGAGCAGGACAAGCAGCAGATTGAGCGCGACGCCGAACAGCACCACCTTCTGCCAGTCCGTGCGCGGCCTTTCGCGTTGCGCCGGCTTGCGCCCGAGCAGCAGCCAGGCAATGCAGGCGTTGGCGAGAATCACGAACAATTCGATCTGCAGGAAATCGGCGTTGAGCACGCGGTTCGGCTGCGCGGAAAAATAAAACCCGAACCCGTCGAAGGTGGCGACGTTGTTGCGCGCGGCCGATACATAGTCGTAGGGCGGAAACACCACCACCAACACAAGATTCACGAGCGCGACACCAAGCGCGATCCGCTGGAATTTTGTCATCTTCTTTCCCTCCCTGGACCCGACCCCGCTATGGTAGCTCTCAGCAGGCCTCCGCACCATGCTGAAGAAGCAGGATCTCGCCGTGAATTCCCTTGCGGATGACTGACGGTTCCGTGTGCAGAATCCGGAAACCGTGGCTGGCGGCGAGCCGGCGCAGATAGTCGTTCGACTGCGCATAGCGGCCCGCGCGCAGCAATTTCCAGTCCTCTCCGGTACAGGATTCGACGGAAAACGCAAACAGCCCTCCGTCGCGCAGGCAGCGCGCAACGCCTTCATAAATCGCCCCGATATCGCCGCTGTAGATGAATACGTCCGCCGCGAGTACGAGGTCGAACGCCGACTCCGGACTTCCTCCTACGAAAGCGCCTATCTCGGCAAGCTCCAGCCGGTCGTAAAGTCCGCGCTTGCGGGACTCGTCCAGCATCTTCGGTGCAAGATCCACGCCGGTGATCGATTGCAGGTTGTCTTTCAGCGCGACGCCGCACAGCCCGGTTCCGCAGCCGAGATCGAGCACATCCAGCATGCGCGCGCCGGTGCGTTCGCGAATCAGCGCAGCGATACGGGTCGGAACGTGATAGTCGAGTTCGTTCACCAGCCATTCGTCGAAGGAACTGGCGAAGGTGTTGAAGGTCTCGCGCACATAGGCGTCGGGCGCCCGCGAGTGGCTGTTGCCCTCGGCGGCCGCGAGCAGATGCCCGAACACATCGATCTCATGCCCGTTGTCCATCGCACTGCGGTAGGCGGTTGCGGCGTCAGCATTCCGTCCGAGGTCCTGCAACAGGCGGCCGAGGTTCAGGCGCGGCTGCACCAGCAGGTGCTTTGACGCGATGGCCGCTCGATAACAAGCCTCGGCACGGTCGAGTGCGCCTTTTGCCTGGTACGCCGCGCCCAGGTTGTTGTGCGCCTCGGCGTAGTCGGGTTTGCATTCAAGGACTCTTGTGTAGAGCCGGATCGCGTCATCAAAGCGGCCGGCATCCTTGTGCAGGTTTCCCAGCTTGAACAAGGCTTCGACATGACCCGGGGCGCGACGCAGAACCTCGCCGAATATTGCCGCGGCGCGTTCCGCTTCGTCGCGGTCGTAGTGGCCGAGCGCGACGCGGTACAGCGCGTCGATTTCGGCGGTTTCAGCCATGATTCCGTCCTTGCTTGTGATAGCCTCATCGGCCCTCCCATGATGCGCATTCCCCCATGAACAGGCAAACGCGATACATGTATTTCGCCACCTGCCCGCGCGGCCTCGAGCCGCCGCTGCTGGCCGAGCTCGAGTTGCTCGGCGCGGAACAGACGACCGCGGTGGCGGGCGGCGTCGCGTTTTCCGGATCGCTTGCGCTGTGCTATCGCGCCAACCTCGAATCGCGCATCGCAAGCCGTATCCTGATGAAGGTCGGCGCCGCGCCGTACAAGACGGACGAGGACGTCTATCGCCTCGCTCGAGGCATCGGCTGGACGGAGCTGTTCGACGGAAACTGCACCATACGCGTCGATGTGACCGCCTCGCGTTCGCCGCTGAAGAGCCTGGAATTCATCACACTGCGGATCAAGGATGCGGTCTGCGACTGCTTTCGCGACGAGACCGGCGCGCGCCCGAGCGTGGATACGCGCTCGCCCGACATCCGCATTTCCGCATTCTTCGACGAGACGCTCGCCACGATCTACATCGACACCTCGGGCGAGCCGCTGTGGAAGCGTGGCTGGCGCGTCGAGGCTGGCGAAGCGCCGCTGCGCGAGAACCTCGCCGCCGGCATCCTTGCGCTCACCGGCTGGGACGGCATCGAGCCGCTGGTGGACCCGATGTGCGGCAGCGGCACCTTCGTGATCGAGGCCGCGATGATCGCCCTCGGCATTCCCCCCGGGCACAAGCGCGGCTTCGGGTTCGAACGCCTGAAGGATTTCGACGCGCAACTGTGGCAGGGCATCCGCGAACCGGCGATCGCGGCCAGCCGTCCGGTGACGCGGCTACCGATCTGGGCGAGCGACCGCAGCCTGCCGGACGTCGAGCAGACGCGCGCCAACCTGCGCGCGGCGGGGCTGGACGGATGCGTGCACACCCGGGCGTCGGATGTGCTCAAGCTCGAAGCCCCGGCGCCGTCAGGCGTGCTGGTGGCGAACCCGCCCTATGGTGTACGGCTCGAAGACAAGGCCTCGCTTGCCACCTTCTACCCCAAGCTCGGCGATGCATTGAAGCAGCACTTCGCCGGCTGGCGGTGTTTTCTTTTCTCGGGCGACACCGCGCTTGCCAAGGGCATCCGCCTGCACCCGAGCCGCAAGACCCCGCTGTTCAACGGCGCGCTGGAATGCCGGCTCTACAAGTACGAAATCATCGCCGGGTCGATGCGAAAAGACCGGGCCCAGCCGCCCTGACGGTCGGGGATATCCTGACAATCTGCGGAAAACCCCCCGCATTGGCGCGGGGGAGCGGGCGTTTAACTGACATTTGATCTCTCGTCATTGCCAGTGGTCTCTTGTCATTGCGAGCGCGTGAGCCGAA
>CANIEV010000099.1 GCA_947466535.1 Betaproteobacteria bacterium
GCCTCGTCGCCAATCCGTTCGAGGTCCGTGATCGTCTTGTAGACCGAGAGGATCAGTCGAAGGTCCACCGAGTTGGGCTGGCGCCGTGCAATCAGGCTGGTGCAAAGCTCATCGATCGAGACTTCCAGCCCGTTGATTTCGATCTCCGTCGCGACAATGCGATCGGCGAACGTGCTGTCACCCGAGCGCAGTGCTTCAAGCGCATGCCCGAGTTGCTGCTCGGCCAACCCTCCCATGAGGAGCACCCGGGAGCGGATATGCGCCAGGTCGGCGTCGAATTGCTTAGAAGTATGATTATCGGGCTGCATCTTTATGAATGCCGGGTCGAGGGCAGGAACGCTCTAATCCGTCCGATGCTAGTCTTCGAATATGACACCTTTGTTGCGCCTCCCTCCCTGTAATACCATCGCAACAATCAGCCCGTAATGTCCTGATTTTTCATACTCGAAGCTGCCAATTCCGTGAATTTGCCCCCCGCCGCCCAGCCGCGGCAGCCACTGTTCCTTGCACGCGAACTCGGCATTCTCGCCTTTGACAGGCGGGTATTCGCCCAGGCTGCAGACAAGGACATGCCGCTGCTGGAACGCCTGCGTTTTCTCTGCATCATGTCGTCCAATCTCGACGAATTCTTCGAGATCCGCGTCGCCGAACTGAAGGAACGGATCAAATTCGGCGAAGAAGTCAGCGGACCGGACGAACCCCGCGCAGCGGAGGTCTTCTCCCTGGTCAGCGCCGAAGCCCATGCGCTGGTCGAGGACCAGTACAGACTGCTGAACGAAGACATCCTGCCGGCGCTTGCCGCCGAGGGCATCCATTTCCTGCTTGAAGCGGACTGGACGCGCGACCAGCGCGCCTGGTTGCACGAATACTTCGTGAACGAAATGATCCCGGTGCTTACGCCGATCGGCCTGGACCCGTCGCATCCGTTTCCCAGGGTACTCAACAAGTCGCTCAATTTTGCCGTCCAGCTCGAGGGTCGCGACGCCTTCGGGCGCAATTCCGGGATCGCCATCGTGCAGGCACCCCGGCTATTGCCGCGTGTCATCCGGATCCCCGAGCAGGCGCACGCAAGTGGCGCCGGATCGGGGCAAAGTCATTTCGTGCTGCTCACCTCGGTTCTTCAGGCCTTCGTCAGCGACCTGTTCGAAGGCATGAATATTCTCGGCTCGTACCCGTTCCGCGTAACCCGGAACAGCGACCTGTGGCTTGACGAGGAAGAGATCAAGGACCTGCGCTCCGCGCTGCAGGGCGAACTGCCGCAACGCCATTTCGGCGCTTCCGTCCGTCTGGAGATCGCAGAGGAATGCCCGCGCGAGATGCAGGAGTTCCTGCTCGCGCAATTCGAACTCGCGGCAAACGACCTGTACCGCGTGAACGGGCCGGTGAACCTAGTCCGACTGATGCAGATTCCGGACCTGGTCGATCGACCGGATCTCAAGTTCCCGCCCTTCGTTCCCGGCCTGCCGCGCCCCCTGGATGAACAGGCCGACGTATTCGGCGCGATTCGAAAAGGAGATATTCTTCTGCACCATCCATTCGAATCCTTCACGCCGGTGCTCGATTTTCTCGAGCAGGCTGCGGAAGATCCGGACGTGGTCGCTATCAAGCAAACCGTGTATCGAACCGGCACCGACTCGGTGCTGATGAAATACCTGATCGATGCGGCTAAGCGCGGCAAGGAAGTCACGGTCGTCGTGGAATTGCTCGCCCGCTTTGACGAGGAAGCGAATCTCGCCTGGGCCGCCCGCCTGGAGGAGGTTGGTGCGCACGTGGTCTATGGCGTCGTCGGATACAAGACCCACGCGAAAATGTTGCTCGTGGTGCGTCGCGAGCACGGGAAGCTGCGTCGCTACGTGCATCTCTCGACCGGCAATTACCACCCGCGCACCGCCAAGCTGTACACCGACTTCGGCCTGTTCACCGCCAACGAAAAAATCTGCGAGGACGTGGCCGAGTCCTTCAAGCAGCTCACCGGACTGGGTCGGGCGCGCACGCTCAATCACCTGTGGATGTCGCCGTTCTCGCTTCACGACCAGTTGATGGCCGCGATCCGCCGTGAAGCCGCGAACGCCGCAGAGGGCAAACCTGCCCGAATCATCGCGAAGATGAACTCGCTGGTGGAGCGTCAGCTCATCGAAGCCCTGTACGAGGCATCGAAGGCGGGGGTGAGGATCGATCTGATCGTTCGCGGCATGTGCACGCTCCGGCCGGGCATCCCGGGGCTTTCGGAAAACATCCGCGTGCGTTCCATCATCGGACGCTTCCTCGAGCACCACCGGATCTACTATTTCGCGGCCGACGGACAGGACGATGTCTACATCGCCAGTGCAGACTGGATGGAACGCAACATGTTCCGCCGGATCGAGGCCTGCGTTCCCCTGCTCGACAAGAAGCTGAAGGCCCGCGTGATCCGGGAAGGGCTTAAACCCTACCTCGCGGACACGACCGCCTGGGAGATGGACTCCAACGGCAATTTCAGCCGGCACAGGACCCGGGGCAAGCGGCGCTCAGCACAGGACGAACTGCTCGCGATGCTCGCCGCCGGGACCGCCCAGCCCCCCCATGAAAGTTGACCTTTCATTTCAAAGGCCCAGCATCAACGCCTGAAAGCGGCCGATTCTCGTTCAATTCTGGTACAAGTGCAGTCCCGCCCTAGATCGTAGCCATCGCCCGGATGTGTGCGACCACGCTCCGGCCAAGCGCCGACAACGCATACCCGCCCTCGAGCACCGAAACCATGCGCCCGCCCGAATGCCGGTCGGCAAGTGCCTTCATTTCGCGCGTGACCCAGGCATAGTCCGCCTCGGTGAAACGCAGCGCGCCCATGTCGTCCTCAACATGCGCATCGAATCCCGCGGAGATGAAAATCATCTCCGGGCGGAACGCGTCAAGCGCCGGCATCCACACATGCTCTACCGCGTTCCGCAGCCCCTGCCCGCCAGTGCCCGCCGCCAGGGGAACGTTGGACATGTTGGATGCGACATGGTCGGTTCCGCTGTACGGGTAGTAGGGATGCTGGAAGGTGCCGGCCATCAGCACCCGCGCGTCACCCGAAAAGATATCCTCGGTACCGTTGCCGTGGTGAACATCGAAATCGATGATCGCGACCCGCGAAAGTCCGTGCACTTCGAGCGCATGCATCGCGGCGACCGCGACATTGTTGAAAAAGCAGAAACCCATCGCCCGCTTGCGGGTGGCGTGATGCCCCGGTGGCCGTACCGCGCAGAACGCGTTTTCGGCGCGCCCCGACACGACGAGATCGGTCGCAAGCACCGCCGCACCGGATGCGCGCAAGGCCGCATCGAGCGTGTGCGGAGACATCGCGGTGTCCGGATCGAGGTGGACGACTCCCTCCTCGGGCGATGCCGCGCGTATCGAGTCGATGAACGCCTGCGGATGCACCCGAACGAGTTGCTCGTCGGTGGCAAGCGGAGCCTCGTAGCGATCCAGAAAATCGGCGATTCCCGAGGCGATCAGCTGATCCTCGATCGCCGACAGCCTCTCGGGACATTCAGGGTGATAGTGCCCCATGTCGTGGAGACTGCAATCGGCATGGGTAATAAATGCGGTGGTCATTCGGTTTTTTAGCCTGAGTTTTGCATTCAATATATCGGGAATCCCTTAAACTTACGAGTCACCCTACACTTGCTCCCATGTCCTCATCCCCGCTTCAGAATGTCGTCTCTCAGGCAGGCAGCGTCATCCTCGGCAAGGAACACCAGATACGCCTTGCGGTCACCTGCCTTCTCGCGCGCGGTCATTTGCTGATCGAAGACCTGCCCGGCGTTGGCAAGACAACCCTTTCGCACGTCCTCGCCCGACTGCTCGGCCTCAAGTTCCAGCGTATTCAGTTCACCAGCGACATGCTGCCGGCAGACATCATCGGCGTATCGGTGTACGACCGGGAATCGGCCAGCTTCAAGTTTCATCCCGGACCGGTGTTTTCGCAGCTGATTCTCGCCGACGAGGTGAACCGCGCCACGCCCAAGACGCAGTCGGCGCTGCTCGAGGCGATGGAAGAACATCAGGTCACCGCTGAAGGCGAAACGCGCCCGCTGCCCGAGCCGTTCTTCGTAATCGCGACCCAGAACCCCTCGCACCAGGTCGGCACCTTCCCGTTGCCCGAATCACAGCTCGACCGCTTCCTCATGCGCCTCGAACTAGGTTATCCGGATCGTGACGCCGAACGCGCGCTTCTTCGGGGCATGGACCGGCGCGACATGGTCACGGCCCTGCCGCCAGCGCTCGCGCCGGGACAACTCATGGAATTGCAGACGAAGGTCAAGGACGTGCATGCCTCGGTCGCGCTGATCGATTACATCCAGGCGCTCATTGAACACACGCGCCGGTCACCGGACTACATCCACGGGCTTTCGCCCAGGGCCGCGATTGCCCTGCTTCACTCCTCGCGCGCCTGGGCGCTGCTCGACGGCAGGGAAAGCGTGGTTCCGGAAGATGTGCAGGCAGTGCTCCCCGGCGTGGCCGGGCACCGGCTTCGGCCCGCGCACGACAACTCGCGCAAGAGCAGTGCCGAGGTCGCCGCGGAACTCATCCGCGCCGTGCCGATCCCCTGAGCCGGCGCGGGCCGCGCGGAGCACATCCGGTGAACCTCGAAGCGGCGCTGAAGCACTCCCAGCTGCGCGACTTCTATCGCTGGTGGAAGCGTCGCCAGCCGCCCGAGCACGGCCGCGTGGTCCTTTCCCAGCGACGTGTCTACATCCTCCCCACCCGCCACGGCATCACCTTCGCCATCTCGCTGCTGGTCATGCTGATCGGCTCGGTCAACTACGGCCTGTCGCTCGGCTACGTGCTCACCTTTTTGCTCGCGGGCATGGCGGTGATCTCGATCCTGCACACCTTCCGCAACCTCGCCCACCTTGCGGTCACCGCCGGCAAGGTCGAACCGGTGTTCGCCGGCAGCGCCGCCTCGTTCGAGATCTATCTTGAGAACGAGCGGAGCGAGGCACGACTCGCGATCAACGCCGTGTGCGCGGGCAGTGATGCGGTCGTCAGCGCCGATGTGCCGGCAAAAGACAGCGCCCGGTTCACGATTCCTGTGATCGCCAATCGTCGCGGCTGGCTCGAACTCCCGCGCGTCACCCTCGATACGCGTTATCCGCTCGGGCTTTTTCGCGCATGGAGCTACGTGCAGCCGGCGATGCGAACGCTCGTCTATCCGAAGCCGGACAACTCGCCCCTGCCCCGCCCCACGCCGCTCGAGGGCAGTGGCACGGCAACCAGCAGTGGCAGCGGCAGCGAGGACTTTTCCGGCCTCCGCCCCTACCAGCCAAGCGATTCGCCCCGGCATGTCGCGTGGAAAGCTGCCGCCCATACCGAGGGCATGCTCACCAAGCTCTTCTCGGGGCGTGCTGCGATGGAGCTGATCTTTGACTGGCGGGACCTGCCCGACGCGCTCGCCACCGAAGCCCGCCTTGCCCGTCTTACCCGCTGGGTGCTGCTCGCGCACGAGCAGGGAGCGCGCTATGCATTGACGCTGCCCGGACGCACGATTGCGCTGGGCGATGGCGATGCCCACCTTGCTGGCTGCCTGCAGGAACTGGCCCTGTTCAATGAATCCGATACCGGCCAGCGTTAACCTCTACGTGCTGTTTGCCGGACTCGCACTCGCGACAGCTCCGCACACGCCCCGCCTTGCCCTCTGGGTGGACGCCTTCATCGGATTCGCGCTCGCCTGGCGGATCTACCTCGCGGTGCGCGGCCGCGCGATGCCGTCGAAAAAACTGGTGGCAGTACTCGGCGTTGCAGGCTTCGTCGGGGTGTTCCTGTCGTTCCGCACGGTCTTCGGACGCGATGCGGGAGTGACGCTCCTGGTGCTGCTGATGTCGCTCAAGCTGCTAGAGATGCGCCTGATGCGCGATGTCTTCGTTCTGGTTTTCCTCGCGTATTTTCTGGCGCTGACGAACTTTTTCTATTCACAGACAATTCCCACTTCGATCGTGATGCTGGCTACGGTAATGGTCATCACGGCGAGCCTTGTAGGCTTCAACGCGCCCGGCCAGCCGGCTGCCTCGAGTGCGCGAACCGCGGGCCTGCTGCTCCTGCAGGCCAGTCCGGTGATGGTGCTGCTGTTCTTCCTGTTCCCGCGGGTATCGGGACCGCTTTGGGGACTGCCGCAGGATGCCTTCGCCGGTGTCACCGGCCTCTCGGACACCATGTCCCCCGGCGCAATCAGCCGGCTGTCCTCGTCCGATGCAATCGCGTTTCGCGTGCGCTATGAAGGCGCGCCGCCGCCGCGCAGTGCACTTTACTGGCGTGGTCCGGTGCTCTGGGGCTTCGACGGGCGGACGTGGCGACCGGGCATGCCGCGGCTGGACAACGCGTTTCGGTTCGAAGCCGAAGGCAACCCGATCGACTACGAAATTACGCTCGAGCCGCACAACCGCCAGTGGCTGTTCGCGCTCGACCTGCCGTCGCGTCTGCCGCCGAACGCCCGCATCACCACCGACTTCCAGATGCTGTCGATCCCTCCCGTGCGCAACCGCCTGCGCTACGAACTGCGTTCCTACCCGCGGTACAAGGCGACCTCGGGCGCCGACAGTTCCGACCTGCGCAATGCGCTTGAGCTACCCGGGCCGCAGAATCCCCGGGCGCGGGAGCTCGGGGAAGAATGGAAGCAGAAAATCGCCGACGCGGACGCCATCGTCCGCGAGGCAATCAATTTCTTTCGCGGTGGCAACTATCTCTACACGCTCTCGCCGCCGCTTCTGGGCGACAACACCGTGGACGAATTCCTGTTCGATACCAAACAGGGATTCTGCGAACACTTCGCCTCCGCCTTCACCGTGCTCATGCGCGCCGCGGGCGTTCCCGCACGCGTGGTCACCGGCTATCAGGGCGGCGAAATCAACCCGGTGGACAACTACATGGTGGTCCGGCAGGCCGAGGCGCACGCGTGGTCCGAAGTCTGGCTCGGCCCCGAGCGCGGCTGGGTTCGGGTCGATCCAACGGCGGCCGCGTTCCCGGTGCGGGTGGAAGGCGGCCTCGCCGCGTCGGTGCCGCAAAGCAGCGAACTGCCGTTGCTGATGCGCACTCAGCTCGACTGGCTGCGCCAGGCGCGCTTTAACTGGGATGCACTCACCAATCGCTGGAACCAGTGGGTGCTCGGCTACAACACCGACCGGCAGCGCGACATGCTGTCGCGCTTCGGCATGCAGACGCCCAACTGGCAGACGCTTGCGATGCTGCTCTTCTGGAGCGTCGCCGCCGTGATCGGCCTCACCGCTCTCTGGCTTCTGCGCCGCGCGCGCAACAACGACCCGGTCCAACGTGCCTGGCTCGCGTTCTGCAACAAGCTCGCGAACAGCGGCCTGATCCGGCGCCCCGATGAAGGACCGCAGGCTTTTGCAATGCGTGCGCTTCGCGAACGTCCGCAGCTCGAGTCAGCGGTCAAAGCGATCGTCGGACTGTATGTCGAGCTGCGCTACGGACGCCGCGAAGGCGATCAGGAAGCCACTCGCCGGTTGGGTCGCCTCGTACGGGAGTTCCGCCCTTGAGGACGCCGATGGCATGCGCCGCAGGTCAGGTCGGCCGGCTCGTCGTCTGCCTGCTGCTCGCCTCGATGGTCGCCCTCGTGTCCCCGCTGGCGAACGCTGCGGAACGTTCGCGCGACAGCTACGCCGATCGCGAGGACGTAAGGCAGTTCGTGGATGACATGGTGACCCGACACGGCTTGTCAAGCAGTGAGCTGCAGCAGGTTTTTCGTCGCGCCCGCAAACAGGCAAGCGTCATCCGGGCAATGACTCCTCCGGCTGACGCGCCACAACGCTCCTGGCAGTCGTACCGTTCAATATTCGTCAACTCGCCGCGAATCGAAGCAGGCACGCGGTTCTGGGCACGCAACGAAGCGGCACTCACGCGCGCCGCCACCGAATACGGTGTACCCGAGGAAGTCATCGCCGCAATCATCGGTATCGAAACGGTGTACGGGCGCAATCTTGGAACCTACCGGGTGATCGATGCGCTTTCGACCCTCGCGTTCGATTTTCCCCGCCGCGCCGAATACTTTCGTGGCGAGCTCGAACACTTCCTGCTGTTTGCCCGCGACGCCGGCATCGATGTGCTCGGCGTGAAAGGTTCTTACGCCGGGGCGATCGGCATCCCGCAATTCATGCCGGGAAGCTACCGGCGCTTCGGCGTCGACTTCGACGGCGACGGCCATACCGATCTCGCGGGCAGCGCCACCGACGCCATCGGAAGCGTTGCAAATTTTCTTCGCGCGCACGGCTGGCGCCGGGGTGAGGTCGCGCTCGCGCCCGCGCGGGTGGACGGCCAACGCTGGCGTATCCTTGCCGACGCGGGCATCAAGCCGCTGTACCTCGCGGGCGATCTGCCGTTGTTTGGCGTGAGCACCTCAAGCGACTTGCCACCGGATATGCCTTGTGTGCTGGTCGAACTGGAATCACCCGGCGACGCTTCGGAGTTCCGGATCGGGCTGAACAATTTCTATGCAGTCACGCGCTACAACCGCTCGAGTTTTTACGCGGTTTCGGTGCTTGAACTCGCCGCGGAACTGGCCGCCGCCCGCCGGTCAATGCCCCCGCGATGAACGCGCCATGATCGCCATGATCGATATCCGCCCGGCGCTACGCGACGACGTACCCGCTATCCTCGGCTTGATTCGCGAACTCGCGGAGTACGAAAAGCTCACCCACCTGCTCGCGGCGAGCGAGGCCGACATCGACCGCGAACTCTTCGGCGAGCGCCCGGCCGCGGAAGCGCTCGTTGCCCGCACCGGCGGCAACACCGTGGCGTTTGCCCTGTACTTTCACAATATGTCGACCTTTCTCGGCCGGCGCGGGCTGTGGCTGGAGGATCTCTATGTCCGCCCCGACTACCGTCGTGCAGGCATCGGCGAGGCGCTGCTGCGATCTGTTGCACGGATCGCAGCGGAGCGTGGCTGCGGTCGATTCGAATGGACGGTGCTCGACTGGAATCAGCCCGCGATCGATTTTTACCGAAAGCTCGGCGCCGATATTCTTCCCGACTGGCGCGTTTGCCGCGTTACCGGTCCCGCCCTCGCCGCACTGGCCCACCCCTCCCAGAACGGGTCTAAACCCCGGAAAACGTGAACTATTTCACGCGTTTTTCATTCCAGCGTCATAAAGTTGCCTGGCGAGCCGGACCGGGGTCTAATTGCGTGTTCAGATCGCGTAGAAATACGCCAAACAAGGCAATTAATCTAGAGCCGCATGGACGCCTTCAGCAACGAACTCGATGTCAGCAAGCAGGTTCGAACCACCGAGCCCGCGGAGGTCAATCGGGAAGTCGACCGGATTTTCCTGAACCTCTACCCGAAGTCATCGACCTATATGCTCGATCGGGCGTTTTCCGACGTCGACCGGCTTTACCGGGGCGAATTCGCCGGCTACCAGCCTTGCAACACCGCGTACCACGACATCCAGCACGTGCTCGAAGTCACGCTCGCGATGGCACGCCTGATCGATGGCTACGAGCGCAGCCGCATCGGCGTCGAACCCGTCGATGCGAAGCTTTTCCAGCTCGGCATCGTCACCGCCCTGTTTCACGACTGCGGCTATATCGTTCGCGACCAGGACGGCCCGGAACGCAACGGCGCGGAGTTCACGCTGACCCATGTCTCACGCGGCTCGCAGTTCCTGAAGGAATACCTGCCCAAACTCGGCATGGCGGATCTCGCCCAGGTGGCCTCCGACCTGATCCACTTCACCGGCTACGAGCGCCCGGTGGCGACCATCCAGGTGCCCGGGCTGATCTACCGCCTGCTCGGCAACCTGCTGGGTTCGGCCGACATCATTGCGCAGATGGCCGATCGCTGTTACCTCGAGAAATGCCGCGACCGCCTGTATCCGGAATTCCTCGCCGGCGGCTTGACGCAACGCCGCAAGCCCGATGGCAGCGTCGAACTCGTGTATGCCTCGGGCGCGGACCTTGTGCACAAGACACCTAGCTTCTACACCGGCGCGACCAAACGGCTGGATGGTGACCTCGAAGGCGTGCACGGCCTGGTTGAAAAACACTTCGGCGGGCAGAACCTTTATCTCGAGGAACTGCACAAGAATATCGATTTTGCGCGCTCGATCGCGCACGAAACCGACGCATCGATCCTCAAGCGAAAGCCACCGGAAACGCTTCCGGTCGTCGAAAGCTAGACCGCTCCCGCAACTGCATCGGGTGAATCGCCCCGCTCGGGGTGCGATGCACTTCCGCCTCAGATCTCGGCGTATTTCTTTTCGAACGCCCAGACATCCTCGAAGCCCATAAGCTTCGAGAACTCCATGAAGTCGTGAAGCGGAAGGTCGATCCCTGCGGTTGACCCCTTCTCGCGCAGCACCGAGTACACGCTGCGCAGCGCGGCGCCAACCGCGAGAAAACCTGTCGCAGGAAAAATCGCGAAGCTGTAGCCGATCGCGCGGAGCTTGTCCGCGGTGAGCACCGGCGTGCGCCCGCCCTCCACCATGTTCGCCATGCAGGGCTGGTCGAAATTCCTGCAGATGCGCTCCATCTCCGCCTCGGATTCGGGCGACTCCACGAAGAGCACATCGGCACCGGCCTTCGCGTAGGACTCCATTCGTCGCAGGGCCTCGTCCATACCGAGCGAAGTTCTCGCATCAGTGCGCGCGATGATCAGGAAATCGCCCGACTCGCGCGCATCCGAGGCGACACGAAGCTTGCGCACCATGTCCTCGGCAGGAATCACTCTCCGCCCGGGCGTGTGGCCGCACTTCTTGGGAAACTCCTGGTCCTCGATCTGGATGCCCGACGCACCCGCCTTTTCGTAGCCGCGCACCGTATGGCGCATGTTGAGCAGACCGCCGTAGCCGGTGTCACCGTCGGCAATGAGCGGCGTCTTTGCAATCGAGCAGATCCGCTCGACCACGCCAACCATGTCGGAGTAGGTTGCCAGCCCGGCATCAGGCAAGCCAAGCGATGAGGCCACCGCACCGTAGCCCGTCATGTACAGGCAATCGAAGCCCATGCTGTCGGCGATGCGGGTCGAAATCATGTCGAACACACCCGGGCCGAGCGTGAAAGTCTTGCTGCGAAGGCGCTTCGCAAGTTCAGTCGATGCCATGCTTACCTCCAGATGAATACCCCTCCGAGACCCACCGCATTGCGCGCGGGAATCAACCGCGTCTCAGGGACGTTCGGGCAACAATTTCGCGGGGTCTATCGGCTTGCCGAGCCGGCGAATTTCGAAATGCAGCTTCGGCCGGTCAGCGTCGGTGTCGCCAAGCTCGGCGAGCTTCTGTCCGCGCGTGACGTTCTGGCCTTCCTTGACCAGGATTTCACGGTTGTGCGCGTACGCCGAGAGATAGGTGTTGTTGTGCTTCACGATGATCAGCTTGCCGTACCCGCGCAGCCCGCTGCCGCTGTAGACGACACGCCCCGCAGCGGATGCGGTGACCGGATCCCCCGGACGCCCCGCAATATCAAGCCCCTTGTTCGCCGGATCGGAAAAGCCCGCAATCAGCCGCCCGGTGCTCGGCCACGCCCAATCGACCTTTTCGTCATCCTGCGGTGCCGATGGCGTCTCGGCGCGCGGTGCGGCTGCAGGTACAGGTGGCGCAGGCCTCGCTTCGGGTTTGGCGGCCGTGGCCGGTGGCGGCGGCGGTGCGACGGTCCGGGCCGCAGGCTTGGCGAGCAGGGCCACATTTTCTTCCGAGTACGGCAGCTTGCGCGCAAGCGGCTCGGTCTTGAGCAACTCCGACGCTCCGAGCGGTTTCACGTCGACCGCGCCCGACCCCGGGATCGGCCGCACCTGCACTACGGCTTCGGCGGCCGCAGGCGCGTCCACAGGCGGACGCAGGCGGAGCACCTGCCCGATACGGATGACATTGACGTTCTCGAGCTTGTTCCATTCCGCGACTTCGCGGTAGTCCAGCCCGTTGTCGAGCGCGATGCCGTAGAGCGTGTCGCCCCGCTTGACCGTGTAGGTCTCGGGACGCGCGTCAGCGGACGACGCACGTCCGGTCGCAGGCTCGGCCGTGCCGCTGCCCATGGGCGCGGGGACACGTTCGACCACCGGCGCAATCCTGCCTCCGCCACAACCGGCAAGAACCGCGGCAAGCAGCACGGAAGCAAGACCGATACGAACGCGCGTCATGCCTTGCCCCCGCGCAGCGGAACAAAGTGCACCGGGTCCAGCCATTGCTCGACAAACCCGCGGTTGGTGCGTTCGATCAGGCACAGCGCCTGGTCCTTGACTCCAACGGGCGCGATCAGTCGTCCACCGACCGCGAGTTGCGCAGGCAGCGCCTCGGGCAGCGTCGGCGCCGCGGCCGCGAGAATGATTGCATCGAACGACCCGATATCGGGAAGCCCCTTCGAGCCGTCGCCGTGCGCCAACCGAAGGTTGGCGATCCGCATCGGTCGCAGGTTCGCACGCGCCTTTTCATGCAGCCCGGTGATGCGTTCGATCGAATACACCTCGGTCGCGATCGCCGCGAGCACCGCCGCCTGGTAACCGCAACCCGTCCCGATCTCCAGCACCCGGCCGAGTTTGCGTCCTGCCCTTATGAGTTCAATCATCCGGGCCACCACAAACGGCTGCGAGATCGTCTGCTCGAAACCGATTGGCAACGCGGTGTCCTCGTAGGCGCGGCTTGCAATCGCCTCTTCGACAAACAGGTGCCTTGGCACGCTCGCCATCGCGGCGAGCACCACCTCGTCGCCTATGCCTTTTGCGCGCAGGCGCTCGACCATGCGGTCGCGCGTGCGCTGCGACGTAAATCCGATGCCGCGCGCGGCGCTTGCGCCCGCAGCGTTCATGTCTGCAGCCATGCCCGGACGACCGGAATCTGGTCAGGGTGCGTCAGGTCGATGCGCAGCGGCGTGACCGATACCCGGCCCTGCGCCACCGCATGGAAGTCCGTGCCCGGCCCGGCATCCTGCGCGCCGCCGGCGGCACCGATCCAGTACACCGTATCGCCGCGCGGGTTGGTTGTTTTCACCACGCCCTCGGCCTTGTGCCGCTTGCCCAACCGTGTGACCTCGATGTCGCCTAACGACTCGAAGGGCAGATCCGGGATATTGACGTTCAGCAGCGTCGGCTGCGACGGCGCATTACGCTGGAAGCGCTCCACGAGCGTGCGGGCGATGCGTCCCGCGGAGGCAAAATGCGTCGCACCTCGCGCGGCGAGCGACATCGCAATCGAGGGAATGCCAAGAAGGTAGCCTTCAGTCGCCGCGGCAACCGTTCCGGAATAGATCGTGTCATCGCCCATGTTGGCGCCGTGATTGATGCCGGAAACCACAATATCGGGGAGCTTGTCGAGCAGACCGGTGACCGCGAGGTGAACACAATCAGTCGGCGTGCCATTGACAAAAAAGAACCCACTCGCCGCACGCCGCACCGACAGCGGCCGGTCGAGGGTGAGCGAATTCGATGCGCCGCTTCGGTCCCGCTCGGGCGCCACGACCGTGATTTCGCCCAGGCCCGCCAGCGCCTCCGCAAGAGCAGCAAGGCCGGGCGCGAAATAGCCGTCGTCGTTGCTGAGCAGGATTCGCATAGGAATGGAGTTTATAACAACCGAACCCCCTGCCCGCCCCGTCAACAGAAAACATTCCTCGCCGCAAGCGCGCGGCAAGGCCTCAACCGCCTAAAGCGCCTGCTCCAGGGCCTGCGCCACCGTCCGGACCACCTTGAGGCGGGCAAAATACTTGTCCTCCGCCTCCACCAGCGTCCATGGCGCGATTTCGGTCGACGTGCGGTCCACCATATCCGCCACCGCCGCCTCGTATTCGGTCCATTTCTTGCGGTTTCGCCAGTCCTCGTCGGTGATCTTGAAGCGTTTGAACGAGGTTTTCTCGCGCAGCTTGAAGCGCTTGAACTGCTCTTCCTTGCTGATCTGCAGCCAGAACTTGCACACGATCGCCCCGCCCTCGGCAAGCTGCTCCTCGAAATCATTGATTTCGGAGTAAGCGCGCATCCAGTCGCTTTCCGGCGCGAAGCCCTCGACCCGCTCGACCAGCACCCGCCCGTACCAGGAGCGATCGAATATCGTGACCCGGCCAAGCCGCGGTATGTGCCGCCAGAACCGCCACAGATACGGCTGCACGCGTTCTTCTTCGGTGGGTGCGGCAACAGGCACCACGGTGTACTGCCGGGCATCCAGTGCGCCGGTGATCCGCCGCACCGCGCCGCCCTTGCCCGCCGCGTCCGAGCCCTCGAATACCAGGATCAGCGAACGTGTCTTGAATTTCTTGCCGCGCGACATCAGGTTCAGCTTGCCCTGATACTTTTCCAGCTGCTTTTCGTAGGCCTTGGGCGCGATCTTCTGCGTCAGGTCGAGGCTGCGCAGCAGTTTCAGGTTGTCCATCACAGGCACCAGCGGAGCCGCCTCGGGTTCCTGTTTCGCGGCCTTTCTGTCCAGCCGCTTGCGCATCGCCTCGAGCAAGACCTTGCCCGCCGTGAGATAGCGGTATCGCGCATCCGCCCCTTCCACCACGAACCACGGCGCGTACGCGGTGTTGGTTTCGCGAAGCGTGAGTTCTGACACCTTGCGGAACTTGTCGTAGATCTTGAATCGCTCCCAGTCGAGCGGCGTCACCCGCCAGCGGGTACGGGGGCTCGATTCCAGCTCCTTCAGCCGTTTTCGCTGCTGCTCCTTGGACAGGTGAAACCAGAACTTGAGCACCAGCACGTTTTCATCGGCGAGCATGCGCTCGAAGTTGCGTATGCGCTCGATCGAGCGCTGCAACTCCGGTGCGTTGCTCTTGCCCAGGACCCGATTGACGATCGGATGGGTGTACCAGGAACCGAACACGACGCCGATTTTCCCCCGCGGCGGCAACGACCTCCAGTAGCGCCACATCTCCGGGCGCTCCAGCTCCTCGTCCGATGGATCGCCAAAGGCCACCGTCCGGATGTGACGCGGATCCATCCATTCGTTCAGGGTATTGACCGTCTCCCCCTTGCCCGCACCGTCGACACCGCCGATCAGTATGAGCACCGCAGTCTTGCCGTTCTGCGCAAGATCGAACTGGGCGTTGAGCAATGCCTCGCGC
>CANIEV010000100.1 GCA_947466535.1 Betaproteobacteria bacterium
GATGCGGCGGAATACGCATCCGGCCACATCCTCAATGCGCGCAACCTGCCCGCGGCCGAACTCGAAGCGCGCGCGGGCGAGCTCGAGAAGTTCAAGGAGCGGCCGGTGATCGTCACCTGCGAAAGCGGCAGCCGATCGGGTCCGGCGGCGGCGACGCTGCGCAACAAGGGTTTCACACAGGCGGTCGGTCTTTCGGGCGGCATCGCCGCCTGGAAGGCCGCCAGCCTGCCCACCGAAAAGGCGTAACGGGAAGCGAGGATCATGGCTCGAGTGCTCATGTATGCGACCGGTTGGTGCCCCTACTGCCATCGCGCGGAGGCGCTGCTCAAATCAAAGGGCGTGTCCGACCTGGAGAAGATTCTCGTCGATCGCGAGCCCGAGCGTCGCGTGGAGATGATGCAGAAGTCCGGCCGCCACACCGTGCCGCAGATCTGGATCGGTGAGCGTCATGTGGGCGGATGCGACGACCTGGTCGAACTCGATCGCAAGGGCGAACTGGATGTGCTTCTCGAGGGTGGCGCGTCGCAATAGCCGCAGGAAAATATCGACAATCCGCGGTCCACGAATGTTGGATGGGTGACCGCAGCAGAAGCACAACCAAGGAGTTTTTCGTGAGCGACGAACAAGCGGCATTCAGCATCGAGAAGATCTACGTCAAGGACCTGTCGCTCGAAGTCCCCGGCGCCCCGCAGGTGTTTCTTTCGGGTGATACGCCGCAGCTCGAAGTGCAGCTTGGCCAGGGCATGACCCCCGCCGCAGAGGGCCTGTTCGAGGTGACGCTCAGCATCACCGTCACCGCGCGTGCCGGTGACAAGACCCTGTTCCTGGTCGAGGCGGTGCAGGCGGGCATCTTCCGCATCGTCGGCATCCCCGACGAGGAAATGGCTCCGGTGTTCGGCGTGGTTTGCCCCAACGTGCTCTTCCCCTACGCGCGCGAGACCATATCCGACACCGTGACCCGGGCGGGCTTTCCGCCGGTGCTGCTCGCGCCGGTGAACTTCGACGCGATGTTCCAGCAGCAGCTTGCCCAAGCCGCGGATCAGGCGCCGAAAATCCAGATAGCGCATTGAGCGCGAACTGAGTCCGAACCCCATGCTTGCCGCCCGGATCACGGCTGCTGCCCTTGCCTGCTTCGCAGTAGCCCTGGTCTGCTGCGCAGGATTCGGTGCGGCATCCGCTTGGGCGGGCGAATACCGTTCGATCGGCGAGAACGGCACGATGCTCTACGATGCGCCTTCCACGAAGGCAAAGAAGATGTTCGTCGCCAGCCGCTACTACCCGGTCGAGATCATAGTGAACATCGACCAGTGGGCCCGAGTGCGCGATGTCGCCGGCGATCTCGTCTGGGTGGAGAAGAAGGCGCTCGCCGAGCTGCGCACGGTGGTGGTGACCGCGGCGACTGCCGAAATACGCGACAAGCCTGCGGAGAACGCCGCCGTGGTGTTCCGCGCGCAGCAGGGCGTGGCGCTTGAATTCGCCGAGACCAACGGCACCGGGTGGGCACGGGTGAAGCATCGCGACGGCCAGACCGGCTTCGTGCGCATCAGTCAGGTCTGGGGCCTCTAGCCCCGGCGCTTCGACCACTCCATGAAAATCACCGTCGTCGGGGCGGGCGCCTGGGGCACGGCTCTGGCCGTCGCTCTCGCCGCGCGCCACGAGGTGTCTCTCTGGGCGCGTGATGCGGACCAGGCGCGTGCGATGGCGTCCACGCGCCTCAATCCGCACTATCTGCCCGACGTCACCTTGCCCGCTGCGGTGCATCCGGTGTCGGACATGACCGCCGCGCTCGACGGCGCCGGACTTGTGCTTATCGTGACGCCGACGGCCGGCCTGCGCGAGTCGCTCGTGCGCCTTCGCGACCACAAAGTGCATCTGCCCCTGCTCTGGGCGTGCAAGGGCTTCGAGCGCGGCAGCGCCAAGTTTCCGCACCAGATCGTTTCCGAAGAATGGGGCGGCCGGTCTGCCTCCGGCGCGCTCTCGGGGCCGAGCTTCGCCGCCGAAGTCGCGCGCGGCAAACCGACCGCGCTGGTGCTCGCATCAAAGGACGAAGGCTTCGCGCGCGATACCGCGCTCGAACTGCATCAACCGGCATTGCGTATCTATTACAGCGACGACGTCGCCGGCGTGGAAATCGGCGGCGCAGTTAAGAACGTGATGGCGATCGCCACCGGCGTCTGCGACGGCCTCGGCCTCGGACTCAACGCGCGCGCTGCGCTGATCACCCGCGGGCTGGCTGAGATCGGCCGTCTCGCTGCGCGTCTCGGCGGCCGGTCGGAGACCGTGATGGGCCTGGCGGGCGCGGGCGATCTGATACTCACCTGCACCGGCGACCTGTCGCGCAATCGCCGCGTCGGTCTGTTGCTTGCCACCGGCCGCAGCCTCGAGGACATCCTCGCCGATCTCGGCCATGTGGCCGAGGGCGTGCACTCGGCGCAGGAGGTGCAGCGGCTTGCCGCCAGCCTTCATGTGGACATGCCGATCGTGGATGCAGTGTGCGGCGTGCTGTTCCGTGGCGTGCATCCGTCGAAGGCTGTGGAGCAGCTGCTCGCGCGTGATCCCAAGGCCGAACAGGAAGCGCCATGAGCGAACAGGCGGCGGGGCGCTCCAACTGGATGCCGTTTGCCGGCCTGATCCTGATGGCAATCAGCCTTGGCACCGGGCACGCGAGTTCGCGGCTTGCCTTTGCCAACGGCGTGAACGTCGCCACCGCCGCATCGGTTCGCTCACTCACCGCGAGCGTGCTGCTGTTCTGCCTGCTCGCCGTGCTCGGCAGGCGGGTGTTTCCCTTGCCGCTGCAGTTCCGCTCAACCCTGCTGCTCGGGGTATTGATCGCGATCCAGACGGTGCTGATCCAGGCCTCGGTGTCGCTGATGCCGGTGACGCTCGCGATCCTCGTTTTCTACACCTTCCCGTTTCTCACCGGCGTGGCGAGCACGCTGCTTGGCGACGAGCGTCCGACCCTGTGGCTGTTCGGCGCGCTTGGCACCGCGTTCGCCGGTCTCGCGCTGGTGCTTGGCGTGCAGACGGATGTCAGCCTCACCGGCGTTGCCTGCGCGTTCGGGGCCTCGGTCGCATTCACCGCCGCGCTCGTGCTGGCCCCGCGGCTTGCCCCGGACATCGCGGCGCCGCTTCGGACATTTTTCATGCTCAGCACCGCTGCTGGGATTTTCGTCGTCACCACCTCGGTCACCGGCGCCTGGCACTTTCCGTCGAACGGCGCGGGCTGGGCGGGACTGGTGGGGCTGGCCGCCTTCTACGCGATCGGCATCAGCGGCGTGTTCCTGCTCGCATCGCGGCTCGGCGCCACCCAGACCGCGATCGGCATGAATATCGAGCCGGTGGCGGTTGCGAGCATGGCCTGGCTGCTGTTGGGCGAATCCCTCGGTCCGTGGCAGATCGTGGGTGGCGTCGTCGTTGTCGGCTCGGTGATCGGCTACCAGCTTCGGCCCCGGCGACGCGCCTGACCCCTGTCGAGCCGAATCACGTTCTGCTGATTCTCGTCCAGCCGTATCCCGCGGTCGTCAGCCGGGCGTCATCCAGCGCGATTGTTGATGTGATTTTCCTCTGCTATCTTTCGCCCACGGCATGTGCCGGTCTTCAGAAAGGGGGTGATCCGATGTCTAGTCGATTGCTGAGCTTCGCCGCTACCGTTGGAAACAACACGGAAAGCGGTGCCGCGTCTGTCTGTGCAGCCACCTGCGCGGGCGCGACAGGAAAGAAGTCGGTCGATGGGTCCCGCCGCAGGTCCGGCGCCGGCGCGGAGGTTCGCGCAGGCTGATCTCCGCAGGTTGATCCTTCAACCGGCTTCGTCGCCGGGCGGATGCGCACATCCGCCCCGACGCGAGAAAAGGCAGTCGAACGAAGCCTTGTATTCTTTCGGCCGCGGGTAACCCCCGCGGCCGTTTTTTCTTTGACATGCCTCAATGGCACGCAGATAACCGGCATGGGAAAATAATTACGCAGTATGCTGCGCATCTTTGCGGCAGTCCTGCAGTAATTCGGCAAACGACAACATAATTCAGGCACAACGGCGGAGGAATCGAACCATGGCAATCAAGGCGCGCAACGAGAAACCGGTGGTGGTCGCAGGCGGCGGCATAGGAGGCCTTGCTGCGGCTCTCGGCCTCGCGCAGCGCGGATTCCGCGTCACCGTGCTCGAGCAGGCGCACGAGTTCGGCGAAATCGGTGCCGGCATACAGCTCGGACCGAACGCATTTCACGTCTTCGACGCTCTGGGGGTCGGGGCGCTGGTAAAAAAGAACGCGGTGATGATGGACAGGATTCAGCTGATCGACGGCCTCACGGAGGAGCGCATCATCGACATTCCGACCGGCCGCGCGTTCCGCAGCCGCTTCGGCAATCCCTACGCGGTGATCCATCGCGCCGACATCCATAGCGCGATGCTGGAGGGTTGTCGCCGCAGCCCGCTGGTGGAACTGCACACGCACAGCAAGGTCACAGGCTTTCGCCACGAGAACAACGGTGTCTCGGTGGACGTCGCAGGACGCGAACGCATCCATGCGCTCGCGCTGGTGGGCGCCGACGGCCTGCGTTCCGCGGTACGCCAGCAGATCGTGGGCGACGGCGAGCCGCCGGTGTCCGGCCACATGTGCTATCGCGCGGTGCTGAACCTCGGGGACATGCCGAAGGATCTGCGCTGGCCCGCGGCGACCCTCTGGGCCGGGCCGAACACCCACATCGTTCACTACCCGCTGCGCGGCTGGAAGCTCTTCAACCTTGTGGCTACCGTCGTTCGCGACACGGAAATTGCCGCCCACAATGAACAGGCCTCGCCCAAGGAAGTGCTGCCGCTGTTCGAGCACAACTGCGACAAGATCATGTCGCTGATGCGTGTGCCCAAGGTCTTCCGCCGCTGGAACCTGCGGTTTCGCGAGCCGGTGGGCAACTGGACTCAAGGGCCGGTCACGCTGCTCGGTGACGCCGCGCATCCGATGATCCAGTACTACGCGCAGGGCGCCTGCATGGCGATGGAGGACGGTGTGTGCCTCGCGGTAATGGCCGAGCGCAACAACGGCGACTTCGCGAAAGCGTTCAAGGAGTACCAGGATCTGAGGCTTGCCCGCACCGCGCGAGTCCAGCTCTCGGCGCAGATGCTCGGGCGCATCTATCACGCAGGCGGCGTGGAGCGCCTCGTTCGCAACGACATGTACCGCGGGCAGAAGCCGCAGAGCTACTACGACGCGCTCGAGTGGATCTACCAGGCGCCCGACTACATCGTCTCGGCCAAGCTCAAGCCCAAGCGCAAGGCCGCGAAGAAAGCCGCGTCCACGAAGGCGGCGGTGAAGAAAGCGACCAAGCCCGCGGTGAAAAAGAAGGCGGCGAAGCGCCCTGCCCGGTAAGTCGATCGGTACGCACCCCCTCGCGCCTGGAAATGAACCATTTTTGATCGTGAATCGCCCGCTTTGTCGCGCGGGTAAAGGGGTTTTGCGTTAATTGTTCAGGATTCCGGAATACAGAAGCGTAATTTTCGCTCCCGCGGAAGTGCCCGCGCGTGCACGAACCGTGCGCAGCGTGCACCAATGTATTTCAGCGATTGACAGGCATCGAGAGCGCGTGCAAGCATCGTTTCAAGCCGGCGCAGCCGGCTCTGCGGTGCGAATCGCTGCACCGCCTCCCGTCGGCATTCATTTATCGCGCAAGCGGCAAGGATCGTCCTGTTGGCAACCGGTGAACCCATGCGCACGGAATCGTCCCCGAGTTCCAGCACGATCTCGATCGCCGAGACGCTGATAGGGTTCGACACCGTCAGCCGCAATTCCAACCTCGGGCTGATCGAGTGGACGCGCGACCACCTGAGTACGCTCGGAATCGGATCGCGCCTCACCTACGACAAGTCGCGCGGCAAGGCGAACCTGCTGGCCACCCTGGGGCACGCGGGGCCGGGACCCGCGGAGGGCGGACTGGTGCTTTGCGGCCACACCGATGTGGTGCCGATCGACGGCCAGGATTGGCATACCGATCCGTTCAAGGCGGTGCAGAAGGATGGCCGGCTCTACGGCCGCGGCTCGGCCGACATGAAGGGCTATATCGCCTGCGTGCTGGCAGCGGTACCCGCTTTTCTCGCGGCGCCGCTCAAGCGACCGTTGCATCTCGCGTTCACCTTCGATGAGGAAGTGGGTTGCCTCGGCGTGCCGTTCCTGGTCGAGGACATGGCGCGGGCCGGCATCCGGCCCGCCGGTTGCATCATCGGCGAGCCGACGCTGATGCAGGTGATGATCGGGCACAAGGGGGCGCGCTGGTACCGTTGCCGGGTGCGCGGCCTGGAGGCGCATTCCTCGATGACGCCCAGCGGCGTGAACGCGATCGAATACGCCTCGCTGATCGTCGCGCGCATCCGTGAGGTTGCGCGCGAACTTGGCGAGTCCGGACCCCGCAACGAGAATTTCGCCGTCCCCTTCGCCACGATGAGCACCGGCCTGATATCGGGCGGCACCGCCACCAACATCATCCCGCTCGAATGCGAGTTCCAGTTCGACATTCGCTATTTGCCGGGGATGAACGCGGAGGAGCCGATCGGGCGGGTGCGCAGTTTTGCGCAGGCGCTGGAACCGGAAATGAAGCAGCGTGCCGCCGACGCCGGCATAAGCATCGAGATGGTGGCCGATACGCCGGATCTCGATACGCCGGCGGATGACCGGCTCACCTATCTCGGCACCCGGCTCGCACGCAGCATGAAGACCGGGCATGTGTCCTTTGGCACCGACGGCGGGCATTTCCAGCGTGCCGGTGTGCCGGCCATCGTTCTGGGGCCGGGCTCGATCGAGCAGGCGCACAAGCCCGATGAGTACATCGAGCTCGAGCAGCTCGCGCGCTGCGAGGAATTTCTGGAACAGCTGAAGCTGGAGCTTTGCACCTAGAACGGAGAGCCGCAGTGGTTTAGTTCGGAGTCGCTGCGCGAAAGCGGAGCGCCGCGGTCCCGCCAAAAACAAGGGGAGGAGTGGGATGGAGTTCAAGGACAAGGTGGTGATCATCACCGGCCCCGCCAAGGGCATGGGCCGGGCGATCACGCTCGCCTTCGCGCGCGAGGGCGCGCGGCTCGCGCTCGCCGGGCGCGACACCGCCGCGATCGAGCCGGTCGCCGCCGAGTGCCGCGCCCTCGGTGCAAGCGCGAAGGTCATCCGGGCGGATCTGGTGCAGGCGGCCGACATGCGCGCCCTGGTGGACGAAACGCTTGCCGCCTTCGGCGGGCGGATCGACGTTCTGGTGAACGTCGCCGGCGTCTCCGGCCCGTTCAACAAGACGATCTGGGAACACAGCGAGGACGAGTACGACGGCGTGATGGATGTGAACGTGAAGGGCCTGTTCCTTTCCATGAAATACGTGCTGCCGGTGATGGTCAAGCAGAAGGCCGGGCGCGTGGTCAACATCGGTGGCACCTACGGGCTCTCGGGCAAGGATTACCGCGGCGTCTATTCGGCCTCCAAGTGGGCGCTGCGCGGCCTGACCAAGAGCGCCGCGCTCGAGGCGGGGCCGCACGGCGTGGGCATCAACCTCGTCATTCCGGGCAGCGTCGAGGGTCCGCGGCTGGAGGGCGTGCTGAATGCCACCGCCGAGCGCGTCGGGCGCAGCTATGACGACGTGCGCGAATTCTACGAAAGCAACTGCGCATTGCGCCGCATCTCCACCGACGAGGACATCGCCGATGCAACGCTCTTCATGGCAAGCGACCGCGCGCGCAACGTGACCGGGCAGGAACTCGTGGTCGACGCCGGTTCGGTGCTGATGTCCTATCCACCCACCATGCCGCGTCGCTGAGGGGCCCATGACCATGATGAACGAACTCCTGCGTGTCGTGCCCGAAGAGCGCCTGATCGAATGGGCACAGACCTTCGTGCGCCGGCCGAGCGAGCAGACGGCGCTGCTCGAGGCCGATCCCGCCGTCCAGTCGTTCATCGGCGAGTGCGTGCAGCCTCTGCTCGAGGGACTCGGGCATCGCTGCCGCCGCGATGCAATGGGCAATCTCATCGCCGAAGCCGGCCCCGTCGATGCGCCGCGCGCGGCGATGCTGCTCGCCTATGCGATGACGCATCCCGCATCGAGCATGAAATCGCCGTTCGCGGGTGAGCTTCTGGGCGGGGCGGAACCGGCCTTGCGCGGCCGCGGCGTGGCCGAGCAGAAGGGCGCGCTTGCCGCGGCGGTGGCGGCTTTTCATGCGGCGGCGACAAGCAACCCGCGCTGTCGCCTCATCCTCGCGGTCAGCACCGCGGGCGAGACCGGGCAGCACAAGGCGGCCGATTCGCTGCTCGGTGCGATCGATCGCATGCCGCAGGCGGCGATCGTCGCGATCGGCTCGGGCGGGAAGATTGCGCTTGCCAACAAGGGCAGGCTGGATGTGCATGTCGAGGTGCGCGGCAAGAGCAGCCACAGTTCCACGCCCTGGGCCGGCGTGAACGCGATTGTCGGCGCGCAGGCGGTGCTGGCGCGGCTCGCCGCATTGGACATCGGCGATGACGAGCATCCGCTGCTCGGCCGCGCGACCCTCACGCCGACCGCGATTCGCAGCTACCCCGAAGCCACCCACACGATCCAGGACCGGGTGGCGCTCACCTTCGATCGGCGCCTGCTGCCGGGGCAGGATCCCCTGCAGGCGCTGCACCAGATCGAACAGGCGCTCGCCGGCATGCCCGCGTGGGCAGAGAACCTGCCCGCGAACGCGCTGCAGGTCCGCGCCGGCGCGTTCCAGCACCCGGCGGAGATTCCGGTTGACGGGCTTTTCATGCGCTGCGCGCGCGCCGGCTTCGCACGCATGGGACTCGCGGATCCGGGCACATTCGCAAGCCACGGCTGCGTCGATGCGGGACTGCTGGTGCTCAAGGGCTGCGAGGCGTCCATGTGGGGACCGGGCGAACAGGGCATGTGGCATACCGACGAGGAGCGCCTGCCGGTGAGCGCGCTGGTGCAGGGTGCGGCGGCGTATCTCGGCTTCCTGCTGGCGTTCCAGGACATGTCCGCATGAGCACCGTTGCGTTTTCCGTTTTCCGGGAATTCCGACCATGAACAAGGCAGTTCGAATCCTCGCCGCATTTCACGTCGTCGCATGTCTCCTCGCAGCAAGCACGACGGCCGTCCAGGCGCAGACGTTCCCGTCGCGTCCGGTGACGCTGATCGTGCCGTTCCCCGCGGGCGGGCCGAGTGATGCGCTCGGGCGCCTCGTGGCGCAATACATGACCGCGCCTCTCGGGCAGCAGATGATCGTGGACAACGTGGGCGGCGCCGGTGGAACCCTCGGTGCGGCCAAGGGCGCGCAGGCGCGGCCCGACGGGTATTCGGTACTGCTCACCCACATCGGGCAATCCACCAGCGTCGCCCTGTATCGCAAGCTGCCCTATCACCCGGTGGAGGCGTTCGACACCGTCGGCATGATAGGCGAGGTGCCCATGAGCATCGTCGGACGCAAGGACCTTGCTGTCGCCGATGCGCGCGAACTTCTGGCGTTCATCCGGGCCAATGGCAACAAGACCACATTCGGCAACGCGGGCGTGGGCTCCGCTTCGCACCTTTGCGGGCTCTTGTTCATGGGCGCGCTCAAGACCGAAATGAACGTGATTTCCTATCGCGGGTCGGGGCCGGCGATGAACGACCTGCTCGGCGGTCGGATCGACGTGCAGTGCGACCAGACCACCACCACCTCCGGGCATATCCGCAGTGGCGCGATCAAGGGCTACGCGGTGTCGCTGAAGAGCCGCGTATCCAGCTTGCCCGAACTTCCCACCCTTGCCGAGTCGGGCCTCGCCGACTTCGAACTCGCGGTCTGGTACGGCCTGCTCGTGCCAAGGGGTACGCCGCGGTCGGTGGTGGATACGCTTGCCACCGCACTGAAAGGCGCGCTGGGTGATGCGGCGTTCTCCAGGCGGCTGGCGGAATTCGGCGTGCAGCCGGTGGCGGTCGAGCGCGCCGGGCCGGACGGCTTCGCCGCCTACTTCCGTTCCGAAGTCGCGAAATGGGCGCCGGTCATCAAGGCCGCGGGCGTGTATGCGGACTGAGGCATCGCACGCAAGGCGCGGCCTTGACGCGGGCGGAGGTTCATGAAGCTGCTTCACGACATCCGCGTTCTCGACCTCGGCGGTTTCATCACCGGGCCCTACACCGCGATGCTGCTGGCGGACTTCGGTGCCGACGTGGTCAAGGTGGAGCGGCCGGGCGGCGATCCGTTCCGCGCCTTGCGCGACGACCTCTACAGCCCGCAATTCCAGGCGCATAACCGCAACAAGCGTTCGCTGCTGCTCGACTACGCCCACGCGGAGGGCCTTGAGGTACTGAAGGAACTCGTGCGAGCGACCGATGTGCTGGTGCTCAACAGCCGTCCGGGCGTGCCGGAGAAGCTCGGCATCGGCTACGAGGCGATGCGCGAGATCAATCCCCGGCTCGTGTACTGCTCGATCACAGGCTTTGGCCCCGACGGGCCGTACGCCGACCGCCCCGCCTTCGACAATGTCGGCCAGGCGCTCTCGGGCTGGATGAGCCGCTATCGCCAGGGCGACGAGCCGCGGACGATCGGCCCGGCCATCGCGGACCCGGTCACAGGCTACTACGCGGCAATGGGCGTGCTCTCTGCGCTGCACGAGCGCGATCGGAGCGGCAAGGGCCACCTCGTCGAGGTGAACATGCTCGAGGCGACGCTCTCGTTCGGCACCGAGGCGATGTCGCATTACCTCGCGACCGGCAAACCGGTGCCGATCTACCTTCGCGGCGCGAACTCGCAGGCCTACAACCTCACCTGCCGCGACGGCAAGCGCATCGGGCTGCACATGTCCTCGCCCGACAAGTTCTGGCAGTCGCTGTGCCGGGTGATCGACCGCGCCGACTGGGCGGAGAAATACGCCGGCCGTGCGGCGCGCGTGCGTGACTACGAGGCGATCGCCTTCGAACTGAAAGACATCTTTCGCACCCGCACGCGCGAGGAGTGGATTCCGCTGCTCGAACGCGAGGACGTGCCATTCGCACCCGAGCACGAGCTGCAGGAACTCGAAGGCGATCCGCAGATCCGCCATCTTGATGTGTTCCACGATCTGCAGCACCCGGAGAAAGGCACGGTGCGCACCACGCACCGGCCGGTGCATGTCGATGCATCACGCGATGTGGATTTTCGCCCGCCGCCGGTGCTGGGCGAACATACCGACGAGGTGTTGCGCGAAGCCGGTCTTGCTCCGGCGCGGATCGCGCGGCTTCGCGAACTCGGCATCGTCTGACAACGGACACCCATGGACTTTTCCTTCACCGAAGAACAGAACCTGCTGCGCGAGAGCGTGCGCCGGCGCATGGATGCGCTTGCCACCCCGGATTACTGCCGCCGCATGGACGAGGAACAGAGCTATCCGTACGAGCTCTACGACGCCTGGGTCGAGATGGGGCTGCTGCAGATGCCTTTCCCGGAGGAGTACGGCGGGCTCGGCGGCAACGCGATCGACATCACCATCGTCGCGGAGGAACTCGGGCGCAAGAGCTTCGACCTGTTCACCGCCTACAGCAACTGCGTCTTCTGCGGACTGAACGTCGCGCGCAAGGGTAGCGAGGCGCAGCGCGCCTGGTGGATCCCGCGCATTCTCTCGGGCGAGGTGAAGATGTCGGTATCGATGTCCGAGCCCGACGCGGGTTCCGATGTCGGTGCGATGCGCACCAGCGCACGGCGCGACGGCGATCACTGGGTGATCAGCGGGCAGAAGCTCTGGGCGACCGGCGCCGGGGCGAAGAACAACGTGATCAACGTCTACGCCAAAACCGACCTGCAGGCGAACTACCGCAAGGGAATCTCGTTGTTTCTTGTCGACAACGACACGCCCGGACTGAAGCTGCGCAAGCTCGACATGCTCGGCAGGCGCGGCGTCGGCACCTACGAGATATTCTTCGATGACGTGCGCGTACCGGCCGATCGCCTCGTCGGCGGGGAAAACGGGGGCTGGGACTGCGTGCTGAGCGGTCTGCAGGTCGAACGCATGACGATTGCCGCCGGATACTGCGGAAACCTCGAGGCGATCCTCGATCTAGCACTTGCGTACGCGAAGGAGCGGCGCCAGTTCGGCCGGCCGATCGGCACCTTCCAGGCAATCGCGCATATGCTCGCCGACATGCAGACCGAGGTGGAGGCGGCGAAGCTGCTCACCTGGCGCGCCGCCTGGATGCTCGCGTCAGGAAAGGATGCGCTGCGCGAGATCACCATGGCGAAGCTCTTCGCTTCGGAGGCGCAGGTGAAGCTTGTGAATCAGGGCATGCAGATCATGGGTGCTTACGGCTACAGCATGGAGTACGACATGCAGCGCTACTTCCGCGACGCGCGCGCCTCGACGATCGGCGCGGGCACCTCGCAGATGCAGCGCAACCTGATTGCGAACCTGATGGGATTGAAGGTGCAGTAGGGACAACGCGGAAAGCGGCGGGCGACCGCCGCGGGACGCAGGTCGGAAATCGAAAACAACACTGCCGTCAACGGCAAAAGAGAGAGGAGTCGGAATGTCTGTCACCTGGAAACTGCTCAAGGAATGGCCCGAGCTTTACCTCGAGCGCATGGAGGACGCCGGCGTCGCACGTATCGTGCTCAACCGGCCGGACAAGCACAACGCGCAGAACGGCACGCTGGTTCAATACTTCTTTGAAGCGCTGGAGATCATCCGTGCCGACAAGGGGCTGAAGGTCGTGATCACCAAGGGCGCGGGCAAGTCGTTCAGCGCCGGCCTCGACCTGCACTTTCTGCACCACCTCGACCACGAACCGCTGCGCGATTTCGACCGCCCGGCGATCACGACAAGGCTGAACGAGGAATTCCGCGACTTCCCGCGCATCACCATCGCACAGGTGCACGGCTTCTGCCTCGGCGGGTCGATGGGGCTGATGAACGTGCACGATCTGGTGATCGCGGCCGAGGACGCGCAGATTGGCATGCCCGAGATGCCCCGCGGCAGCTTCGGCGAGATCGCGACCAGCACCCTGTTCCATGCGCAGATCCCGATCAAGAAGGCATCCCTCATCGCGCTCACCGGGCGCAACATGAGCGGCATCGAGGCCGAGCGGATCGGCCTGGTGTCGATGTGCGCCCCGGCCGTCTCGCTCGAGGATACGACCAACGGCATCGCGCGGCAGATTGCCACCTGCCACCTCGCGCCGCTGCAGCACCACAAGATCGCGGTGCAGATGGGCCGCGACTTTTCGCTTCGCGATGCGATCCGTCTCGACCAGCTGGTGGGTGAGCGCCAGTCGATCGCGGTCGACCCGACCGGCGATGTCGACGGCTGGCTCAAGGCGCAGAAGGACAAGAAGGACTACAAGCGTCCGGACGCGGACTAGGAACTGTCTTCAAACGGGGCGGTACGCGGAATTCGCCGGACGGGTTCAGGGCCTGATTCACAAGCACAACGGGAAAACATGATCATGAGGAAACTTCTTTCGCTGTTGTTGTTCTGCATCGCGGCGAGTCTTGCCGCGGGGGTGTCGGCCCAGGGCCAGTACCCGAACAAGCCGGTGAAGTTTGTTGTTTCCTTTCTCGCGGGCGGCGGTCCCGATGTGGTGGCGCGAATTCTCGCCAACGAGCTCACCATCCGCTTCGGCCAGCAGTTCATCGTGGAGAACCGCGCAGGCTCAGGCGGCAGCATCGGCGCGGCCTACGTGGCGAAATCCGCGCCCGACGGTTACACGCTGTTTTTCGCCACCGAGGCGCCGCTGGTCACCAACCCGCTGCTCTACAAGTCGGTGGGGTACGACACGCTCAAGGACTTCGCGCCGATCACCATGCTGGTGAAGACCGCGTTCTATGTGATCGCCTGCCCCAAGCTCCCGGTGTCGACGCTCGCCGAACTTGCGGCGCACGCGCGCAAAACGCCCACCACCTACGCCTCCACCGGCCACGGCACGACCATGAACCTCGCCGGCGAAATGCTGAAAAAAGGCATGTCCTTCGAAATGACCCATGTGCCCTACAAGGGCGTGCCCCCGGCGATGGCCGACATCATGAGCTGCACCGTGGATGTGGGCTTTGGCGCCTACGGTTCGGCGATGCCGCTGATCAAGGGCGGAAAGGTCAGGGCGCTCGCGGTGTCCACCCCCGCGCGCGTGGCGGACACGCCGGAGGTTCCGACCCTGCGGGAGTCCGGCTTTGCGAGCCTCGAGCAGATCGAGTCCTCCTTCAGCCTGGCCGCGCCTGCCGGCACGCCGCAGCCGATCATCGACCTGCTGTTTGCAGAGGTGGTGAAGATCATGAAGACCCGTGCGATGAACGACAAGATGACCGAGCGCGGCATCACCGTGCAGGTGAGCGAATCGCCGGCGGAATTCACCCAATGGATCATCACCGCTTCCAAGCGTTACAAGGCGATCATCGATGACGCGAAAATCACGGTCGAGTAAGCCTGCCGCCGCCTGGAAGGATCTGCTCTACGAGATCGAAGCCGGCGTTGCAACGATCACGCTGAATCGCCCGGAGCGGATGAACTCGTTTTCAATGGCGATGGAAGACGAACTGCACCGGGCCTTCGATGTCGCCGATGCCGACCCGAAGGTCCGGGTGATCGTGCTCACCGGCAGCGGCATCGCCTTCTGCGCCGGCTACAACCTCGAGCCGTCGAAGGACGGCCGCAACGTGCTCGACCCCGCGGGCAAGCCGCTCGCGGAGTACCTCGAGCACTGGCAGCGCAGCGACGGCTCGCGCTCGGAGAAATGGACGCACATGTGGCGCCTTGGCAAACCGATCATCGCAGCAGTCAACGGCTGGGCGATGGGGGCGGGCTTCTGGTACCAGCTCGCCGCCGACATCACCCTTGCTTCGGACAAGGCGGTGTTCGCGCAGCCCGAGGTGCGGCACGTCTCGAATTCGAGTTTTCTTTTCACCGCGCTGTGCGGCTGGAAGGCGGCCAACCGCTGGGCGCTCACCGGTGACCACTTCGATGCGCAGGAGGCGCTTCGCATCGGCATGGTGAATCAGGTGGTGCCGCACGACGATTTGATGCGCGAA
>CANIEV010000101.1 GCA_947466535.1 Betaproteobacteria bacterium
CAAAGCTCAGGAACCGTTCCTCGACCGGCAGCGCAGAATGAAACACACGCTCGCAGGGTGGATAGACGCGCACCGGTTCCTGCATGTCGCCGGTGCTTTGCAGGAGTACGGTGAATTCACGTCCGCTGAGAAAATTCTCGGCGTAGATGCCGCATCGGTCAAACTCGCCCCCGTGCATTCCCTTAAGAAGGGCTTCGGCCTGCCGGACTGCCTCGGTGAGCGTTCGTGCCACGGACTTCTGGCTTATCCCGACACTTGCTGCCGAGGTATCCGGTTTCAGGAACAGCGGCCAGCCAAGTTCCAACCCGGCACGCGCAACGTCGATCGCCGGCTTGCGAATCTCCACCCAGGGCGAGGTGCTTACCCCGGCAGCGGCGAAGCGCCTTTTCATTGCGAGCTTGGACGTGGAAATCTCGTAGAAACCCGAGTCCGCTCCGGTGGCAGGGAGTCCGGCGGCCTCCAGCGCACGGACCACGGATATGCCGGGATATCCATCGTCCTCGGTGCCGTCGCAAAGATTGAGCACCACCACCGGCCGTGTTCGCGCCGCATCGGCCGCGGCATCAACGACCCGCTGCACGCCTTCCGAAGTGACCTCGACCCAGTCCCAGTCCACCGGCAACGGTGCGAGCCAGGAGCGTACATCGGCGCGAAACTCCGGCGTGTCGTAGTCGTTCGCAACCGGCACAGCGGCGGGTGCCGCATACGGAGCGAATACCGGGACCAGCGGGCGCATGGCATTCATGGCGCGACAGCGCCGTTCATGCCGGTATCCGAGCACATTCTGGCGTAGACGCCGCCCGCAACAAGCAACTCGTCGTGAGACCCGTCCTCGATGATCCGTCCTTCCTCGAGCACGACGACGCGGTCGGCTCGAGTGGCAAGCGCCAGCCTGTGGGTGACCGCGATGATGGTGCATGCGCCGCGCAAGGTCTCGATGGTCTCGGCAATGCGTGCTTCCGTACTCGCATCAAGCGCCGCCGACACTTCGTCGAGTATGAGCACAGCGGGCTTTCTGACGAGCGCGCGAGCGAGTGCGATCCTCTGCCGCTCGCCGCCTGAAAAACGGCCACCCGACTCGCCGCACAAGGTGTTGTACCCGTCGGGCAGGCCTGCTATGAATTCGTGTATGCCGGCCGCGCGCGCCGCCTCGACAATGTCCGCATCGCTTGCGCCGGGGCGTCCGAGAAGTATGTTTTCGCGGACCGAAAGCTCGAACAGCATCGCTTCCTGTTCCACCAGGCCGATCTGACCGCGCAATGACGCGAGACTCGCGGAACGTATATCGATGTCGTCAAAGAGAATCCGGCCGTGCTGCGCGTCGATGAATCGCAGCAGCAAGCCGACGATCGTGCTTTTTCCCGCGCCGCTGTGACCTACGATTGCGACGTACTGACCGCGCGGAATGGTGATCGACAGTTCGGGAAGCACGGGCGCTGCGCCGGCGTGGGCAAAGCCCACCCGCTCGAAGGTGATCGCGCTCGCCAGAGGGGGAAGGTCGGTTGCGCCGTCGGTCTCGGTGCGGCTCGCGGGTTCGTCGAGAACTTCGCGGATGCGGCGGTAGCCCGCGACCGCCTCGATCAGCGAGGGAAACATCCAGGTGATGTTGTACAACGCAGTGTTCAGGCCAAGCAGCAAGGCCTGGTAGGACACCAGATCGCCGACGGTGATCTGGTCTTCGATGGCGAGCCAGGCTCCGACCGCGAATCCGGTGAGTTGAAGCATCAGGAATACAAGATTTGGCAGGCGCTGCACGATGTACGAAAGAAAGTTCGCGCGTGACAGCACCTTGAGCAGCTCGTCCAGACGGCGCTGGAACTCCTTCTGCGCGCTGCGTTCCAGTCCGTAGGCTTTGACAACGTTCTGGGCGGCGATGTTTTCCTGAACGTGGCCGGAGAGTTTTCCTTCCAGCGAGCGCAGCCCGAACCCCGCGCCCACCGCAATCCGGTGCACGGGTTTCGGAGAAATCAGGCAGAGAAACATGCCGATCGTGGCAAGCACGCACAGGGTGAGGTTGATCTGAGCCATCACGATCAGGGTCAACACGATTTCGACGAGCCCGAGCAATCCCACCGGAAGGGCGATGACAATGCCGCCTTCCACCAAGGCCGCGTCGGCACTAAAGCGGGCTGCAAGATCACCGCTGCGGTGGCGCCCGTAGAACCCCATGGGCAGATACTGCATATGGACAAACAGGTCGTGCCGGATTGCATTGATGATCCGCCCGCCGGTGCGCGCCCAGAGCCAGTCTGTGAAAAGGCACAGCGCGGTGTAGATCAGGGCGCCTGCGACCAGCAGCACGAGGATCGTGACCAGGCGGCCGCCGTCGCGTTCCACGATTGCGCTGTCGACGATGAACTTGAGGCTGAAGCGAACGGCGATCTCGTAGCAGGCCTCGAGGAGAAGGCCGCCTGCCAGTACAAGAATCACCGGCATTTGCGGGCGCAGGTAAGGCAACAACTGACGCACGAGGGATCCGCTGCGCGTGTTCGAGGTCATTGCTAAGCGCCCGGCGCGCTACGTGAGTCGCCCGGCGCGCTACGTGAGTCGCCCGGCGCGCCGTGTGAGTCGCCTGGTGCTTCTGCTTCGCGCTCGCGCATGTCCACCGAGTTCCCGTGCTTTCCAGTGACCCGGCCGCGGCAGCAGGATGAGCCGCAGTTGCAATCGAAGGGCGCCATATCCTCGTTGCAGAAGGTCTCGTAGTCGAGGGTGAGTTCTTCGCCGGGAGCAATATCGCGAAGCGCAATCACGTCGAGTCCGCGATAGCCGGTGTTCGGATCGCAGGAATGATTTTGAGGTGCCCAGTCCTCGGGACGTTCGTCCCAGAGTATTCGAACCTGCTCGCTCACGGGGTAGGCGTAGCGCCGAAACGTTTCGATCTCCTGCGTGGACCAGTTTGTCTGGACATGCCGGCGGGTGGCCATGCGCTGGGCACGTTCTTCGCCGCGAAAAACAACCGCGCCAGCCCGCAGTGGGAAGCGGGCGCGTATGCCATAACCGGAAAGCGCGCTGCCGGATACTTCATAGGCTTTGGTCTTGCGCCGGTGTCGCGCGATTCCTTCCGCGATGATGTGTCGGAGAAAACCGGATTGTCCGATCCCGTCACAAAGCAGAATGTAGTCGGCGGTACCGTACGAACCCTCGGAGTAAAGGACGGAACAGGCGAAGTTCACGTCGATCACGCGCGGTATGCCGTCGATGCCCATCCGGAAGTCGATCCGGCAGTAACCGACGCCCGCGAAGTTACGGAACACAGCAGTCGCTGCCGAGCGCAGGCGGGCGTCGAGGTCCGCGTCACGGACCGGCAGATTGTTGTCGGGCAGGTAGTGGGCCGCCTTCAGCAGATAGGTTTTGAACCGGCTTCCAGGAGGAAATACGAACTCGACCGGTCGCAGCGCGAATGGCTCGGCGCCCGCTTCCACTCCACTGCAGACCAGTACCGAGAATTCACGGCCATCGATATAGTCGTCGATGATCGCTTCATCAAACTCCCCGATGGTTCTTCGCGTGGCGTGCAACAGCTGCTCCGCATCCGCGCAGAGCGAGTCGCTTTCGATGCCAAGACTGTCGCCACCGTGGTTGGGCTTTACAAATAGAGGAAAGCGCAGCGTCTTTGCGGCGCGGAGTGCATCTTCATCCGAACGCGCGAGCACGGAGTTGGGCACGGCGACCCCGGCGTACCAGGCCACCATTTTCATCAGTGACTTCGGTGGGTCGTACAGAGCGGCGGTGGGCCCGGTGTAGGCGAGTTCCAGGCGCTCTAGCGAACTGATCACGTCGATCGACGGGATGTCCCAGTCGAGGTAACCCTCGCAGAGATTGACGAAGATGTCGTAGCCTTCGCGCCGGAGTTCGCGAAGCTGGCGAAAGACGGTTGCCTTCCTGAGGAACACGTGATCCACGCGACTCTCCGGCAGAAGCGCGCCGAGGGCTCGCGCCGGGTCGTACTGGCGATGTTCAACAGCGGAGCCCTCGTAGGAGGGCTGCAGGACGCATACTTTCATTCTGATTGACGTTTTCGGTGGTGTTCGACTCGCGGCCACGCCGATGATAACCTCGCCCGAGGCTCACAACCGATAACAAATGCCAGACGCACGGCGGCAGGTACGCGCGCGTACAAGGCGCATTCAGGGGGATAGATGACGATTTCGCCGAAACTTCGGCTGGGCGCGGTAGCGCACGGCCGTGCCATTTTGTGCCTGCAGTCCGTCGCGTCAGGGGAAACGGTTTTCGATCTCACCGGCCGGATTGTTCCTTCCCCCGCGATGCACACCCTTCAGATAGCCGAAGGCGTTCACCTGGAACCGGACGCCGCCTCCTGGGCGATGATCAATCATTCCTGTTCGCCCAACTGCGTGATTGACATCGAGGGCAGGCGGGTGGTGGCTTGCAAGGACATCCTTCCGGGCGAAGAACTCACATTCAACTACCTGACGACAGAATGGGACATGGCGTCGCCGTTCCCATGCCGCTGCGGTGCCGCGCATTGCCCGGGCACAATCCGCGGGTATCGCTATCTCAATCCGGTGCAACGGGCGGCGATTCGTCCATCGACGGCGTCTTACCTTCTGCAGCTCGCGCTGCGGGAAGGCGCAGGACACGATGGGAAAGTCACGGCCGAGGGGAGTCTGGCGGCCTCCTGAGGACTCCGCCGGCGCTGTGGCGCCCCCGACACGAATCGAACGTGTGACCCCCTTCTTAGGAGGAAGGTGCTCTATCCACTGAGCTACGGGGGCGTGTTCCGATGGCGTCGACGGTGCTTCAGTCACCGCCGGCCGGCGCGTATTGAGTCGAAGCGCCGTGCATCAAACAAGCCGCACGATTATACGGTGGCACGGGGCTCTTCGCCGATGGCAGCGATCGTCCTCTGTACGGTCGCTGGAAGCCGGGCCGCAGGCGGCGTAAGATCCTGCACATGATGTCAAGCCCTTCGGTTCAGCAGGAATCCCTGTCCGGAATGAGTGCGCGGGAAAAAATCGTGTCCGCTGTGGCCATCGCGGTCCTCGCAGCGTTGCTCGGCCTCGTTTTCAATGCCTATCTGGCGCCGGGCATGCTGATCAATTTCGCAAATCTCGTGCTCTGCAGCTGAACACGTCCACGCGTCGCGACTCGATTCACCCCCTCGGATCTCTCTCTACCCTTATCGATGGCGGACTTCCACGATGTGCTCGAGTTCTGGTTCGGCCCGTCGGGTTCGGCGGGCTACGGACGGGTCCGGGGCATCTGGTTTCGGAAGGACCCCGACTTCGACGCACAAATACGCACGGATTTTCTTGACCTTTACGAGCGTGTGGCGGCGGGCCATTGCGATGCCTGGGGAAATGAGCCCGAATCGGCGCTCGCACTCGCCGTGGTGCTCGATCAGTTTCCCAGAAACATGTTCCGCGGCACCCCGCGTTCATTCGCATCGGACGGCAGTGCGCTCGCGTTGGCGAGGCGTGCCGTTGCGCGCGGCTTCGATCGCAGCCTTCTTCCTGTCCAGCGCTGGTTCATCTACCTGCCGTTCGAGCATTCGGAGAATCGGGCTGACCAGGATCGCTCGGTGGAGTTGTTCGAATCCTTGCGGGGCGATTCGGACAGCACAAGCCCGATCGACTATGCATGCCGCCATCGTGAGGTGATTTCGCGATTCGGGCGTTTCCCTCACAGAAACGCGATCCTCGGTCGGGCGTCCACTCCTGAGGAGATTGAATTTCTCGGGCAACCGGGCTCGTCCTTTTAGATTGTTCGACCGGTATGGAAAGTACTGCCATGACGATTCCGCACCCGCACCCGCACGGCATCGGCGAACCTTCGGACTGGGTGATTCGTTTTGCACACCTGATTCCGTCGAATGGAGCTGTGCTGGATGTCGCCTGCGGCCAGGGGCGGCATGCGCGCTATCTGAGCGGGCGGGGCCATCGGGTGTACGCGCTGGATCGCGACCCTGAGGCATTGCGTGTACTTGGCAGTCAGTCCGGCATCGATGTTCATTGCGCGGATATCGAATCCGGGCCATGGCCCTTCCCCGACGGGAACTTTGACGCACTGGTGGTGACCAACTACCTCCACCGGCCGTTGTTTCCCGTGTTTTTCGCTGCGTTGCGAAGCGGGGGCGTCTTGATCTATGAAACTTTTGCCCGAGGCAATGAACTTCACGGTCGTCCCGCGAATCCGGACTTTCTTCTGGCCCCGGGGGAATTGCTGGAACAGCTACCCGGGAATTTCGTTGTGGCAGCGTTTGAACAGGGCACGATTTCCAGCCCGAAACCGGCGGTAATTCAAAGGCTTTGCGCAATTCGTGCGGATACACTTCTTTACAAGATTTAGCCTTGGAAGGGCGCGCTCCGCGAGACCGGTTGGGATAAAATAGGACATTAATTTTCAAGAGGTTTGTGCCATGACCACGGGAAGCATCGTTGCCATCGTGACTCCGATGCAGGATGACGGGGCGCTTGACCTCGTGCGCTTCCGCGCCTTGATCGACTGGCATATCGCCGAAGGCACCGATGGCATCGTCGTGGTTGGCACCACGGGCGAATCGCCCACCGTCGACTTCGATGATCACAAACAGCTGATACACATCGCGGTCGAGCATTCACGCGGTCGCATTCCGATCATCGCGGGTACGGGGGCAAATTCGACCGCCGAATCGCTTGAATTGACCGAGTCCGCCAAGAAGGCCGGTGCGAACGCCTGCCTAACTGTCGTGCCGTATTACAACAAGCCGACGCAGGAAGGGCTGTACCGCCATTTTCGGCACGTTGCCGAGCGCGTCGAGATTCCCCAGATCGTCTACAACGTGCCAGGCCGCACGATCACCGACATTTCCAACGACACGCTCCTGCGCCTGGCGCAGGTGCCGAATATTGTAGGCGTGAAGGATGCAACCGCCAATCTGGAACGCGGCGCGGATCTTATCAATCGTGCCCCCGCCGGATTCACCGTCTACAGTGGCGATGACGCAACCGGCATGCTGCTGATGCTGCTTGGCGGCAAGGGCATCATTTCGGTCACGGCGAACGTTGCGCCGCGCCTGATGCACGAGATGTGCGCTGCGGCTCTGGCCGGGAATCTTCCGCTCGCGCGCGAAATCAATTTCCGCCTGCTGTCGCTGCACCAGAAGCTGTTTGTGGAAGCGAACCCGATTCCAGTCAAGTGGGTGGTGGCGCAACTCGGCCTGATCGGTATGGGTATCCGGCTGCCGCTCACCCCGCTTACCGCCCAGTACCACGATGTACTCAGGGAAGCCATGCGAGAGGCCGGAATAACACTTCCAAGCGGCCTGCGCGTTGTCGAAGGGAAAAACGGATGAGATTTACCCCCGCGTTCCGTCGTACTGCCGTCGCAGCGATCACCGTGCTGTTGGCGGGTTGTGGCGGCAGCTCGCTGATGGAGTCGAAGAAGATCGAATACAAGTCGGCGGGCAAGTTGCCGCCGCTTGAGATTCCTCCGGATCTTGCGTCACCCACGCGGGATGACCGTTATGCGGTGCCTGATGTGAATCCTACCGGTGTTGCGACCTATTCCGCCTACAGCACTGAGCGTTCCGGCCGGTCCCCGGGTGCGGCTACGTCTGCGATGCTTCCGTCCGTGGACAAGGTCCGGATCCAGCGTTCGGGGACGCAACGCTGGCTGGTCGTACCCGAATCTCCGGAAAAAGTCTGGCCGGTGGTGAAGGACTTCTGGCAGGAACTCGGGTTCTTGATCAAGATCGAGCAGGTCGAAACCGGCGTCATGGAAACCGACTGGGCAGAGAACCGCGCGAAAATCCCGCAGGATGCTATCCGGAACATTCTCGGCCGGGTGATGGACGGCGCCTACTCAACCGGCGAGCGGGACAAGTTCCGCACACGGCTTGAGCGTGGCACGGAGCCCGGCACGACCGAAATCTATGTCAGCCATCGCGGTGTGGAGGAGGTCTACACCAGTTCCGCGAAAGATTCGACGACCTGGCAGCCGCGGCCGAGCGATTCCGAACTCGAAGCGGAGTTCCTTCGCCGCATGATGATGCGATTCGGCGTGGATGAAGGCCAGGCCAGGAGCCAGATAGCAGGCTCGCCGCAGACCGATCGTGCCAAGCTCCAGCAGGGAGCGGGTTCGGGTCTGCTCGATCTGGATGAGCCCTTCGATCGTGCCTGGCGTCGCGTTGGGCTTGCGCTCGATCGTGTCGGCTTCACGGTGGAGGATCGCGACCGCTCCAAGGGGTACTACTTTGTGCGTTATGTGGATCCCGAGCGGGATGCGATGGACACGGCCAAAAAGAATGACGGCGTGCTGTCCAAGTTGATGTTCTGGCGTTCGTCCAAGGGCGAGTTCAAGACCGAGCAGTACCGCGTGGTCGTCAAGGACATGAAAGATACCAGCCAGGTTCTCGTCCTGAACAAGGACGGTGTGGACGACAAGTCCGAGACATCGCGCAAGATACTTACCCTGCTGCAACAGCAGTTGAAATGACTCTGCGGGAGACCGGCGACGCGCCGGCTGGCGCGGGCGCCGGCTGTCTGCGCTTTGCATCCCTCGGTAGTGGCAGTGCAGGCAACGGTCTGGTTGCCGAATGCGGCGAATCAAGGCTTCTGCTCGATTGCGGTTTTTCCATTCGTGACACGACTGCGCGGCTTGCGCGACTTGGTCTGGCGCCGTCCGATCTCACCGGCATCATCGTGACGCATGAGCATGAGGACCATGTCGGCGGCGTGTTCGGATTCGCGCGTCGCCATCGGATTCCTGTCTGGATGACTCACGGGACGCTGGTCGCTGTTCGTGCGGGCGATGATGGCTTCGACGCAGGCGTCGAGCTCAGCCTTGTCCATGGTGAGTCGCCGTTTTCCGTGGGCGCGCTCGAAGTATTGCCTTATACCGTACCCCATGACGCACGCGAGCCGGTCCAGTACGTGATCTCGAACGGAGCGCATCGCCTGGGTGTTCTCACCGACACCGGGTGCAGCACGCCGCATATCGAGGCGACCCTTGCCTCGTGCGATGCGCTCGTGCTCGAGGCGAACCATGATCGCGACATGCTCGCAAACGGAGCGTATCCGCCTTCACTCAAGGCGAGGATTTCCGGACGTCTCGGGCATCTGGATAACGCGGCTGCGGCAGGCATCCTTGCCGCCGTCGCCCATCCCGGGCTGAAGCACGTCATCGCGGCGCATCTCTCGGAAAGCAACAATTCACCGGACCTTGCGCGCAAGGCGTTTGCATCGGCGATCGGGTGTGATCCCGCCTGGATTGCCGTGGCGACCCAAGGCGAAGGGTTCGACTGGAGGGAACTCGCCTAGGGAGCCACTGAACAAGGGGGCTACGCCCCCTCGTAACTCCCCCATCTCAGAGGGAACGCTGAACCTTCAAGCCTCGAAATTGGACTTGATCAGCGATTCCCTAGAAGCAGTTCGAGACCGCAGGCGTTTGAGCCAAGAAAAAAGCCGGCCCTCAGGCCGGCTTTTTTCCTGGTACCTGAACCAACCGGCGTTCGAAACCCCGGTCGATACGGATACTCGGAACGCGATTACTTCTTCGCGTCCTTTGCTGCGTCGGCGGGCGCCTTGGCCGGTTCCGCGGCTGGGGCAGCGGGAGCGGCGGCAGGCGCGGGCACCGGCTGTCCGTCCTTGGCGGGCTCGGCGGCAGGCGCGGGGGCCGGCGCCGGAGCGGGAGCAGCAGCGGGCGCGGGGGCCGGCGCCGGTTTCGGTTCTTCTTTGCCGCAAGCGGCGAGTGCAAGGGCGGCGATTGCCGCGGCGATCAGGGTGCGTTTCATTGAATTTCCTCTTTTCTTGCAAGGTGTACGGATTGGCAGGTAGCCGTGGCGGGGCCGGAACTGTCTGACCCTTCCTCAAGCGCCGCGAATTATACTATTCCGCAGTGCAACATTCCTGTCGCTTAGCTGGCATCGCCGGACGCGCTTGCCCCAAGTGCGGCTCAGAGGCCGACCGTACTTGCAGACACCGCGAGGTAGGAGCTTTCCCATATTTCGTCGAAGCGCTCGCGCATGCCGCGAGCTTCCTTGGGGTCGTTCATGTACACCGCTCCGCGCGCCTGCTGCGCCACCTTGCGGCGCACGAAATGTTCCTCGTCGGCCAACGCGAAACAATCCTGCACGCGTGCCGCGTCGCCCTGCGTCTTGTGGATCAACATGTTTCCGGAAAAGGTGCCGAGCAGGCGCATCAGGTGCGGTGCACGCTTTGCGACGAAGCCGGTGTCATGCACCGCGATGAAAAGGCGCTGCGTGCGGCTTCTGACAAAGAACTGGTGAAGAAGGCGCGTGGCTTCTTCGTTGTTCAGGCCGATGTCGGCGAGATCGGGATCGAAAATCCGGATCTCGTGGCGGGCAAGGCCAAGAACGCGAGTCACGGCATCGACATACTCGCGTCGCGACGTGATCAGCGCTCGTTCAGGGGCGGGTTCGGTCTGCTCCGTCGACATCGTCGGCTCCGAGATGCAGCCAGCCATGCAAATACCAGTCGGAGAGGCGTGCGGCAAGGTCCTGTCCCTGCGGTCCTGCGGGCAGTCTGCGGTTGTTGGCAAGCTTGGCGAGCGGGCCGGCTTCGGTGCGCGCCGGGTCAAACGACTCGCCATTTACGAAGAATCGTCGGCCACGATACAGCAGCAGCGTACGCGCATCGAGCCGCGCGCCGCTTCGCGCAAGCTGTTTCGCAAAGGCGGCGACCGGGGGTTTTCGCGCACGGGGATTGAAGTTGACGATTGCTTTTGGCTCGGAGAGGTAGCGTCCGAGGAAGTCGTCAATCGACGCGTTGCGCCAGCGCATCCGGCCGATGCTGCTGCGCGCGAAGCGGATCATGTCGTCAGGGATCGCTGCGGGTCGCGCGGTCGAGCGCAGCTTCGGGTCGGCGTACAGTCCGTCGAGTTTCACCTCGTCCTCAAAGCTGCGCAGGAATTCGATCGCAAGTTCCTGCGCGGTGGGCGAGCGGAACCCGACCGAGTAGGTGGTGCAGTGATCCACCGCCACGCCGTCATGTCCCCAGCCCGGCGGAAGGTAGAGCATGTCGCCGGGCTCCAGGATCATTTCTTCCTCGGGTTTGAAATCCGCGAGCTGACGCAGGAAATTGCCCTCGACGGTCTTCGCGCCTCGTGCGGGCCCGATTTTCCAGTGGCGGCGACCGAATCCCTGTAACAAGAACACGTCATAAGAATCGAAGTGCGGACCGACGCCGCCGCCGGGTGCGGCATAACTTACCATCACGTCATCGAGGCGTGAATACGGCAGGAAGCGGAAATCGCGAAGCAGGGCATCTGCCTCGGGCAGGTGATTGTTGAGGCCGGAGACAAGCAGCGTCCAGTTGCGTGCGGGACGGGCGGCGAAGCTGCGGCGCGTGAAGGGGCCGTGTTCGAGCGACCAGCGGCGGCCATGGCGTTCGATCGCGCGGGTTTCCACGTCGTCGCGTTCAGCAAGGCGAAACAGGTCGGTGGTCTGCGCGAAGCCCGCGAATCCGGGCATAGCGTTGCGCACGAGGAGCGGCCGCTTCTGCCAGTGACGAGCGAGAAACTGCCGTGAACTAATACCGCCGAGTAGTTGCAAAGTCATCGCACGAATTATAGTCTTGGCGCGCTGCAGGAGCTTTTGGCGCAAAGTGTCAACCGAGGTGCTTACACTCGAGGCCATCACGTGGACATCGCCTTATTGCAAGCGGGTCAACCCGCACCGCTGTTCTCCCTCCCCGACGCGGACATGCAGTCGGTGGACATTGCGCGGTTCCGCGGCAAGAAGAACCTGGTGCTGTTTTTCTACCCGCGCGACGGCACGCCCGCGTGCACCCTGCAGATGGCGGAGTTCTCCGATCATGAGCACGACTTCGATCGTTACAACACGGTGGTGATCGGCATCAGTCCGGACGACTGCCTGTCGCACGCCGAGTACCGTGATGCCAACGGAGTGTCGATTCCGCTGCTCGCCGATACCGAAGGCTTAGCCGGGCGCAAGTACGGAGTCTGGCAGGAGCTCAAGGCGAACGGCGAACGCCGCGTCTGCGTGACCCGCTCGACCTTCGTGATCGACAAGAAGGGGCGGGTGCGCCATGTTTTTCAGGGCATGAACCCGCGCGGTCACGTGTACGATGTACTTGATGTGCTGAAGTCGCTCGCTTGAGCCGACCCGGATTGCCAAGGGCGCATCTGTCGCGCCGCCTGATCCTCCGTATAAGATGGTAAAAATGAAAATCGCGAAGAACTGCGTTGTTACGCTTGATGTCGAGCTCTCCGACCTGCAGGGCGAACTGATCGACAGCTCCGACGAACCGGTGCAATACCTGCACGGCGGATTCGGCGACATCTTTCCGCCCGCCGAGGCTGAGCTTGAAGGCAAGGGCTTGAAGGACAGGGTGGAGGTTCGCCTCGAGCCCGAAGACGCGTTTGGTGATTACGACGAAAGTCTGCTCCGGGTGGAGCCGCGCACGCGGTTCCCCGAGACACTCGAAACCGGCATGAGATTCGAGGGCTCGCCCGGCAGCGATGACGACGGCGTGATCTTCACCGTCACCGATATGGCCGATGGCAAGGTGGTGCTCGATGGCAACCATCCGCTTGCGGGCATCGGCCTCAGGTTTGTCGCTACCGTCGTGGAGATCCGACCCGCGACCCCCGATGAAATCGAGCACGGTTCGGCCGACGATGCGAGTTCGGTGATCCTCCGCCCGTTGCCCTAGTCCGGGCCGGCGCGGGCCTTGGCTTGTCCTTACAGGGCGGGCTGAATTCTCCTATCATCAGCCGGAGCGGCCGAAACACGCCGCAGGGGAGAGGGGCCGTGTCGACAATGCTTGGAGTGGTTTCCTACGGTATCGGAACGCTGCTCGCGTTCGTGTTCATCGTCTGGATGATGGTGGTGTTCATCAGCGACATCACCCAGAAGAAGCACACGGTGCTTCGCAACTACCCGGTGGTCGGGCACCTGCGCTATTACTTCGAGCAGCTCGGTGAGTATTTCCGCCAGTATTTTTTCATGGGCGATCGCGAGGAGATGCCCTTCAATCGCGCCACCCGCGGCTGGGTGTATCGCCTGGCCAAGGACGAGGGCGGCGTGATCGGATTCGGTTCCACCGCGGTGATGCAGGAGCCGGGCGCGATCCTGTTCGTCAACGCACCGTACGCGATCCTCGAGGAGGACCGGTTGCCCACGCCCTCGCTCACCATAGGTGAGGGCTATTGCCGGGAGCCGTTCCTCGCCCGCTCGATACTGAACATCTCGGGCATGAGCTACGGTGCGATTTCCGCGCCGGCGGTGCGCGCGCTGTCGCGCGGTGCCGCGCAGGCGGGCTGCTGGATAGACACCGGCGAAGGCGGGCTGTCGCCGCATCACCTCGAGGGTGGCGCGGACGTGATCATGCAGATCGGCACCGCGAAGTACGGCATTCGTGACGACAAGGGCCGGCTCTCGCCCGAGCGGGCGCGGGAGATCGCCGCGCATCCGCAGGTGAAGGCCTTCGAGATCAAGCTGTCGCAGGGCGCCAAGCCGGGCAAGGGCGGCGTGCTTCCCGCGGCCAAGGTGTCGGCGGAGATCGCGCGCATCCGCGGCATTCCCGAGCACGCCGACTCGATCAGCCCGAACCGCCATCCCGAGATCGGCAGCGCCGACCAGCTTCTCGACATGGTGGCGCGCGTTCGCGACCTCACAGGCAAGCCGGTCGGCGTGAAGACGGCAATCGGCGGCTGGCAATTCATCAACGAAATTGCCGAGGCGGTCAATCGGCGCGGGCTCGAGTACGCGCCGGATTTTCTTGCGATTGACGGCGGCGAAGGCGGGTCGGGTGCGGCGCCGCAAGCGCTTGCCGATCACATGGCGCTCGGCATCGCTGAAGCGCTCCCGCGCGTGGTGGATGCGCTGATCGAATCCGGCCTGCGTCCGCGGATTCGCGTGATCGCCGCCGGCAAGCTCGTCACGTCGGCGAAGGCGGCATGGGCGCTCTGCGCGGGGGCCGACTTTGTCAACACCGCTCGCGGTTTCATGTTCGCGCTCGGGTGCATCCAGGCACTGCGCTGCCACCAGAACACCTGTCCCACCGGCATCACCACGCACAACCCGAGGCTGCAGCGCGGCCTGGTGGTGGAGGAAAAGTACCTTAGGGTGGCGAATTACATCGCCGGCATGAACAAGGAGATCGACATGATCGCCCACTCCTGCGGCTGCCGGCAGGCGCGCGAACTGCGCCGCGAGCATGTGCGCATCATGCAGGCGTCGGCGCAGAGCGTGGCGATGAATGTGCTCTATCCGTATCCGGAGCCGAACAGCAAACTGCGCGCGCTCGCCTAGCCGAGGACCGGTGCTTTTGTCATCAGATAATTGCCGAATTTAGCAATAAAATAGACGAATTTTCAGCGTCTTTCCTCGATCTGAAAAAGAATAAGTGCGCAATTGTAGGGGAAGTCCGCAGGATGAGTTGCCTCGCGTCACGCGAGGGCGAGCGTTGTCGTCTCCCCGCTGCGGGTGAAGCTAAGCCGCCGGTCGTGATAGGCCGCGACGTTCGGACGGTGGGCGATGCTCATGATCGTGGTGCCCGGCAGGCGTTCGGCAATCAGGGCATACAGGTGGGATTCCAGGGCTTCGTCGAGCGAGGCGGTCGCTTCGTCGAGGAACAGCCATTTCGGCCGGTGCAGCAGGGCGCGTGCGACAGCGAGACGCTGCTGTTCGCCAAGGCTCATCGCAAGTGACCAGTTGCGGCTCTCCTCCAGCCGATGTGCGAACGGGGCGAGGCGCACGTCCTCCAGGATTCTGCCGATCGTCGCATCGCTGAAACTCCCGGCTTCGGCCGGGTAGGACACCGCCTCGCGCAGCGTGCCGATCGGAATGTAGGGTTTCTGCGGAAGGAACATCAGCTTCGCACCGGCAGGCAGGCAAA
>CANIEV010000102.1 GCA_947466535.1 Betaproteobacteria bacterium
CCAGTTTTCCGGTGCGCTACAACTGGAAACTCAACATGGAAAACGTCAAGGACGGCAACCATGTGCCCTTTGTGCACGCACGCGGATTCGCCACGGCGCTGCGCTCGGGCGATGCCGCCATGCCGGCAGTCGAGGACGCGGACACACGGCACATCCCGGCGCCCGGCGTAAGGACAAGGCAAGACTCCGTACCCGCGCTGAGCGCATTGAGCTATGCCACCAGCGCACCGGTCGGCCTGCGGCCCGGATGGTGGGCGCCCTTCGTGAAGCGCTTTGTCCCCGACGCAGGAAGCGCCGAGCGCTACTACAACTGGTTTCTCTATCCCAACGTCAACCTCGCCTCGGTCAACGGGCTGCATTTCCTGCTTCAGCAGTTCGATCCGGTGGCCCCCGACCGCACCGACTTCCATCTCTGGATGATGACCGCGCGGCGCACCGGAAACGCCCCCGATATCACCGCGCTGCTGCGCACCCTGCTCGATGCCGAGCGGCGGGTGATCGAGGAGGATGTGCGACTGCTCGAATCGATGCAGGCCGCGCTCGGGCCGTGGAGTCCCGCGCCGGTCCTGGGCGCGCACGAAGCGCCGCTTGCCGCCCAGCAGCGCTGGCACGCGCTGCATGTGCTGGGCGAGGCCCGCCCGTGAGCACCGCGCTGCCGCTGGCGATCGTCGGCGAGGCGCGGGCTGTGACGACCGCGGCGGGCATTGCGCGCGCAGGCGGGATCGCCTGCGAAACCCTCGTGCTGGAGAGCCGCGACGCGTTTCGATTCGCGCTCGGGCCGGCACAGATCCTTCATCCTTCCGGTGCCTGGCGGTTGTTCGTGGCGCTCGACGAACGTGCGGTCAATCAGGCACGGATCGAACTCGTGGCGCAGGCAGCCGCCGCGGGCTGGACGCTTGCAACGATTGTCTCGCCGCTCGCGTTTGTCGATCCTTCGACGAGGCTTGGTGCAAATGTGCTCATCGCGCCCGGCGTGCAGGTGGGCGCGGGCGCGTGCATCGGTGAGGCGTCCATCCTGCGCGCAAACGCGGTGGTCGCTGCGGGTGCGCACATCGGCACCGGCTGCACGCTCGGCGAAGCGGCGCAACTGCGCGCCGGCGCGCGCCTCGGACGTGGCTGTACGCTCGGACCGGGCTGCACAGTAGCCGAAACCATCACCATCGGCGAACACTCCGAGTTGCTGCTTCCGGTGAGCTTCGCCGAAGCGGTACCCGCCCGGAGCTTTTTCGATCCACTGCTGCCGCACGGCGCGCGCATCGTCGGACGGCGCACGACCGACTGAGCCGCACTGTCGCGGAAGCCGGTCCGCGACAGTGACGAATCGGCACAACCCGAACGTAGCTCTCCGCGACCGACTACTTTGCGACACCGGTCGGGAACCGGCGCGCGGTCGCGCCGAGACGCGCCTCCCACGCCGCGGCCGTCGCGCTGTCCGGAAGTTTGCCGAGTTCACCGTTGCGATACACGTCCCGCAGCCGGCGCAGTGCAGGAACATGCCCCCCTGCCGCGGCCAGTTCGTAATAGCGAAGCGAGAGCACCGCGTCGACCGGCACGCCATCGCCCGACTCATACGACCGGCCAAGCTCCCAGTTGGCAAGCGGATGTCCCTGCGCCGAGGCGCGCTTGAGCCAGAGCCAGGACTCGGCCGCATCCTGCGCCACGCCCGCCCCGGTCTTGAGACTCAGCCCGAGGTAGTACTGCGCCTGCACATCATCCTGCGCGGCGGCGCGGCGGAACCAGGCGAACGCCTGCGCCGGATCGGCGGCAACGCCGTTGCCCTCAAGATAGAAGCGTCCGAGCTGCGCCTGTGCGCGCGAAAATCCGGCATCCGCCGAACGCCGCATCCACAGCACCATCGCCTTGTCATCCCTCGGCGCGCCCTGTCCGCGCCCGTTCATCAAGGCAAGGTTGTACTGCGACAGTGCATTGCCTGCGTTGGAGCCGCGCTGGTACCAGAGCCGCGCTATGCCGTAATCCACGGGAACGCCCTTCCCATCAACATGCAAAGCGGCGAGATTGTTCATCGCCGCCGGCAGGCCCGCCTGCGCCGCGCGCCAGTACCAGATCGCCGCCTCGCGATAGTTGCCGAAGGTCGCCCCCGGAAGGGATTCCATGAACAGTCCCATCAGGTATTCGGCATCGTGGTCGGCGCGTTCGGCGAAGGGCTTAACCTTCTGGATCGCATCCGGCAGCCGATCCTCGCGAAACTCCTGCATCGCCTTCTGTGCAATCTCCTGCGGCAGGACAGTGGCCGCGGACTGCTTTGCGGCCGGAGCGGCGCGACCGGGATCGGGAAGATTCGATGCCTGTGCAAGCACCGTCGGCGCGATGTGCAAACCGAGGATCAACACCAGAACCTGCCCTGCTACGCGCATCCGGACTCCGGGGTGACATGCGATTGAACGTGCGGACGGTGAACTCGCCCGGACCGCTATTTCAGCATAATGGCGATACAACAACCATCGGAGGAGCAACAAGCATGATCCCCACGATCACATCCCAGCCAGAACGCGGACCGTACGGGTTTCACGGCGGCATAGGCGGTGTCAAAATCGGCCACACGCCGTTCGGCTGCCCCGGCTGCATGCCGTCACGCATACGCCGTTCGCGAAAGCACGCCGCACCAGCACGATCCGCGCCTGCGGTCGCGGGAGACGAAACAGCCGGTGCGAGTACATCGAGCGACAAGAAGGAAATCCCGGCCGACGTCGCCGCGCGCCGCATCATCGATGTTCACCACCACATCATGCCGCCGCGCTACTACGAGGAGGTCGGCGTGGAACGCATCTTCGGGCGCTCGTCGCGCAAGGCGAGCGGCCCGTTCCAGTGGACGCCGCAGACCTCGATCGACGCGATGGACCGCAACGGCATTGCGAGCGCGATGACCTCGATCTCCGCACCCGGCACCTGGTTCGGCGATGGACTGGACAGCCGTACCATCACCCGCTACTGCAACGACTACGCGGCGCAACTGACGCGCGACTTCCCGGGGCGCTTCGGCATGTTCGCCGCGCTGCCGCTCGCCGACGTGGACGGCAGCCTGCGCGAAATCGAATACGCCTTCGATACCCTGAAGGCCGACGGCGTGTGCCTCATGACCAGCTACGACAGCAAGTGGCCGGGCGACGAGGCGTTCAAACCGGTGTTCGACGAACTCAATCGCCGCAAGGCGGTGGTGTTCTTCCACCCGACCGTCTCGGCCGCCTGCACCGGGCTGATTTCGTTCGTGCCGGAGGCGGTGATCGAGTTTCCCTTCGACATGGTGCGCGCCCTCGTCAGCATGCTCTACAGCGGCACCTTTTCCCGCTGCAGCGACACGAAGTTCATCTTTCCGCACGCAGGCAATGCGGTACCTACACTCAAGGCGCGCATCTGCCGCGTGGTGGGCAACGACAAGGTGCTCGCCTCGCGCCTGCCCAACGGACCGATGTACGAGTTGCAGAAGCTCTATTACGACGTGGCTCTGTCGGCGCGGCCGGAAACGCTAGGCCCCCTGATGCATCTGGTCACCGCGGAAAAGGTGCTCTACGGCAGCGACTTCCCGTTTGCCAACAAGGGCGCGACGATGGAGGAAATGCTCGAAGGCCTTTACAAACACGGCTTCAGCGCCTCCGAACTGCGCGCGATCGAGCGCGGCAATGCGGAGGTGCTGCTGCCTAGGTTTGCCGGGCCGCGCTAGCGGGTATTTTTTGCAAGGCTCTCCTAACCACCAAGGCACCAGACCGCCAAGAAACCACAAAGCCTGTCATTGCGAGGAGCGTAGCGACGACGCAATCTCGAATTGTCGCGGTGCCGGATCGAGATTGCTTCGCTGCGCTCGCAATGACAGCTTCTCCGTAGCACTGTCATTGCGGGGAGCGAAGCGACGAAGCAATCTTCACCCCGCCAGAACCCTTACCCGACGGTATAGCGCTTCACTACCTCCTCGTTGAGCGTCACGCCGAGCCCCGGCGCGTCGCTCACCGCGATCTTTCCGTTCACCACCCGAAGCGGCTCGGTGAGGATGTCATCGCGCAAAGGGTTTTCGCCGACGTCGTACTCCACAAGTTGCGGCACCGGCTCGAATTCCGAATGCGGGTTCGGCGCGAGCGCAGCCGCAAAGTGCACGGCTGCCGCCAAGCCGACGCCGCTCGACCAGGCGGCGGGAATCACCCGCACGCTGTACAGCCGGCAGAGATCGGCGATTTTTCGCGCCTCGTCCATGCCGCCGCAGGCGCAGACCGCGGGCTGCGCGATATCCACGCATCCGCCCTCGAGCAGCCGCAGGAAATCGAAGCTCATGTGGTGCGCCTCGCCAGCGGCGATCGGCATCGGCGCGCGGGCTTTCAGTTCCGCGTAACCGCGGTAGTCGTGCGGTTTGAGCGGCTCTTCGAACCAGTCGATCCGGTAGGGCGCGATGCGGCGCATGCTGTCGAGGGCGACATCCACCGTGTAGTTGGCGTTGGTGTCCACCGCGAGTCCGAAATCGTCGCCCAGGAGCTTGCGCGCAGTTGCGACCCGCGCCTCGTCGGATGCCGGGCTGAGTCCGATCTTGATCTTCGCGGTGCGCACGCCGAGCGCGCGTATCAGTTCCATCTGCGGAACGAGATCGGATTCCCGCCTGGTAATGTGCCCGCCGGTCGCGTAGGCCTCGACCTCGCGCCGCGCCATGCCGCCGATCAGCTTGCACATCGGAAGGCCGAGTCCCTTGCCGAGCGCATCGAGCAGCGCCATGTTGAGCCCGCTGTAGGCGACGATCACCGGCCCCTGCAGACCGAGGTGATAGGCACGATTCAGGAAACGTGTGAAGTGGATGTCGCGATCGTGGATATCGGTGCCGATGAACGAGGGGCGGAGCATGTCCAGGCTCGCCCGCACCAGCCCCACCGGACCGCGCGCATCGCCGATGCCCTCGACCCCATCCTCGGTGCGCACGCGTATCAGCGTCACCTGCCGCCGCGGGTGGATGCCCACCGCCGAGCCGTAGACGCGGTCGGCGGGAATATCGAAGGCAAGGCCGATCGCCTCGATGGATTTTATTTTCATGAATGCATCCTCCCCGGATCGTTGTTGATTGTTCAGGCGATCGCGTAGCGACGTATCGTATCTTCGTTCAGCGTGATGCCGAGGCCGGGCGCATCGCCCACCCGAAATTTGCCGTTCACCAGTTGAAGAGGTTCGGCAAGTACGCCATCGCGCAGCGGGTTTTCGCCCACGTCGTACTCCACCAGCAGCGGCACCGGCTCGAACTCGGGGTGCGGGTTCGGCGCGATCGATGCGGCGAACTGCACCGCCGCGGCGAGACCCACGCCGCTTGCCCAGGCCGACAGCACCATCCGCTTGTTGTACAGACGACAGAGATCGGCGATGCGCCGCGCCTCGTCCATGCCGCCGCAGGCGCATACCGCCGGTTGTGCGATGTCAATGCAGCCGCCCGCAAGCAACCGGTGAAAATCGAACACCATGTGATGCGCCTCGCCGGCGGAGATCGCGATCGGCGCACGCGCGCACAGCGCGGCATAGCCGGCATAGTCGTGCGGCTTCAGCGGCTCCTCGAACCATGCGATCCGGTTCGGTTCTATTGCGCGCATGCTTTGCAGGGCGAGATCGACGGTGTAGTTCGAATTGGCATCGACCGCGAGCATCACCTCCTCGCCGAGATGCTTTCTCGCGGCCGCAACGCGCGCCGCGTCCGACGCAGGACCAAGCCCGAGCTTGATCTTGGCCGCGACCGTGCCCATCACGCGAATCGCCTCGAGCTGCGACTCGAAATCGCGCTCCGCGTTGTGCGTCAGATAGCCGCCGGTGGCATATCCCGTGACCTCGCGCCGCGCCATGCCGCCGATCAACTTGCACACCGGCAGTCCCAGGCCTTTGCCGAGTGCATCGAGCATTGCGATGTTCAGCCCGCTGTAGGCGACGATCAGCGGTCCCTGCAGGCCGAGGTGATAGGCGCGATTCAGCAATCGCGTGAACGTGATGTCCCGGTCGAGGATATCGCTGCCGACGAAGGCGGGGCGCAACAGTTCCAGGTTAGCGCGTACCAGCGAAAGCGGCGCGCGCGCCTCGCCGACGCCCTCGATCCCGTCGTCGGTCAGAAGGCGTATCAGAGTCACCTGCCTGCGAGTGTGGATGCCGCTTGCCGAACCGTAGGCCCGGTCTGCCGGCACGTGGTACTCGAGGCCAACCGCCTCGATGCTGTGGATTTTCATGCCCGTCCCCTCCGGCCGAATGTGACCAACACGGCAGCCCCCGGGCGCATTGTAGCCAGCCCGACCGACCGCGGGTCGGTGCGGGTATGCTGAGCACCCGGCGTAAGCTTTTGCCGCAACATCCGACCAAGGATCAGAACCGCTTGATCCCGATCGGAGTCCGCATGCAGCGCCGCACGTTCATGACATTTGCCACCGCCCTGTGCTCGGGTGCATGGCTCACCGCAATTTCCAAGGAGAATACGATGACCCAACCGGTCAAACCAAAATCGGAATGGAAAGACCTGCTTCCGCCGGCGAGCTACAACGTGCTGTTCGAGGAAGGTACGGAACGCGCCGGAACGAGCGAACTCAACAACGAAAAGCGCGCCGGCACCTTCATCTGCGCCGCCTGCTTTCAGCCGCTGTTCGACAGCGCGTCGAAATACGAGAGCGGCACCGGCTGGCCGAGTTTCTTCGATCCGAAACCGGGCGCGGTCGACACCAAGCGCGATTTCAAAGTGATCCTGCCGCGCACCGAATATCACTGCGTACGCTGCGGAGGACACCAGGGGCATGTGTTCAACGACGGACCGAAACCCACCGGGCTGCGGTATTGCAACAACGGCGTCGCGCTGCGCTTCGTGCCGAACGGCGAACCCTTGCCGGATCCGCGCACGTGAATGTCTTTAGGGCACTGATGCTTGGTGCTGCTCTGATAGCGACGCCGGCATTCGCGCAGACACCTGCAAAAACTGGCACGCCCGCGACAACGCCTGCCTCCGTGCAGACCGCGATCTTTGCCGGCGGTTGCTTCTGGTGTATCGAAGCGGATTTCGAAAAACTGCCCGGCGTGATCAAGGTGGAATCCGGCTACACGGCCGGCCGTACGCCGAACCCGACCTACAACCAGGTGAGCGCGGGCGGCACCGGACACACCGAGGCGGTCCGCGTCGAATTCGACGCGTCCAAAGTCAGCTATGAAAAGCTCGTCGACTACTTCTGGCGGCATATCGACCCGATAGTGAAGGATGCGCAGTTCTGCGACGTCGGTACGCAATACCGCAGCGGAATCTATTACCAGGGTGACGAGCAGAAGCGGATTGCCGAGGCGAGCAAGGCAGCACTGGAAAAGTCGGGGCGCTTCCCGAAAATCCACACCGAACTCGCCCCCGCCTCCGCGTTTTATATCGCCGAGGAATACCATCAGGACTATTACCAAAAGAACCCGATCCGCTACAACTATTACCGCAAGGGGTGCGGGCGCGACGCCCGGGTCGCTGAGGTCTGGGGCACCAGGTAGGTCGTTCTCCGGGGTGGGGAAATTGGTTACTGCCGACCGGTCCTGCGCGCCGCGACTCCGGACCAACCGGCATTCGTGCCGCGATGTATGCTGCCCGCGTCAACATGGAAGGCGAGACCTGTGATGCTGTCCAGAGTGCTTTTGCTATGTATCGCGAGTATCGCGGCACAACACGCCCACGCGCAGGGCTACCCGACGAAGCCCGTGCGCCTCGTCGTCGGATTCGCCACCGGCGGACCGACGGATGTGCTCGCGCGCGCCATTGCTCCGAAGTTCGGCGAACTGCTCGGCCAAAGTGTGGTCGTCGACAACCGACCGGGGGCAAGCGGCAACATCGGCGCGGAGGCAGTGGCAAAAGCGACACCCGACGGCCATACGATCCTGTTCGGCGACATTACCTTCATCGTCAATCCGAGCCTGTTCAAGTTCCTGCCTTTCAATCCGCGCACCGACTTCGCGCCGGTTGGATTCGCAGGTTCGACGCCGCAGGTGCTGATGGTACCGGCGAGCCTTGAGCCGAAGACCGCCGCCGAATTCGTGTCATGGGCAAGAGCAAGACCGGGGCAGATCTCCTACGGATCGGCGGGCAACGGATCCCCGCCGCACCTCGCAGCGGAACTGTTCAGGTTCGCCCACGGACTGGACATGCAGGCGGTGCATTACAAGGGCACCGGACAGGCGATCCCTGATCTCGTCGGCGGTCGGCTGCAACTGATGCTCATCAGCAGCAGCGTCTCCAAACCCTACGCCGACTCGGGCAAATTGCGCGCGCTCGCAATTTCCGGGACACGCCGCTCCGCGGGCCTGCCTTCGGTGCCCACCTTCGGCGAAGCCGGCGTTCCCCTGCCCGACCTCGATCTCGGTGCGTGGTGGGGCGTCTACGCCACGGCCGGCACGCCACGCGACATCGTGCTCAAGCTGAACGAGATGCTCGCGCGCACCGTGACCCATGCGGACATGCGTGATCGTCTTGCGCTGATGCAGGTCGAGACGCTGACCACCACACCCGAAGCCTTCGGAAAGTTCGTCCAGGACGAAACCGAAAAATGGGCACGCGTGATCCAGCGCGCGAAGATTGTTGCGGATTGACAGGGCGATGCCGGGCGCTCATGTCATCCGCCTTGAGGATACCGAGACGATTCCGCTCGGTATCGGCAGCACCTACCGGCCGATCGTGGGCAACGATGCCGGCTCCACGCCGGTGCGCACCGGCATCCAGACCTGCGAACCCGGCTACGAGGTACCGCCGCATTGCCACCCGTACGTGGAGATCATCCACATGCTGGAAGGAGCGCTCGAATTCTGGGTCGACGGGTTCGAGTCCGAATCGATGCGCCTGAATCCCGGGGACACGGTGGAGATCCAGCCCGGCACGTGGCATGCCTTCCGAACCCACGGCGACGCGACCGCGCGACTGCTCGGCACCCACACCTCGCCGACGCGTATCGTGAGCTACAAACCGGGCGTCCGCGTCGATGCCCGGGGCTACCGGATCAGCGAGACCTGATATCGGTCAAGGCTTGACGAACCGAAGCGTAAAGCGGTCGCTCTCGCCTATCGCCTCGTACTTCGCGCGATCGCGGTCCTTCATCCGGTAGGTCGGCGGCAGCGTCCACACGCCTTCCGCGTAGTCCTTGGTGTCCTTCGGGTTGGCGTTCACCTCGGACGACCCGGCGAAACGGAACCCCGCCTGTTCGATCATGCGGATAGCATCGTCCTGACGGACGTAGCCCGCCTTGGTCTGGTGTTCCTGCGGCAGGTCAGGACGGCCGCGATGATCCACCACCCCGAGCACGCCACCCGATTTCAACGCGCGATGAAACGCCTTCAGCGACTCCTGCACCTCGTTGCGGTCGATCCAGTTGTGCAGGCTGCGGAAGGTGAGCACGAAGTCCGCGCTGCCCGCAGGTGCGATCTCGTGCCGATCGGCCCGGAACGGCATGACCTCCACCTTGTCGTACAGCACCGGTTCCGCCTTGAGGCGCGCGAGCAGTTTCTGATGGTCGGGGAGGTACTGCGGCAGGGAGTCATCGCGATTGGCGGCGATATAGCGCCCCTTTGCCTTCAGCCAGGGCGCGAGGATCTCCATGTAATAGCCGCCGCTGCCGGGCAGTATCTCCACCACCGTGCTGTCGGCACGCACGCCAAAGAAGGCCAGCGTCTCAGCGGGATGGCGAAACCGGTCGCGCACCGAATTCGCGGGCGAACGGTGCGAAGCGGCGAGCAGCGGCGCAAATACCGCGGGGGCGGGGGCCTGAGCCTGCGCGGTTTGCAAGCCTCCCGCGACCTGAAAGACCGCAAACACCAGCATCGCCTGCCATAGCGAAGCGCGCCGCATCCAAATCATGTTCATTACCGGTTCTCCCCGTTTCATTCGTCCGCCGGCACCGTCCGCCGCGCTTGTCTTTGCCGACCCCACTTTGCCGATCTTATCCAGAAACACCGCTCAGCGGCGTCGCCTTGCAAAGCCTGTCGCCTGAATCGGAATACAATGCATCTTCCCCGCTAAAACGTGTCGACAGCGCCGCCATCGATCGCGCGGCGCCCTGCGCACCACTCATATATGTCCATCGGATGGTTTCCCGGCCACATGGCCGCGGCCCGCAAGAAAGCGGCCGAGACGCTCGCGCAGGTTGACGTGGTCATCGAGGTGCTCGACGCACGTCTCCCCGGGGCGAGCAGCAATCCGATGATCGCCGAACTTCGGCTGCACCGGCAGCGTCCCTGCCTGAAGGTGCTGAACAAGACAGACCTCGCCGACCCGCTCGCGACCACCGCCTGGCTGCATACCTTCGGCAACCAGCCGCTGGTGAAGGCAGTCGCGGTGTCGAGCAAGCGCCCGGCCGACGTGGCCAAACTGCCGAAACTCGCCGCGAGTCTCGCGCCGCATCGCAACAGCATGATCAAGCGGGTGCGCATCCTCGTGATGGGCATCCCCAACGTGGGCAAATCGACGCTGATCAATGCGATGGTGAAGCGGCGCGTGGCCAACGTCGGCGACCAGCCGGCGATCACCAAGCACCAGTCGCGCTACGACCTTGGCGAGCAGATGGAACTGATCGACATGCCCGGCCTGATGTGGCCGGCGATCGAGTACCCGAGCGACGGACTGATGCTGGCGGCAAGCCACGCGATCGGCGAGAACGCCTATATCGACGAGGAAGTCGCGGTCGCGCTCGCCGAAACGCTGCTCATTCGCTACCCCGCCCTGCTCGCGGCACGCTACAAGTGCGAGACCGAGGGCCTAGACGGCCCCGGCGTGATCGAGGCAATCGCCAAGCAGCGCGGCTTCCGCATCAAGGGCGGCGATCTCGACTACGACAAGGCGACGCGCACCCTGCTGTCGGATTACCGCAGCGCTGCACTCGGACGTATCACCCTCGAGACGCCGCAGAGCCGCAAGTCGATGATGGAGAAGGTCGACGCTGCGCGAGCCGAGAAAGCCGCGGCCGAGGCGGAGCAGGCCGCGATCAAGGAAGCGCTTCGAAAGGCCAAATCCGGCCCGCGGGACTCGGCTCCCGAATAGGCAACACCGTGCGCACCCGAATTCGCTCGTCTGACCGACTTACGCGCCGATATGCGCCTTGAAAAACGCGACCGTCCTCTGCCAGGCAAGCTTTGCCGCCGCCTCATCAAAGCGCGGTGTGGTGTCGTTGTTGAAGCCGTGCTGCGTGCCAGCGTAGGTGTGACTCTCGTATTTCACTCCCGCTGACTTGAGCGCCGCGTCGTAGGCGGCCGCACCGGAATTGATGCGATCGTCATTGCCGGCGTAATGGATCTGCAGCGGCGAGCGGATTTTCGGCACCTCCGCCGCGGGCGGCTGGCTGCCGTAGAACGGCACGCCCGCGCCGAGATCCGGCAACTGCGTGGCAAGAAAATTCACCACACCACCGCCGTAACAGAAGCCCACCGCACCGAACCTGCCGCTGCATTCGGGCAAGGCCTTGAGCCAGGCCGCGGCCGCGATGAAATCCTCGCGCGTTTTCGGCTGGTCGAGTTTCGGAAAGAGTTCGCGGGCGCGGTCCTCGTCACCGGGATAACCGCCCAGCGGAAACAGCGCATCCGGCGCAAACGCAACAAAGCCATCCAGCGCGAGCCGCCGGGTGATGTCCTCGATATGCGGGTTCAGGCCGCGGTTTTCATGGATGACAAGGACGCCCGGGAGCCTGCCGCTGCGCTTCGCCGGCTGCACGAGGTAGCCGCGCATCTTGCCGTTGCCGCGTGGCGAGGCGTATTCCACGAATCGAGTGCTCAGGCGTGAATCGTCCTTCGTCACCTGCTGCGCTTCGGCAAAACGCGGGCTGAGCGCATCGAGCAGCATGCTCGCGCTGATGCCGCCCACCGCGTACTTCGCAGCGCTCGCGAGGAATCCGCGCCGGTCGATGTCGCCATGCACGAACTTGTCAAAGAGTTTCAGTACATCCGGATCGAAATCCGCTGCTGTCCTGCGCTTCATCTGCCGTCTCCCGGGAGTTGCGCCGGCACGCGGGCCGGAACGGGCGTAAATCTATCACCGGTTGCAGCAATGGTGGCGCAGCCCGCTGCTACTATCGACGCATGCTCGCCGCCGCGCCTCCCCTGCCGTTCTGGTCGATCGCCGCTCCCGTTGCCGGATGGTTGCTGCTCGCCGGCACGTGGGCAGGCTGGGGCGGAGCCTATCTGCTGCTTGTGGTACTTGGCCTGGTCACCTGCGTGATGGCGGCGGTGCATCACGCGGAGGTGGTGGCGCACCGCGTCGGCGAGCCCTACGGCACGCTGGTGCTCGCGATTGCGATCACGGTGATCGAGGTCGCGCTGATCGTGTCGCTGATGCTCGCTGGTGGGGAGGGCAATGCGGGCGAGGCCACCGCGACCCTCGCCCGCGACACGGTGTTCGCCGCGGTGATGATCATCCTTAACGGCATCGTCGGCGCCTGCCTGCTGGTGGGCGGGAGCCGGCACCGGGAACAGGCATTCGGCCTGCTCGGCGTGAGTGCATCGCTCGCCACGCTGGCAGCCATCGCGGTGCTGACCCTGGTGCTGCCCAACTACACCACCACCGTACCCGGCCCGGTGTACAGCCCGAGCCAACTCGGGTTCATCGCGATCATCTCGCTCGTGCTCTACTTCACCTTCGTGCTGGTGCAGGCGGTGCGGCACCGCGACTACTTCCTGCCGTGCGACGAACCGGGCGACGAGGAGACGCACGCCGCACCGCCAAGCCTCCACGCCACCTGGACCAGTGCGGCACTGCTCTGTGTTGCGCTCGCGGCCGTGGTGCTGCTTGCAAAATCCCTCGCGCCATCGGTGGAGCGCGCGGTGGCGGCGCTCGGCGCACCCAAGGCACTGGTGGGCATCATCATTGCGGCCGTCGTGCTGCTGCCCGAGGGCACCGCCGCGATCCGCGCCGCACTCGCCAACCGCCTGCAGACCAGCCTCAACCTCGCCCTTGGCTCGGCCCTCGCGAGCATCGGCCTGACCATCCCGGCGGTAGCCATCGTGTCGCTCGCCACCGGCTGGACGCTCTCGCTCGGGCTGGACGCCAAATCGAGCGTACTGCTGGTGCTGTCACTCTTCGTGGCCAGCCTGTCGCTCGGCACCGGCCGCACCACCGTGTTGCAGGGCACGGTGCATCTGGTGATCTTCGCGGTCTACCTGTTCACCACGATCGTGCCCTGACCTGGCGGCGTGCCTGCCGGAGATTGCGTCGCCGCTGCGCTCCTCGCAATGACAGCCGATACAACCCGGCCTGATCGCCGCACGCTGTCATTGCGAGCGAAGCGAAGCAATCTCGATCCGGCAACGCGCTTACTTTGGATTGCTTCGTCGCTGCGCTTCTCGCAACGATAACCGGTACGGATCAGGCAGTGATCCCGGCAGGGGACTTCACCAAAAGCGCGAGGTGTTCCGGCTCAAGAATGCACCACTCGCCCTCCTCAAGACCGAGCGCTTCGAGCGTCAGCCCCCCGATCGCGGTGCGGCAGAGCGCGGTGCAATGATTGCCCGCCGCGGCAAGCATGCGCTTGACCTGGTGGTACTTGCCCTGCTCGAGCACGACTTCCATCCGGTGATCATCGATCATACGCGCCCGCGCCGACAGCGGCGCCGGCTCGTCGTCGAGCTTCACGCCCGAGATCAGTTTGCCCACGAGTTCCGGTGTCACCGGATCGTGCGTCGTCGCGACATATACCTTGGGCACCTGACGTTTGGGAGAGGACTGCGCATGTATGAACGAACCGTCATCGGACATGAGCAGCAGCCCGGTGGTGTCGTGGTCGAGACGCCCCACCGGCTGCACATCGCGCAGGTCGAACGGATCGGGCAGCAGGGCAAGCACTCCCGGATGATGGCTCGGAGCGCGCGAGCATTCGTAGTCGCGCGGCTTGTTGAGCACGAGATACACCTTCTCCATGAAGGTCCACTCCTCGCCCTCCACCGAGAACACAAGGCCTTCGGGATCGATGTCCTCGCGAAATTCATTAACGACTTCGCCACCGATCGCCACCAGCCCCTCGCGGATCAGGTGGCGGCAGCCCTTGCGGGTGCCAAAGCCCTGCGACTGAAGAATCTTGTCCAGCGTGTTTTTTTTCATTTGTTCCGATTTCCGGTTCAGGGCCAGTTCTTTGCCGCGATATAGAGGCCTAGCAGCATCATGCCGACCTGGAAGTAGCGGCGAAACGTCCGCTCGCTCACGCGTTTTCGCACCACGGTGCCGATCACCATGCCCAGGAAGGCAGGCACAAGCGCATACAGGGAATTTCCCGCCACCTGCGTTGTGAGCGTGCCCTGCAACCAGAGCGCAATGCCGAGTGCGAACGAGGACACCAACGCCGAGAGGCCGAGCGACTGCACGAGTTCGTCCCGCGGTATATCGAGTGAAACCATGTAGGGCACGGAGGGAAAAAGAAAGGTGCCG
>CANIEV010000103.1 GCA_947466535.1 Betaproteobacteria bacterium
CCACCAACGCGCGCGGTGTAGCCGCCGGCACGAACCAGCCGAACCATGCAATCGACTCGAAGCCGGCCAAGCCGGCTTCAGATACGGTGGGAACGTCCGGAATCAGAGGTGAGCGCGTAGAACCGGCGTAGGCGAGTGCTCGCAGCTTGCCCTGGCGTATCAGGGAAATCGTCGGAGGCAGGCCGGTGAAGGAGAAAGTCACCTGCCCGCCGAGCAGCGCCTGCACGATCGCCGCGCCGCCCTTGTACGGAACGTGGGTGAATTTCACGCCCGCCTGCGAGGCGAACGCTTCGGTGTCCACATGGTTGTGGCTCGCCACACCGTAGCTCGCGTAATTGAGTTCGCCCGGCTTCGCCCGCGCGAGCGCGATCAGGTCCTGCATCGACTTGAGCGGCGACTCCGGCCGCACCAGCAACACGTTGGCGGCGCTCACCAGGCCGATCACCGGCAAAAAATCACGAAAGGCGTCGTAGGCAAGATTGCTTCGCAGGAGATGATTGGTGAGCAGCGCCGCATTGTCGATGGTGAATATCGTGTAGCCGTCGGCCGGCGCGCGGGCGGCGTATTCGGCGGCGATGATGCCGCTCGCGCCCGCACGGTTGTCCACCACCACCGGCTGGCCCCAGAGTTTCGAGATCTCCTGCGCCATCGCGCGCGCGAAACCGTCCTGCAGCCCGCCCGCTGGCACCGGTACCACCAGGCGCACCGGCTTCGACGGAAAGACCTGCGCCGACACCGGTGGCACGGCGACGGCCAGAAAAATCGTGGCGACCATCAGGCGAGCCGCCAACGGTATCCCGCCTATCCATCGCCCGACCCCGCCTTCGCTTTTCACTCTCATCGCGGCCTTTCCTCGTGTTGCGTCGTTCCGGCACACCGTCGTTCCAGCACCTCATTGCACCGGCCGGCTATTGAACGTCGCCGCCGCCGGGCGGGCAAGTTTTTTCGCACGGTGCGTCTGGTGCACCAATGCGAGAAACCCGTTGCCTTTCAAACTCCGCTGGCCTTAAATGCCCCACGCACCAAGCCGCCTTGCCGATTCCGGGCGGCGGCGTGAACCACGGAGACCGCCTTGACCGTACTGAACAGACACACGTTGCGCGTGGGCGACATCGAGACCGATGCGATCGATACCGGCAGCGGACAGCCGCTGCTTTTCCTGCACGCCGGTGAAGGACCCGATGCCGTATCGGACGATTACCTGCGACGGCTTGCCGCGAACTTCCGGGTGATCGCACCGTTTCATCCCGGCTTCGGTTCACGGCCGCGGCCGGCGGGGTTTCGCGACGTCGGCGACCTCGCCTACTTTCATCTCGAACTTGCGGACCGGCTAGGCCTTCGCGATGCGGTGCTCGTCGGTGCCTCGTTCGGCGGCTGGATCGCCGCCGAAATGGCGATCCGCTCGACCGCGTGTTTCTCGCGCCTGGTGCTCGTCGATCCGTTCGGCGTGAAGGCGGGCGACAGGGAGTCCACCGACATTGCCGACTTCTTCACCCTCACCAACGCCGACTGGATCAAGGTCGCGTACACGAACCCGGCGTTGGCCGAGCAGGACATCGCGAGCCAGTCGGACAAGGAACTGGCGAACCTCGTGCGCGGTCGCGAGTCGATGGCCTACTACGGCTGGAAGCCGTTCATGCACAACCCGCAACTGCAGCGCTGGCTGCTGCGGATACGCATTCCGACGCTGGTGCTGCGCGGCGAGGATGACCGGGTCGTCGTGCCGGCTTGCCACAAGCTCTATGCGGATGCGATTCCCGGCGCGCGCCTGCAGACAATAGCGGATGCCGGTCACTTCCCGCATCTGGAGCAGCCCGGCGCATTCGCGGACGCGGTGCTCGCGTTCACCCAATCGAATGCGGCAGGATCGAAACACGCGGCACGCGCCGCCTGAACACGACAAGGACCTTCGCATGAAATTCTGGCACTTCTCCGAGAATCCCTATCCGCCCGCCTGGAAAGCCGACCCGAAGGCGGTGCGCGTGATCCTGCCCAATCGCCACTTCGATCCGAAGAAGGGCTCCGAGCTCATCAACCGCTATCTCGACGAGTGGGTGTACTGCGACGAGGTCGGCTTCGACATCATGGTGAACGAGCACCACAGCACCTCGACCTGCCTGAGCGCCTCGTGCATGCCGCCGCTCGCGATTCTTTCGCGCCAGACAAAAAAGGCGCGGCTGCTGGTTCTCGGAGTTCCGATCGGCATACGCAACGACCCGCTGCTGATCGCCGAAGAGCTTTCCTACATCGACGTCGTGTCGGGCGGACGGCTGGAGATGGGCCTCGTCAAGGGCGTGGCGGTGGAACTCACCGCGGCGAGCGTCAACCCTTCCACGCTCACCGCGCGCTTCTGGGAGGCGCACGACCTCATCAAGAAGGCGATGACCTCGCACGACGGCCCGTTCAACTTCCAGGGCGAATTCTTCCAGCACCGGCATGTGAATATCTGGCCGCGGCCGTACCAGCAACCGCTTCCGCCGGTCTGGATGACGAGTTTCGGCCCGCAGAGCACGATCGCGATCGCCGACCACGGCTACAACGTCTGCGCGGGCCTGGTGGCGCTCGGCTCGAAGAGCATTTTCAACGCCTACCGCACCCGTATCGCCGAACGCGGCCTGCCTGCGCCGGGGCCGGAGAAGTTCGGCTATCTCGTGCTGGTTGGCATGGGCAAAACCGAGGCCGAGGGCCATTCGCGCGCGCTCAAGCTGCGCGGGTTCTTCGAGTCCTCCGAGATCGTGCCCGAGCCTTTCCCCAACCCGGTCGGCTACGCGCCGGCCGAGGCGATGGTCAAGACGCTGCGCGCGGGCGGCGGCAAGGCAATGCGCCGCACCAGCCGCGACGGCAGCACGGTGAATTTCGCCACCGCCTCCATCCCGGAACTCATCCACGCCGGCGCCTGCTTTGCCGGCACCCCCGACCAGGTGGTGGAACAGATCCGGGAGCTGAATGACTACACTGGCGGCTTCGGCCATATCCTCGGCATGATGCAGGGTGGCGAGCTCACCCACGAGGAAACGATAGACAGCATGAATCTCTTCTCGCGCGAAGTGATGCCGCGGCTGCAGGACATGCGCGCACGGCCGAGCGAGGAAAGCGACCGGATCGATTCGATCCGCGAGGGCATAAAGGCTGCTTAAGACGACGCTTGTTGCGAAAGCTGCACAAATGCCGCAAGCGCCGATCGGGTTAAAGTGTGGCGGTCAAAACAGCATCGACAACGGTGCGGGCAGACAAAAGGAGGAGTTCATGGTCCAGAGCAAGGGTCTTCTATCGGCGTTCGTGCTTGCCGCCTCTGTGGCTTTCTCGTGCGCACATGCGCAGAACTGGCCGACCAAGCCGATCCGCATGATCGTCCCCTTCGGCGCGGGCGGCCCCACCGACGTGCTCGCGCGGCCGTTTGCCGAAAAGCTCGGCGGCACGCTCAAGCAGCAGGTGATCATCGAGAACCGCGTCGGCGCCGGCGGCAACATCGGAACCGAACTCGTGGCAAAGGCGGATCCCGACGGCTACACCCTGCTCTTTACCGCATCCGGACCGATGATCATCAACGACCAGGTGTACGGCAAGCTGCCCTACGACCCGGAAAAAGACTTCAGCCCTATCGGCATGATCATGTCGGTTCCGATGATCCTGATGGTATCCACCACCATTCCGGTCAACAACGTCGCCGAGCTGGTACAGCTCGCGAAGAGCCGCCCGGGCAAGCTCAACTTCGCCTCCGGCGGCTACGGCACCGGTCCGCATATCGGCGGCGAACTGTTCAAGCGCTGGGCGGGCATCGACATCGTGCACATTCCGTACAAGAGCGGCTCGCAGATCTACCCCGCGCTGATGAGCGGCGAGGCACAGATCTACTTCGATGCGACGATCGGCCTGCCCTACACCCGAGGCGGCAAACTGAAGGCGATTTCCACGGCAAGCTCGAAGCGCATCTCCGCCGCGCCCGAGCTGCCGACGATGACCGAGGCCGGCCTGCCGGGCGTGGACATCTGGTCGTGGTACGCCCTGCTCGGACCGGCCGGTACATCGAGACCAATCGTCACCGCGCTGAACACCGAGATCAATCGCATGCTCAAGGACGCGGAATTTCTCGCCAAGGTGAGCGTGCTCGGCTTCGAACCCGACGGCGGCACGCCGGAGCAGCTCGCCGAGCGCATCCGCACGGACAGAAAGCGCGTGGAGAACAACTTCAAGGCGGCCGGATTGCGCTTCGAGCAGCCTTCCGGAACCGGGCGCTGAGCAAAGGCTGCCCGCCCACTGTCCAATGCCGCGCCAGCCTTCCAAATACAAGCCGATACGATCCATCCAGCGCGGCTTCGAAATACTGAGCGCGCTCAACCGGCAGAACGGTGCCTCGGTGCAGATGCTCTCGGCAGAGACGGGAATACACCGCACCACGGTCCACCGCATCCTCGAGACGCTGCAACAGCTCGGCTACATCGGAAAGAGCCCGTCGGACGAGCACTTCCGGCTGACGCCGGTGGTAAGGCAGTTGAGCGACGGCTTTGACGACGACGCCTGGATCAGCGCGATCGCGGCGCCGGCGCTTCGCGAACTGCATCACAAGATCCTCTGGCCCTCGAACGTCGCAACCTACGACTACGACGCGATGCTGGTGCGCGAATCCTCGCACCGCTACAGCCCGTTCGCGATCCATCACGCGGTGGTGGGACAGCGGCTGAGCCTGCTCGGCACCGCGCTCGGGCGCACCTACTTCTGCTTCTGCCCCGAGGATGAGCGGCGCGAGATCCTGCAGATTCTCCGCGCGGGCAAGGGCCGCGATGCAACACTCGCCCGCGACACCGCGTTCCTGCGCGAGCTGCAGCGTCGTGCGAAGCAGAACGGCTACCTCGTAAACGCGGGCGAGAACGACACGAAGGTGGCGGCGATCGCGGTGCCGATCGTGCGCGGGCAACGGGTGTTCGCCTGCATCAACGTGGTGTTCTTCCGCTCGGCAATGAGCCTGCCCGAGGCGGTGCGGCGTTACCTGCAGCCGCTTCGCGATGCGGCCGCCTCGATCGCAGACCGGATGGAACTCGGCAGCCTGTGGCCGCAAAACGTGCCCGAGGCGATACCCGGGAAGAAGAAAACGCGAAAGAAAACATCCCGACCGGTATCAAGGCCGGCCTGACCGGTCGCCCCCCCCTACGCCGTCACGCCATCGCGAATTCGCGCACCCGGCGGACTTCCGGCACGCGATGCTCGTCGAGCAGCGCAAGCAGTTCGCGGTTGATGCGCTCGGCGACATCCCAGCCGCGATAGACAAAGCCCGTGAGCAGTTCCACCGTGCTTGCGCCCGCAGCGAGCACCTGGAAGGCCTCGTCGCCAGTGAAGATCCCGCCGTTGGCCTTGATCGCGACCCGGCCGCGGGTGATCGAATACACGTCGCGCACCGTCTGCAGGGTTTTGGAGAACAGCATGTGGCCGCTGCTGTGGCCGTAGCCCATCGACAGCTTCGGTTCGGGCTGGCGCCACGCACCGGGGACGGTGATGCCGTCGACGCCGAGGCTTGCGGCGATCTCCACCAGTTCCAGCCGGTTCTGACGCTGCTTCTCGTCCTGATAGGAGACGATCTTCACGAACACCGGCTTGGTGCGCACCTTCAGCGCCGACTTGAGCAGGCTCTCGAACGCGGCGTGATTGTGGAACTCGCCGTGGTCATCCGGGTTGTTCGGGCACTGGACGCCGAATTCCACTGCATCCACGTACGGCTCCACCCGCGCGAAGGACTTGAGGTAACTCTCCTCCGACGGCGAGTCGATGTTGGCGATTACCGGCGTGCGCGGGCGCGTGGCGCGAAACGCCTCCAGCCGCTGCGCGCAGCGCTCGAGCCCGTCGCTCGGCAGACCGTAGCAGTTGAGCATCGACTCCTTGTCCGGGTAGCGGATCAGGCGCGGCTTCGCATTGCCAGGGCGTTCGGTGGGGAGGATGGAGCCGACGGTGAGATAACCGAAGCCGAGATGATCGAGGCCGGCGAGCGCCTCGGCGTTCTTGTCGAAGCCCGCGGCGAGACCGACCGGACTGGACAATTCGAGTCCGCCGACGCGTGTGTGCAGGCGCGGATCGTCGACCCGGAACATGCGCGAGAGCACATTCCACGGGAAGGCATGCTTGAGCGTGGCCTTGCCGATGTCGTGCGCAGCCTCCGCCGGCAGTTGAAACAGCAGGGGTCGGAGCAGCGAGGTGTAGAGCACGGACATGACGGATTCTCCTGCGCGGAATCTGCCGCAATTTTGTTCGAGCGCGCGACCCGCGGCCTGTCGCCCGTCTTACCCATGAACTGCTTGTTCAGGGTCACAACATCATGTAATTTCATCCGCTCGCAGTCAAGCGTGCTTCCTCCGTCCGATCGACAGATTTCGGCGCCGCCGATCCAACCCACGACCCTCGCCTAGGAAACAACAGCCATGAACTCTTGGACACAAAAAGGTATCCGCCTCGTTGGCGCGTTTGTCGCCGCATGTCTTCTTCTTGCGCTGGCACCGCAGAACGACGCGGCCGCCCAGTCCGCGGCGCCGGCGACCGTACGCTACGGACTGCAGCGCGGCGCGCTCGGTGCGCTCAAGCTGACCCTGCCGATGATCGAGGCGAAGTACAACCTCAAGTACGACTACAAAATCTTCAACGACGCGACCGCGGTGATCCTCGCGATGGACCAGCGCGAACTCGAAATGGGCAACATCACCGCGCAGCACATGATCCGGGCGATCGACGAGGGCATGCAACTCGTCACCGTCGCCGGATGGGGCGGCGGCTACAACGTGCTGGTGGCCGGACCCGACGTGAAGGTGCCCGCAAACGACCTCAAGGCGCTCAAGGTGCTGATCGACGAGCGCAACCGCAGCGGCAAGCGCCTGAAGATCGGCGTGCCCACCGGATCGCAGCAGCACCTCAAGCTCGCCTACCTGCTGCGTGGCATGGGCGTGAACCCGGACAAGGACGTGGACATCCTCAACATCCCGTTCCCGAACCATCCGCGCGCGCTCGACGCGCGCGAAGTGGACATGTCGATGACGCTTGCTCCGTTCGCCGCGATCGCGATCAACGCGGGCTCGGGCCGGATGGTCAACCATGTCTACGGCGGCAACAACGGCAGCTGGGAAATCGGCTATGCGGTGCGCCGCGACCTGATCGAGAAGAACCCCGATCTCGTGCAGCGCATCGTGTCCTCGCATGTCGAGGCGCTAAAGAGTTTCATGAACGACATCCCGAAGCAGGTGGAACTGGAGCAGAAGGAATCCAGCTTCCCGCGCCCGGTGATCGAATCGGTGCAGCGCGACTACCTGAAGCTCAGCTACCACATCGCGCTCGACGACCTGCGCCGCACCGCCAGGCAGATGCACGAACTCGGCTGGGCGAAGAAGGATTACTCGGCGGACGTGGAGAAATACGTCGACTTCCGCTTCCTCGAGAAAGCCACCGGCGAGTCGCGCGCGGCGCTGTCGAAGTTCTGAGAAATCGCGCTTGAGTTCCGCATCCACCGCGGGCGCCGGCAACACCTCCGCTGCCGGCTCGCTGCTGCGCAACGCGGTCGCCTACCTCGCGTTTCCGCTGTTGCTGCTTGCGATCTGGCAGGCGCTCGCGATGAGCGGCCTGTACCGGCGGCAGGTGCTGCCCGCGCCGACCGACGTCATCCTGGTCTGGGCGGATCTGGTGATCGGCAATCTCGACATCGCGGGGCGCTACGCGGGAAGCTGGTTCGAACACGCGAAGACCAGCACCGCTCGCGTCTTTGCAGGTTTTGCCTGGGGTACAGGCCTTGGCATCGTGCTCGGTCTTCTGATCGGGCTGTCGCGCCTGATCGAAAAGGCGATCGACCCGACGATCCAGGTGCTGCGCAACGTGCCGGTCACCGCTTGGGTGCCGCTGTCGCTGGTGTTCTTCGGCATCGGCAACAGCCCGGCGATTTTCCTGATCGGCCTCGGCGCCTTCTTCCCCTCGGTGCTCAACACCACCCACGGCGTGCGCCAGGTCAACCAGATCCTGGTCAAGGCCGCGACGATGATGGGGGCGACGCGGCGTGAACTCATCCAGTGCGTCATCCTTCCCGCGGCGGTGCCCTCGATCATGACCGGCGTGCGCCTGAGCATGGGCATTGCCTGGGTGCTGGTGGTGGTGGCAGAGATCCTCGCGGTGCGAAGCGGGCTCGGCTACCTGCTCAACGACGCCTACCAGTTCTACCGCAACGACGTGGTGATCGCGGCTATGCTCAGCATCGGCGTGCTCGGCTTTTTGTCCGACCGTCTCGTGGTGCTGCTGCGCGACCGGCTGCTCGGCTGGAACCGGCTGGAAACCTACAATGGCTGAGATACAAATCCGCGGTGTCACCAAGGTGTTCCCCGTGCCGCGCGGGGAAGTCGTCGCGCTGCAGGACGTGAGCCTCACGGTGGCCGACGGCGAGTTCGTTGCGATCGTCGGTGCCAGCGGCAGCGGCAAATCGACCCTGCTCAACCTGGTGGCGGGATTCGACCGGCCGACCGGCGGCGAGACGTCGATCGACGGCAAGGCGATCTCGAAGCCCGGCCCAGACCGTGGCGTCATGTTCCAGCAGAGTTCACTCTTTCCCTGGCTGAGCGTGCGTGAAAACGTGGGCTTCGGCCTGCGCCTTGGCGCCAACCGCGATCGCGCCCGGCCCGGCCGTGTCGACGAGCTGCTCAAGCGCGTCGGCCTTGCCCGCTTCGAACATCAGTTCCCCGCGCAACTGTCCGGCGGCATGAAACAGCGCGCGGCGATCGCGAGCGTGCTCGCGATCGACCCGGAAGTGCTGCTGATGGACGAACCCTTCGGCGCGCTCGATGCCCTCACCCGCTCGGTCATGCAGGATTTCCTGCTGCAGATCTGGGAGGACAACCGCAAGACGGTGATGCTGGTGACGCACGACGTCACCGAGGCGATCTATCTCGCCGACCGCGTCGTGGTGATGGCGGGGCATCCCGGCCGCGTGCGCGAGATCATCCCGGTGGACCTGCCGCGGCCACGCAACCTGCACACCCAGAGCCTGCCGCGCTTCGTCGAACTACGCGAGCACGTGACCTCGGTGATCCGCGATGAAGTGGTGAAAGCGGCGGAAATAGAAGAACAGCAGATCTGAATCCGACCCCGGAATTATTCCGGATTCAATATCGGAATCGACCGATTTCAGGCGCGGGCCGTGGACTTTTGAAATAAAAGTCCGGAAATTTACCCCATTACGCCTTACTGGACTTTCAGCCCCATGAGGTTGGCGATCAGGTTGCGCTGCATCTGCGACGACCCCGCCGCCACGGTGGTGACGCGGCTGTCGCGGAACAGGCGCTGCATGTCGAATTCCATGTTGTAGCCGTAGCCGCCCATCACCTGCATGCCCTGGTTGGCGACTTTGGCGAATGTCTCCGATGAATACAGCTTCGCCATCGAGATCTCCTTCAGCGCATCGCGGCCGGCGGATACCATCCACGCGGCGCGAAGCATGAGCGTGCGCGCGGCTTCGACCTCGGTCGCCATGTCGGCGAGCATGTGGCCGATCGCCTGGAAGGTGCCGATCGGGCGGCCGAACTGTTTGCGGTCCTTCGCGTACTGGAGCGCGAGGTCCACCACCGCCTGCGCCGCGCCGCAGTAGCCGGCAGTGGCGGTGAGGCGCTCGATCTGCAGGCCGTTCATGACCACGTCCCAGCCGCGGTTCTCGCCGCCCACCAGACGGTCAAACGGCACGCGAACGTTGTCGAAGAAGATCTCGTACGTACCGACGCAACGCCGGCCAAGCAGTTCCAGCTTGCGCATCTTGATGCCGGGCGTGTCCTTGTCCACCAGCAGCAGCGACATGCCTTTCCTGTAGTGGACCGAGGTGTCGGTCTTCACGTACAGGTTGATGACGTTGTTCGTCGCGCCGGCGCCTGTGGCCCAGAGCTTCTGGCCGTTGATCACCCAGTGTTCGCCATCGCGCTTTGCCGTCGTTCGCATTGCGCCGATGTCGGAGCCCGCGTCGGGTTCGGACATCGAGATCGACATCTTGATCTCGCCCGAAAGCAGTTTCGGAATCCAGTGCGCGCGCTGCTCGGGCGTGCCGAACTTGACTACATTCAGGCCGCAGAACACGCTTCCGCCGTAGGCCTGGAAGAAGTCGAAACTGCGCTTGCCGAGTTCCTCGGCGATGATGACCATGTCGATCGCGTTGCCGCCGAGGCCCTGGTACTCCTCGGGAAACGGCATGCTCAGGAGACCCATGTCCACCCAGGCCTGGTACACCTCGTCGGGATAGGCCTGCTCTTTCTCCAGGCGCCGGATGTACTCGGGCGTGGCGACCTTGTCCATCATCTTCGCCACGCTGTCGCGCAGCATGTTCTGTTCATCGGTGAAGCTGAAATCCATGATCGATCCCCCGGATTCTGAAAGCGCTACGCGACCTGATGCCTGAATATCCCGCAACAAGGGGGCAATGCCCCCTTGTATATCCCCCGCTTCGGAGGGCCAGGCCTCATGCCGCCTGGTGTTTGTATTTCTCCCGCAAATCCATCTTGCGGATCTTGCCGCTCGAGGTACGGGGCATCCCGTCGATGAAAAGGAATTTCTTCGGCACCTTGAACACCGACAGGTTCTTGCGGCAGTGCTCGGTGAGTTCCGCCGGATCGGGCTGCCTGCCGGGACGCGAGGTGATCGCCGCCCACACCGCCTCGCCCCAGGTGGGATCGGGCACGCTGAACACCGCCGCCTCGACCACATCGGGATGCGTGAGCAGCACCGTCTCGACTTCCACCGAGTACACGTTGTAGCCACCCGAAACGATCATGTCGCGCTTGCGATCGACGATGTAATAGAAACCGTTGACATCCCTGCGTGCGAGATCGCCGGTGAACAGCCATCCGTCCTTCTTCACTTCCGCGGTCTCCTTCGGCTTGTTCCAGTAGGCGGCGAAGATCGAATCGCTGAACACCATGACCTCGCCCACCTCGCCCTCGGGAACCGGCTTCATGTCGGCATCGACGAGGCGGATCTCGCGAAACGGCAGTTCGCGTCCGGCGCTGATGACATTGCGCCCGAGCGCGTCGATCACGTTGTCGCCCGACTGCTCCGCGAACCGCCGGTGGTCCTCGGGCGAGAGGTAGGTGATCCGCCCGCCGGTCTCGGTGGATCCGTAGCCCTGGTAGAAGTCGCAGCCAAGCACCTGCATCGCCTCGCGGATGGTCGCCACTGCCGCCGGCGCCCCGGTGTAGCCGAACATCCGCAGCGACGCGATGTCGCGCGGCCGCGCCTTCTGCTCCTCGGTGATCAGCGTGATCATGGTGGGCACGCCGCACATGCGGGTGACCCCGTGCTTCTGGATGAGATCGAGAATGAGACCGGGATCGAAGCGTTCGGCCAGCACCGTCTCCACGCCCTTCACCGCATAGCCCGCAATGGTGTTCAGACCGTAGCCGGTGGCCACCGACACAGGCAACAGGCAGCGCTCGTCCGGCGGTATCGGCGGCAGGAAAGACAGATAGTTGAGCACGTCATACATCAGCGTGCGGTGCGTGCCGATGCAGCCCTTGGGCTCGCCGGTGGTGCCGCTCGTAAATCGGATTGTGCGCATCGCATCGTCGCTGATCCGGCAGGGAGGCTCCTCATCCCTGCCCTGCTGGATCAGGTGGTCGAAGTCGGTGGCGAGCGTGTGCCCCGGACCGATGCCGATTACCTTGTACTTGCGCTCGATATCGGCCGGCGCACCGTCGAGCGCGCGGGCAAGGTTGCCCTCGACGAAAAGCACGCTCGCCTCCACGTCATTCAGAACGTAGGCAATCTCGCGCCATACCGCGCGCGGCGCCATCGGCACCGCGACGATGCCGGTCTTGCCGAGTGCGAAAAGCAACTCCACCAGACGGTTGGAGTTGTTGGACACGATTACCGCGCGGTCCTCGAACTTGAGGCCGAGCGCAAGCAGGCTGGAGGCGAGGCGGTTGACCCGGCTGTTGGCCTCGCCCCAGGTCCAGTGGCTGTCCTTGTAGCGCCAGGCGATGGCGTCGGGTATGCGCCTTGCGTTGCCCGAGAGGATGTCTCCGAGAATCATCGATTCGTCCCTGAAATGTCTGGCTTGGGGTAACCGGCCTGGATTAACCGGCGTGCACTGACTACTGGTCCGAGCGGATGCCGGCGGACTTGATGATCGGCCCCCAGAGCCCGACCGCCTCCTTGAGTAGTTGCGTGAACTCCTCCGGCGTGTTGCCCAGCGGCTCGAGCCCGAACGCCACCAGCCGCTTCTGGCGGAACTCCGGGTCTCTCACCACGCTCACGATGTCGCGCTGCATCTTCGAGACGACGGCCACCGGCGTGCCCGCAGGCACCATGTAGCCCCACCACGACGGCGCGCGCATGTCGGGATAGCCCGCCTCCGAGAAGGTCGGCGTATCGGGCAGCAGCGGCGAGCGGCGGCCCTCGATGCCGATCACCTTCGCCTTGCCGGATTTCGCCAGCGGCAGCGCCGAATACACGCCGGTGATGATGGTCTGGAGGTTGCCCGCCATGAAGTCGGTGACCATGGGTGCAACACCCTTGTAAGGTACGTGGACGATGTCCGTGCCGGTGACGTGCTTGAAGAGTTCGTAGGCAAGGTGCGGCGGGCTGCCCGCGCCGTACGAGCCGTAATTGAGCTTGCCCGGATTGGCCTTCAGGTAGGCGACGAACTCGCGCATGGTGCTTGCCGGAACCGATGGGGGAATCAGCATCACCTGGTCAAGATGGCAGATCACCGTCACAGGCGAGAAATCGCGATAGGGATCAAACGGCAGCGAACGATAGAGCAGCGTGTTCACCACCACCGCGTCGGTGGCGAAGAGCACCGTGTATCCGTCGGCGGGCGACTTGGCTACGAAGGTCGTGCCGATGTTGGTGCCGCCTCCTGGCTTGTTGTCGATGATCACCGGTTGGCCCCAGATTTCGGACAATTTCTGCCCGAGCGCTCGGGTGGTTGCGTCGGCGCTGCCGCCGGCGGCAAAGGGAACGATGAAGCTCACCGGCCTGGCAGGCCAGGTCTGCGCCGCTGCCGTCGCAGACAAACCCGCAAGCGCGGCGAGCGCGAGGCCACCCAAAAGGAACATGCTTCTCTTCATGATGCGTCTCCTCCTCCATTTTTCGAACACGCCCGGGCACCGTCCTCTGCGGGACATCGCTCCGGAACCGCAAAACCGCCGCAGTCGACGCGCGGCGACCTTACGCTACCGCCTCCTTGAAATTCCTGCTGCTTCCCGTTCTCTTATTTTTTGACGCCGGTGTGGCTCTGCAGGCCAGGCTTGTACTTGCCCTCCACGAAGTCGCCCACACCGTTCTTCAACCACCCGCCGTTCTGCGCAACGAATACCTCCTGCTCCTTGGCCGCGGTATAGCTCATCGACGCCTCCCAGCTCTGCTCGAGCGAAAAGCGGTAGCTGTCCTTGGTCGCCTTGAGCGCAGCAGGGTCCTTGTCGGTCATCTCGCGCGCGAGTGACATCGTGACTTCCTCAAGCTTTGCACGCGGCACCGAGAAGTTCACGAAGCCCATGTCCGCCGCCTCCTTGCCGTTGAAGGTGCGGCCTGTGAGGCTATACAGCAATGCATCGCGCGGACGCATGATGTTGGCGATCGAGCGTGCCACCTGCCCTCCGGGAAACATGCCGAAATTGATCTCCGACAGGCCGAAGGTGGCTTCGTCCGCCGCCACCGCGAGATCCGAACACTCCACCAGCGGAAAGCCGCCGCCAAAGCAGAAGCCATTGACCATCGCGATCGTCGGCTTGGGGAAATAGCGCAGCGTGCGGCCGCGCGAGGCGGTGACGACGCGGCTGATGCGGTCGTATTCCTTGGGGTTGTTCTGCTTCAGGCCGAAAAACAGCTCCTTCAGGTCCATGCCGGCGCAGAAGGCTTCGCCCGCACCTGTGATCACCACCACCGCCACATCGTCGTTGTAGCGCAGGTCGTCAAGTGCCTGGGCGAAGTCGTCGGCCATCTGCGGGCTGTAGGCATTGCGCTTCTCCGGACGGTTCAGGGTGATCTTGCCGATCTTGTCCTTGATGTCCACGAGCAGGGTCTTGTAGGTCATGGTTCCTCCTTCGCTGGTTGTACGGTGGCCGCGCGGCTCCTCCGCCCGACAGGTGGCGGATTTGATCCCCTGCGCGTCCGCCGGGCAAGCACTTTGTTTGATTTGAGCACCTGGTGCACAATGGGGGGGGGGGGGGGGGGGGCGGCGGGGGGGGGGGGGGGGGGGGCGTTGAATGGCGTTCCGGCCGCGAGCCCCCTGCGGTCCACCTTCTTCTTATGCAGCAGCGTCTTGCATTCGGCGTCGG
>CANIEV010000104.1 GCA_947466535.1 Betaproteobacteria bacterium
CGGACGGTTAAATAGGCAGGGTACGTACTATATTGCCGCAGAATACGCCGCGCTCAGGATCGAGTCAATGCATAGGCGAGGGGGGCGCACATTGCTCTGCAACATGCCCTCCGGTGCGCGTTACCGGCTCGTGCTTGCATCCCGTGCCGTGCGGGAACAGAATGCGGGGCATACAGCCTAATACTGCGGACTGGAACGCCCATGCCCCTCACAACGAAAAGCCGCGTGAAATCGCCCGAGGCCGGACAGCATCCGAAACTCGACGCCTTCGTGCTGACCGATATTGTCTCGCACCTTTTGCGACGGGCGCACTTTCGCGCCGAGGCGATCTTCGCCGACCAGTTCGGCGAGACCGGACTCACGCCGCGTCAGAAGGCCTTGCTCGTTTCGGTGTACCAGCATCCCGGGGAAAACCAGAACACGCTCGCCGAACGGATCGCGATCGACCGCAATTCCTTCGCCGAAATGGTGAACCGGATTGTCGCCCGGGGCCTGGTGCGTCGCGAACGGTCGGAAGCCGATGCGCGCGCCTACGAACTTCACATCACCGAGGTAGGCCTGCGCCTGATCGAGCAGGTGATGGCGCGTGACGCGGAAGTGGAGGCGTTGATCATCGCGCCGATTCCGGAGGAACTGCGGCCGGTGTTCATCAAATGCCTGAAGACGATGGTGGGACTGGAGCGCTGAGTTCGCTTTGTCATTGCGATCAACGCGACGAAGCAATCCCGGCATGGGATCACGCGGAGATTGCTTCGCTGCGCTCGCAATGACGAATTACGAAGCAATCGCGGTACGGGATCACGCGGAGATTGCTTCGCTTCGCTCGCAATGACAACTCTTAAGGCGGCGCGAGGGTTTTCATCTTGCGAAGGTCGGGGAACACCTTCGCTGCCGCCATCGCGATCAGCACGGTTGCCACGCCGCCGGCGACGACCGTGAACACCGGATTGGTGAAGTTCGCGAGCAGCCCGGACTCAAGCGCGCCGAGTTCGTTGGAGGAACTCACGAATACCCGGTTGACTGCCGATACACGGCCGCGCAGTTCATCGGGCGTGTGCAGTTGCACCACCGTCATGCGGATCACCACGCCGATGTTGTCGGTGACGCCGGTCAGCATCAGCGCGACGAAGGACAGCCAGAACACGGTGGAGACGCCGAACACGACGGTGGCCAGGCCGTAGCCCGCGACCGCCCAGAAAAACGTGACACCCGGACGGTACACCGGGCGCTTCGAGGTGCCCTGGTAGAGCGCCATGCAGAAGGCCCCGATCGCGGGCGCGGCCGACAGCCATCCGAGTGCTGCCGGCCCGACATGCAGGATGTCCTTTGCGTACACCGGGAGCAGGGCGGTGGCGCCGCCGAGCAGCACCGCGAACATGTCCAGCGCCAGCACCCCGAGCACGACCTTGGTTTTCCACACATGGCTCATGCCGGCGAACAACTCGGGGAATGTGACCGGCGGGCGCGCGACACGCTTGCCGCGCGCCTTGATCATCGCGGCCATGACGACAGACAGCAAACCGGCCGCGGTATTGAAAACGTAGACCGACGCGGCCGAGTCGGTGACGGCAATCGCGATCCCGGCGAGGGCGGGACCGGCAACCGACGCAATCTGGAACACGCTTGAGTTCCAGGCAACCGCATTCGGGATCGCTTCGGGGGGCACAAGCTGGGGCAACAGCGCATCGCGCGCCGGCCGGTGCAACACATTGGCGATGCTGGTCAGAATGCAGCCGAGGTACAGCCAGGTGGCTCCCGCACCGAGCAGTGCCGCCGCGGCGAGGGCCGCAGTGCCGAGCGCCCAGATCGCGAGGCTGGCCTCCACGATCTTGCGCCTGTCGTAACGGTCGGCGATCTGGCCCGCAGGAATGAACAGGATCAACACCGGCAGGAAGTTCGCCAGACCCACGAATCCGAGAGCGAGTGGCGAGCCCGTGCGCTCGTACAGATCCCAGCCGACGGCCACGCCCTGGGTCTGCGCAATGATGTTGGTCAGGAAGCAAACCGCGACGAAGAGACTGAAGTCGCGGTGGGCGAAGACATTGAATTTTTCGGACATGGCCGGCGAGGGTGCACCAGCGCGTGCGCTATCGCAACTTGCGTCCGGCGCGGACTCTTCGGGATTTCTTTTTTACCGCCAAGGCGCCAAGATCACCTAGGCCGCCAAGAAAAACAAAAGAGAAAATGAACAAAGCCCGCTCGACGCGGGCTTTGCCAGGGGGAGGGGTAACGGGGAGGGGGGCGGGCCACCCTCCCTGCTCCGAAGCCTTCCGCCTTTGTGTATTTGCTTAATACTGCCCCTTCGGTTCGAGGCCGAACTGATGCTGGCCGTACATGGTGCTCACCGCGTCCCAGTTGAGGCTGACGTGGTGGGCGACGGCGTTTGCATCGCGCCAGGCGCGCTGAATGCCGGAGGACATGTTCAGGCCGGCGCCGCCGACCGCCTCGAACAGCGCGTTGGCACCCTGAACGGCGAGGCGCGCGGCATAGGCCTGGTCGCGGCGATTGCGGATCCGCTTGTCCACCGAGATCAATTCACCGCGCGCCGCTGCCTGTTCGACTTCGCCGATGTCGCGAAGCAGAAGCAGCTTTCCGGCGTCGATTGCGGCGGCGGCTTCGGCTACGCGGGATTGCACCGTCGGGAATTCCGCCATCCGACTTCCGCTGCCTTTGACCGCGCCACGCGTCGTGCGGGAACCGACCCAGTCGACGAACTCTTCGATCGCACCCTGCACGATGCCGAGGGCAGGAGTGGCGAGGGTGACCGGTACTCCCGCTAGGAACGGAATCCGGTAGATCGGGTTGGAGTGCACCTGTGCGCCCGGCGGATTGTTCGACGAGGCTTCGGCGAAGGTGATCCTGCGATAGGCGGGTACGAATACCTCGCTGCCTTCCTTGATGATTACGGACTTGCTGCCGGTGCCGGCAAGGCCGACGGTGTGCCAGTCGTCTTCGATCTCGCATTCGCCGCTTGGCACCAGCAGCATGCCGGGCATCGGTGGCCCGCCCGCGGTGTCCGAAGGAATCAGGGTCCCGAGCAGGTACCACTCGGTGTTGTCGCCGTTGCTTGTGTATGACCACTTTCCGCTGATCTTGTAACCACCCGGTGCAGCGGTGATCTTGCCTGCCGGCGGGTAGGAGCCCGAAACTATCGCTCGCGGGTTTTGCCAGACTTCTTCCTGGGCTTCGATCGGAAACAGGGCGACCAGCCACTGATGCACGATGCCGAGTCCCGCGCACCAGGCGGTGCTTCCGCAACCACGAGCGATTTCGAACGATATTCCGATGAGTTCGGAGAAGCCGTACTCGTAGCCCCCGAAACGAGCGGGCTGCATCAGCTTGAACAATTCCGCATCGCGGATCAGTTCGATGGTCTCCGCGGACACGCGACGGTTACGCTCCGTGTCCGCTGCGCGTTCGCGCAGCGTGGGCACGAGCGCCTGCGCGCGTTGGCGGAGTTCCTCGAAGGGAACTCGGGACTGCGCCGCACTGGCGCGTATCGGCTGATTGACTGCGGGTTGGCCTGCGACCATGGATCCTCCTCCGGCATTGACTGTGCGACTGTGCGTGGGTTCGATCGATGAATTGCGATCGTTTGGCGGGTCGAATTCAAGCAGACAGTACTTGCAAATGCAAATAAAAAACCGAAATGGAAATGGTGCGACGCAGCATGACTTGTGACTGAAATGCTTATAAATCAATGCCTGCGAGCTGGAAAAAGCGTGAGAACTCGGGCATTTAGTTGCATATGCAAAATTTGATTGCTACGATCCGCGAACTCTTCCGGCACTGCCCGGGTTCACATCCGAATTGTCTGAATACCATCCACGCCGCGTGAACGATTCCGCCAGCAAGTACGACCTCGAGCGCACCCTTCCGTACCTGCTCAACCGGGCAGGCGTGCGCATGGGCAATTCGTTTACCGGCGAAATCCAGCCTCGATTCGAGGTTCCGCTGCCGCTCTGGCGCATTCTCGCGTCTCTGCTGCGGCAGAACCCGCAGCGCCTGACCGAACTCGCCGAACACACCAGCACCGAGCTCTCCACCGTTTCGCGTCTGGTGAGTTCCTCCGTCAAGCGCGGTCTGGTTTCACGCAGCCGCGCCGGGGACGACGCGCGCTCGGTCGCAATCAGCCTGACCGATGCGGGTCGCGAGCTTGTGCTCCAGATTGTTCCGATGGCCGAGCTCTATGAACGGATCGCACTCTCCGGGTTCGAGGAGCACGAAGTCGCGCAGCTGAAGGAATGGCTGCGGCGGATTTTCCAGAACATCACCTCCCTCGGTCCGAGGGAAGAGGGTGCGGGACGTGCGCGCCGGTCCGCACCCGACGTCGCGGACAGCACAACCGCGATGGGCAAATGATGCAGATGCTCTCAGCACCTCACTTGCGGGTGCCGCTGATTATTTCCAGGGAGTTGCCTTGATAGACAAGCTGTTCGAGTCGGTGATGCGCTTCATCGAGACCCTGCTTGCGGTATTGCTCGTGCTGGCGGTATTGCTAAATTTTGCCAATGTGGTTGGGCGCTACGGCTTCAACCGCGCGATCCTCGGCGCCGATGAGGTCCAGATCTACATGATGATCTGGATGACCTTCCTTGGCGCTGCGGTGGTGACCTGGCGCCACCAGCACCTGCGCATGGACATGCTGCTCAACGCATTGCCGGCAGGTCTGCAGACGACGGTGCGGATATTCGAGGCGGTCGTCCTGGTGGCGCTGTCGGGACTGGTGGTGTGGCAGTCGGCCAGCTACGCGCAGAAAATGTTCATGCTCGGCGAGAAGAGCACCGCGGCGGAGGTACCCATGTGGATCCCGCATTCGGCGGTGGTGGCGGGATTCATCCTCGTCCTGCTGATCGCGCTGCTGCGCGCGGTTCAACTGTTTCGCCGTGGCGGCGCGGCCGCACCCGACGGTGAAGGAGCCGCACAATGAGTTTCGCGCTTGGCGTGGTGCCGGTCATCCTGCTGCTGCTCGGATTCCCGATATTTCTGGTCCTGCTGTCTGCTGTGTCGGTGGCGCTGGTGTTTTTCATGAAGGTGCCGCTTGCGGTGCTGCACCAGAACATGTACGGATCGATCGACGCGTTCGCGCTGCTCGCGGTGCCGTTTTTCATCTACGCCGGCGAGCTCATGGGCCGAGGCAGCGTGGCGGCGCGGATCGTCGATGTGGTGCAGGCGGGCGTGGGCTCGGTGCGCGGCAGCCTGGGGGTGACCACCGTCGGGACATCCGCGATCTTCGGCGCGATCTCCGGGGCGAGCGCGGCAACGGTAGCCACCGTCGGCAAGATCATGCTGCCTGCGATGCGCAAGGCGAAGTATCCGGAGACCTTCAGCGCCGGACTGATCACCGCGGTGGGTGCGATCGACATCATCATCCCGCCGAGCATTCCGATGATCGTCTACGGTGCCGCCGCGCAGGAATCGGTGCCGCGGCTGTACGCGGCAGGCATCATTCCCGGCCTGCTGATTGCCGGCCTGCTTGCGATCTACGTGATGTGGTTCGCCAAGCGCAACGGCATTCCGCGCGGCGAGCCGTTCAGTCTGGCGGCGTTCGGTCGCGCGACGGTGCGTGGTCTCGGCGCACTCGGGGCACCGTTCATCATCCTCGGCGGCATCTACGGCGGGGTGTTTTCTCCCACCGAGGCGGCAGGCGTGGCCTGTGTCTATGCGGCGGTCATAACGCGGCTTGTGTACCGCGAGCTGTCCTGTAAGGAAATCCTCGATGCCGCGGGCGTCACTGCCATGTTCACAGCCCAGGTGCTGATCATCATCGCCTGCGCCGGGGTGTTCGCCTGGCTGCTCACCGTGAACCAGGTGCCGGCGGCGCTGGTGCAGTGGCTAGAAGGCATGCAGCTGTCGCGCTGGAGCATCCTGCTTGCGATCAACATCGGCCTGCTCGCGGTCGGATGCTTTCTCGATCCGCTGTCGGCGATCCTGCTGCTCAGCCCGCTGCTGGTGCCGGTGGTGAAGGCCATGGGCATCGACACCGTGCACTTCGGCATCGTGGTGATGGTGAACCTCGCGATCGGCCTGTTCCATCCGCCGTTCGGTATCAACATATTCGTCGCGCAGTCGGTGCTCAAGCTCGAACTCGCGACCATTTATCGCGGCATCATTCCGTTCATATTCATTTACCTGTTCGCGCTTGCGCTGATCACGTATATCCCGGAAATATCGCTCATTGGAGTGAAGGTGTTTCTCGCCACCTGACAAGAACAGGGGCGGGCGGAAGGTCTTTAAAAATACAAGGAGGAGTACAAATGAAACGGTTCGCAAAGAGCATCGCGGTATCGGCGGTTGCAGCGGCCCTTGGCCTTGGTGTGTCAGTGGCAGCGCAAGCGCAGCAGTTCACGATGAAACTGTCTTCGCCCACGGCCAACGATCTGCAGATCGAGTGGATGAACACCTTCAAGAAGGGTGTGGACGCGCGTTCGGGCGGAAAAATCAAGGTGGAGATCTATCCGGCGAACCAGCTGGGGCAGATCCCGCGGACCGTCGAGGGCGTGGCGATGGGAACGATCGAGGTGACGATGGTCGCCACCGGCTTTCTCGTCGGTCTCGAACCGCGGTACGCGGTGTTCGACGCGGTGGGTCTGTTCGACGACATGGCGCACGGCTCGCGCGTTTTCGGCGATCCCGAGATTCAGAAGCGTCTTGCGTCCTACGGTTCGACCAAGGGCGTGGAGCCGCTCACCACATTCGTGCATAGCCCCAACGGAATGCTCACGCGCAAGGGGGTTCGAGCACTCGCGGACATCAAGGGTCTGAAGCTTCGCACCACCGGCACGCCGATGCAGGCCGAACCCCTGAAGCGCCTCGGTGCCTCGCCCATTCCGATGCCGCTGGGCGAGGTGATGCCCGCGCTGCAGAACGGCACGATCGACGGTTTCCTTGCCGGCACGACGATCTTCACCGCCTTCAAGTTCTTCGATGTGGCGAAGACCATGACGCAGCTGCCGCAGTCCTGGATCGTGGGCGGCGCGATCGTCAACAAGGCCTGGATGGCGGCACTGCCGACGGACCTGCGTGCGATTGTTCACGAGGAGGCGCGCAAGGCCGATGGCATCACCCCCACCTGGGGTGTTGAGGACATCGACAAGGCGCGCAAGGCCTGGGAGCAGAATGGCGGGCAATACGTCGCCTTGTCCGCGGCGGAGCAGAAGCGGTTTGTCGACGAGTTCACCGCGGCCACGCTGCCCCTGCTGAGTGCCAACGCACAGGTGAAGGCGGACTACGAGGCCTTCGTCGCGGCGGCGAAAAAGCACAGGAAGTAGCGCAAGCAACGACGCGCGGCGGGACGGGGAGGGCCCCGCCTGCCGTGAGTGAAAATCTTCAGGAGAATGCAATGAATACCCGCGATCCCGCAGCCAGCGCCGTCAAGGAACTGACCCATTTCATCGGCGGCAAGCACGTTGCCGGCCGAGACGCGAAGAGCGGCGGCCGCTTCGGCGATGTCTTCAACCCGACCCTGGGCAAGCTGTCGGCCAGGGCGCCGCTTGCGTCCAAGGCCGAGGTCGAAGCCGCGATCGCGGATTCGCAGGCGGCATTCCCGGGTTGGGGGAACACCTCGCCGCTGACCCGCGCGCGGGTGATGTTCCGGTTCAAGGAGCTGGTCGAAAAGCACATGGACGAGCTTGCGGTCCTGGTGTCCAGCGAACACGGCAAGGTGCTGTCGGACGCCAAGGGATCGATCCAGCGCGGCCTGGAAGTTGTGGAGTTTGCCTGCGGCATTCCGCATCTGCTCAAGGGCGAGTTCTCCGACAGCGTGTCTTCGGGCATTGACGTGTATTCGATGCGCCAGCCGCTGGGCGTCTGTGCCGGCATCACGCCCTTCAATTTCCCTGCGATGGTGCCGATGTGGATGTTCCCGATGGCGATTGCCTGCGGCAACACCTTCATTCTGAAGCCCTCGGAGAAGGACCCGTCCTGCCCGTTGCGGCTTGCGGAACTGATGCTGGAGGCGGGAGCGCCTCCCGGGGTGCTCAATGTGGTCATCGGCGACAAGGAGTCGGTGGATACGCTACTGCACGATCCGCGCGTCCAGGCGATTTCCTTCGTCGGCTCGACGCCGATCGCGCGCTATGTGTTCGCCACCGCCTCGCTCGAGGGCAAACGCGTCCAGGCGATGGGCGGGGCGAAGAACCACATGGTGGTGATGCCCGATGCCGACATCGAATCGGCCGCCGATGCGCTGATGGGCGCGGCCTATGGCTCGGCCGGGGAGCGCTGCATGGCGATTTCGGTGGCGGTACCGGTGACCGAGAAGACCGGCAACGAACTGATCGAGGCGATGAGTCCGAAGCTGCGCGCATTGAAGGTGGGCTCGTCGATCGACGAGTCGTCCGAAATGGGCCCGCTGGTCACGCGCGAGCACCGCGACAAGGTGAAGGGCTATGTGGACATCGGCGTGCAGGAAGGCGCGAAGCTGGTGATCGACGGCCGGGAATTCCGCCCGGCGAAGCACCCCGACGGCTTTTTCATCGGCGGTTGCCTGTTCGACAACGTGCGCGCCGACATGCGCATCTACAAGGAGGAGATCTTCGGTCCCGTTCTGTCGGTGGTGCGGGCGAAGACCTTCGAGGAAGCGCTCGCGCTTCCCAACGAGCACGAATACGGCAACGGCGTGGCGGTGTTCACGCGCAACGGCGACGTGGCGCGCAACTTCGCCAACAAGGTGCAGTGCGGCATGGTCGGCATCAACGTGCCGATTCCGGTCCCGCTGTCCTTCCACAGCTTCGGCGGCTGGAAGAACTCGATGTTCGGCGACATGAACCAGCACGGCCCCGAGGGCGTGCGCTTCTACAGCCGCGTGAAGACGATAACCGCTCGCTGGCGCGAAGGGGTGAACCCCGGTGCAAGCTTCGGCATGCCGCTGATGAAGTGAAACGCCCCTTTCCTCAACGCGATCGTTCCCTCAATGATTAGGGAGTAAATCATGGCCAACCTGCATGACATCCGTTACCTGAGAATCGGCACGCCGAAGCTGGACGACGCGGTGGAATTCGCGACGAGCATCGTCGGTCTGCAACTTGTCGGGCGAGAAGGCAAGTCGGCGTATTTCCGCTCGGACAAGGTGGGCGTGCGCGGCGACACTCGCGACCACACCCTGGTGTATTTCGAAGGCGACCCGAAGGACCACAGCATCGGATTCGACCTGCGCGACCCGGACGACTTCGACACGGTGGCGGGCGAACTGGAAAAGGCGGGACATGCCGTGCGCGAAGGGACCGCGGACGAGGCACTGTCCCGTCGGGTGAAGCGGGTGCTATTTACCAAGGATCCGACCGGCACCAAGATCGAAGTGGTGGCGCGCGCCTTCCACAGCGGCGTTCGCTACTTTCCCGCACGCGACGCCGGCATCACCGATTTCAGCCATATCGGGCTTCGCACCGACAACCCGAAGCGCGACGAGGCCTTCTGGACCACGCTGATGAACGCACGGGTCTCGGACTGGATCGGCGACGCGCCGCTGCTTCGCATCAACACATACCACCACTCGATTGCCCTGTTTCCCGCACCCGGTGGGGGCGTCCAGCACATCAACCACCAGGTGGAAGATGTGGACGACATCATGCGTGCGTACTACTTTCTGAAGGAAAAGGGCGTGAAGATCGTCTTCGGTCCCGGCCGGCATCCGCTGTCCTCGGCGATCATGCTGTACTTCGAGGGCCCCGACGGCATGGTGTACGAGTACTCGGTGGGCGTGAAGCACGTCCTGCATTCCGAGGACGCGACCTACCGTCCTCGGCAGTTCCCGTTCACCGACCCGTACAGCCTGTGCATGTGGGGTTCGCGACCGGACATCACCGAATTCCGCAAACCCGATCCCAAGCCTGCGATGCAGGCGGTCAAATAGGCAAGGAGGAGGATATGGTCAATCTCCACGACATCCGTTATCTGCGCATAGGCACCCCGAATCTCGAGGCGGCAATCGAGTACGCAACCAAGATCGTCGGCCTGCAACTGGTGGCCCGCGAGGGCAAGTCGGCCTATTTCCGCTCCGACAAGTGCGACGTTCGCGGTGACACCCGCGATCACACGCTGGTGTACTTCGAAGGCGATCCGACCGACCACGCGAGCGGCTTCGACCTGCTGAATCCGGCGGATTTCGACACGATCGGCGCGGAAATCGAGCGTGCCGGGCATCCGGTGCACATGGGCACGCAGGAGGAATGCGAGAAGCGGCGAGTGAAGCAATTCCTGTCGTTCAAGGATCCGTCGGGCAACAAGATCGAGGCCGTGGTTCGGCCCTTCCACAGCGGCGTGCGCTATTTTCCGTCGCGTGACGCCGGCATCACGCACTTCAGTCATATCGGGCTTCGCACGACCAATGCGCCGCGCGACGAGAAGTTCTGGACCAAACTGCTCAACGCGCGCGTGTCGGACTGGATCGGCGATGCGCCGCTGATGCGCATCAACACCATCCATCACACGCTCGCGCTCTTTCCCTCGACCTATCCCGGCGTGCAGCACATCAACCACCAGGTCGAGGATATTGACGACATCATGCGCTCGTACTATTTCCTGAAGGAGAAGGGCGTGAAGATCGTGTTCGGCCCGGGGCGCCATGCGACCTCGTCGGCGATGTTCCTGTACTTCGAGGGACCGGACAAGATGGTCTACGAGTACTCGGTGGGCGTGAAGCACATCCAGCCGGAAGACGAGGCGAGCTACCGTCCGCGACAGTTTTCGTTCACGCCGGAGTCGTTCTGCATCTGGGGCTCCCGGCCGGACATTCCGGAGTTCGACACCACGAAGAAAACCGGCGATAAGTCCGGCGGCCTCAAGGCAGCCTGAGAGCCGCCTGAAAAGCATTCAACGAAAGGCACACATGGAACAGCAGCAGATCATTGTCAGAAAAATGGCCCGTGCGCTCGCGCGCGGCGGCCTGGTCAACGCCTACGGCCATTGCAGCGTGCGCCTGGACGACAAGACCTTCCTCGTCTGCGCACCCAAGCCGATGGGACTGATCGCCAAGGGGGAGCCGGGCAACGTGGTACCGATCGAGGGTGCGCTGCCCGAAGGCGTACTCGGCGAAGTGCGGATGCATCAGCAGATCTACAAGCGCCGGCCGGATGTGAAGGCAATCAGCCGTTTCCTGTCGCCGAACGTGATGGCGCTTGCGGGGCTCGGGTTGACGCCCAAGGCGCGCCACGGCTTCGGTTCGTATTTTTACCCGCAGGTTCCGTTCTGGGCCGATCCCGGCCTGATCCGCAACGAACCGGCCGCCATCGGCGTGGCCGAAACCATGGGCAAGGCGCCCGCGGTCGTGGTCGGCATCAACGGATCGGTGACTGCGGGCGAGACCCCCGAGCAGGCGGTAACGCTTGCCTGGTTCCTCGAGGACTCGGCGCGGGTCGAACTGGCAGCCTTGTCGGCGGGCCTTGCCGACAAGGCGCCGCGCATGAACGAAGAGCAGGCGAAGAACCGCGCCACCTGGCAGGGCCGCATCGCCGAGCGCATGTGGGAACACCTGACCGCGGGTGATCCCGAATAAGTTGAGAGGCCGAACCGGCCACAGTGCCGGTCAGGAAACGCCGCTCGGTAGCAACAAGGAGGAGGACATCATGGTCGAGCTGTATCACTTCTGGAGTTCGGTCTGCTCGGTGCGTTGCCGCATGGCGCTCGAGGAAAAGGGCGTCGCGTGGACCAGCCGCTACATCGACCTGTTCAAGTTCGACCAGATGAAGCCGGAGTACCTGAAGATCAACCCGGGCGGAATCGTGCCGACACTGGTGCACGACGGCAACGTGATCTGCGAGTCGCTCATCATCAACGAGTACATCGACGCTGCGTTTCCCGGCCCAAAGCTGGTTCCTGCCGACCCGGTCAAGGCCGCGCACATGCGCGAATTCAACAAGCGCTGCGAGGACAGCTTCGATTCGATCGTCAAGCTCACCATCGTCAATTACATCGTACCCAAGCTGCGGAATCGGCATTCCGAGGACGAGCTCAAACTCTGGGCATCGCGGCGGCCGCTCAAGTATTACCAGGACGTGCATTCGCGCGCTATTCGCGGCGAGATAGGCGATCAGGAACTTGCCGCGGCGCGCGCCGATCTTCAGGGACTGCTGGATGAGTTCGAGCGGGTGCTTACGAAGAGCGGCGGCCCCTGGGTGACGGGCGATTTCACGCTGGCGGATGTGGCTGTCGCGCCCTACATGTTCAGGCTGCAGGCACTCGGTGCGGCGGCGTTCTGGTCCGCGGAGAAACGGCCGCGGGTCAACGCCTGGTACCAGCAACTCGCGGCCCGGCCCGCGTTCCAGAAGGCGGTGTCCTGGCCGGACGAATCGGGCGGGGGCTATGAAGAGGTGGGTCTGGGCGCGGCAAAACGCGCTGCAGGCTGATCCGCTGCATGGGATGGCGCGACAGGCGCCAGCGACGATAAGATACGGTCCGAGGGGGGAAACATGGCTTTCAAGGTAACGCTCAAGCCCAGCGGCCACCAGTTCGAGGTGGATGCCGGTGCCAGGATTCTCGATGCGGGCATCGCCGCGGGGTATGCGATGCCCTACAGCTGCCGCGCGGGCACCTGCAGCACCTGCCGCGGCAAAATCGTCGAAGGCAAGGTGGACTACGGCTTCACCACGCCGCATTACCTGACCCCTGAGCACCGCGCCGCGGGCCTGGCGCTCCTCTGCTCGGCCTCGCCGCTGTCGGATCTGGTGATCGAGGTGGAGGAAGTCTCCTCGATCGGCGTGAAGCCGACCATCATTCCCTGCCGGATCAAGTCGATCGAAAAAGTGGCGCCGGATGTGGTTGTGCTCTCGCTCAAGCTGCCGATGAACGAGAACATGCGCTTCGCCGCCGGCCAGTATGTCGACTTCCTGCTCAAGGACGGCAAGCGGCGCAGCTACTCGATCGCCACCGCGCCCGGCGCTGATGGCACGGTGGACATTCAGTTGCACATTCGCCACATGCCCGGCGGTGCGTTCACCGACAAACTCTTTGACGGGTCGGTGAAGGAGCGCGACGTGATGCGCTTCGAGGCACCGCTCGGCACCTTTTTCCTGCGCGAGGACAGCCCGAAGCCGATCGTGATGGTGGCCAGCGGCACCGGATTTGCACCGATCAAGTCGATGTGCGAATACGCGTTCCGTCGCGGCATCAACACGACCCGCCCGATCACCGTGTACTGGGGCTGTAGGGTGAAGAGCGACCTGTACATGCTGGAACTTGCCGAGCAATGGGGCAGGGAACAGCCAAACGTGAAATTCATCCCGGTACTTTCGGACGCCACCGCGACGGATGCGTGGGCCGGACGCAACGGCTTTGTACACCGGGCGGTGATGGAGGATTTTGCGGACATGTCGGGGCACCAGGTGTATGCATGCGGTGCCCCGGTGATGGTGGATGCGGCGCGAGCCGATTTCGTGTCGAAATGCGGTTTGCCCGAAGCGGAGTTTTTCGCCGACTCGTTCCTGAGCGAAGCGGACAAGGCGCCTGCCTGAGCTCATTGATTCAACATCAAAGGAGGATGTGATGGAAATCGAAAACGCAGCATTCAAGCCCGACAACACAGCGTCGGTCGTAAAACCCTATGTGATGTCGCACGGCACGATGGAGTGCCGCAGCCTGAAGGAATCGCGCAAGTTCTACGAGGAGTTCCTCGGGATGGAGTGCGTGCGTCACGCCAAGCCGGCGATGGTGGTTCGATGCGGCATGAAGTTTCATATCGTGGCGGTTGAGGTCGGCGAAAACATCCACCCGGTAAATGTGCTCAACCACTGGGGCGTGGATGTGGGCAGCCAGGCAGAAGTGGATCGCGTGCACAAGGAAGCCAAGGCGAACCAGGCGAAATACAATATCCGCCAGGTGCTCGACGTGGTGAACCAGCACGGCGTGTACTCCTTCTACCTTGAGGATCTCGATCACAACTGGTGGGAAATCCAGCACTACGACGGTTTCCAGCACGACGACCTGTATGACTTCGGCGACCGCTTCTCGATGGATGACGATGCGGGCACCGCGGACCTGAAGGAACTGTCGATCCAGACGTCGAAATAGGCGCTGTTTTCCGTCGACGATCGCCCGTGCACCCGCCAGGGTCCACGGGCGATTTTCTAAATTTGGCAATCGGAATACCCGCTTTAAGGCGCCGATACTGGGTCCAGGGAAATAAAAGTCTAACTTTCATTCTGCAGAAAAGCGTATGCCGCATCTTTGGGCGCAACCCGGAGGAGTGACAAGCCATGGCAACCACCATCACCGTAAACGGTCGCGCGCACATAAGCGCGGCGACGCCGGACACAC
>CANIEV010000105.1 GCA_947466535.1 Betaproteobacteria bacterium
AAAGTGACTCGCCCCCCGAAGGGGCGAAACAAACACCGCACAAACGCTAACCACCGTTTGCCTCCAGAGCAAACACATGGTCATACACCTTCCTGTACAACCCGATCATCATCTCCAGCGAGTAATACCTCTCCACCCTCTGTATCCCCGCCTGCGCCGCCGCGTTCCACGCGTCCGCGTCGGTCAGCAGTTCCAGGGCCGCGGTTGCCAGTGCCTGCGGATCGGCGATGCCCACCACGCGACCGGATGGCCCAAGCGCTTCATCCTCCGGGCCATTGCCGTAGATGATCTGGCGGCAGGAGCCGACATCGGTGGAGACGGTGGGCACGCCCGCGGCATAGCCTTCGAGGATCACCAGCGGCAGGGCCTCGCTGATCGAGGACAGCACCACCAGTCCGATCTTCGGCAGGACGTCGGTGAGTTTCTGGAAGCCGAGGAATTTAACCTTGTCCTGCAGGCCGAGGCCTTCCACCAGCGAATGGCATTCCTTCGCATAGGACGGGTCCTCGTCCTCGGGGCCGGCGATCCAGGCTTCGGCTTCGGGCATCCGATTGACCACGGTGCGCATCGCGCGCACGAAGGTCTTCACATCCTTGATCGGCACCACCCGGCCGATCAGGCACATCACCGGCGGCGGCGTGGCAGGCCGCAGCGCGCGCAGCGGCTTGTAGGCGGCGATGTCGATGCCGTTGGGGATGCTCTGGGTCTTTTTCTCGTCCGCGCCGTCGGCGACCTGGCGCAGGCGGTTGGTCTCGTAGAGCGCGGTGATGCTGTCGGATGCGTCATACGCCGCGCGGCCGAGCGCCTCGAAGAACTTGATCCAGAGCTGGCGGAGGTAGCTCGACTCGGTCGGGTCGCGCTGGAACACCGAGCGGTTGTCGGAGATCCACTGCGCGGCGAACAGGTCGATCTTGCGTTCCTTGGTGTAGATGCCGTGCTCGGAGATGATGTAGGGTTTGTTGTACTTGCGCTTGGCGAGCGCGCCGAGAAAGCCCGCGTAACCGGTGGAGACCGTATGGAAGGCGCGCACCGGGATCATTCCGTTGCACACCCGCGACAGCACCCAGATCGGCGAATGCATCGTGCGCACCGTCCAGAAGTAGTCGACGAAGGACGGGTCGGTGCAGTATTTTCGATAGTGCTCGCGCACGAACTTCCAGGCCTGCTCGCTGTAGAGGAACTGGTCGTAGCTGAGCTCGGTGTGCAGCTTGGCCGACAGCGTTCCGAGGAGATGGGCATTTTTCGCATGCGCCTTGGGAGCGCGGAAGTACTCGTGCATCTGCTCGACCATGCCGAAGAGTTCCGCATCGCCCGGCACCGGGTCGATGATCGGCGCGTCTTCGCGCTCATAGAGGTAATGCGCCTCGGCGTGCACCACGTTGTCGGGAAACGGGTAGCGCTGCTTGCCGTAGTCCTTTTTCATGCTGCCGACGAAATACACCGCGTACCGGATGTCGGGAAAGCTCTTGATGATCTGCTGCACCCAGGAGGAGACGCCACCCGAGACAAAAGGATAGGTGCCCTCGAGCAGGAGCGCGACATCGGCCGACTCGGCGGTGCGCCCGAGATTCACAGTGCTTCCGCGCGCGCGGTGGTGGCCTGGGCAGATGCCCCGGGCGACGCACCGGTCCAGAACCGGATCAGTGGTGCCATCAAAGGCACCGTCTGGGATCGCCTGATGAGGTCCGCGTAGCGGCGGACAGCCTCGAAATCCCGCTGCTCGAACGCGATCTCGGTCAGATAGGAGAGTGCTCGATTGGGCGGCAAGCCCGCAGTTATCGCGCGGGTATAGGTTTCCCCTGCTTCGCTGAAGCGGCCGGCGGCCTGCAGGGCGCGGGCCTTGAGAAACCACAATCCCGGATCGCCTTCCGCCAGCATCAGCGCCAGGCCGGCGTATAGCTGTACCTGTTCGAGGTGGAAGGCGCGAACGTCGCCCTGCACAAGGTCGGAGTAGATCAGTTCCCAGTTGAGTTCGACCAGGTGGCGAAGCAGGTTGAGGCGCGCGGCACGGTCGCTTGTTTCCTCGAGAGTCTTCCGCTCAGCCTGGATCTCGTTGTTGATGCGCTTTTCCTTCTGGTCGAGCATCCCATAGGCGATGAGGCGCAACTCATCAAGCGGGTCGCCGAGCAGCCGGCGCAGCGTCGGTGCGGCCGCACGGGTTGGCATGTTCTGCAGCGCGTTGAGCGAGCGCAGCCTCAGTTCCGCTGGCACGTTCGGATCGAGCAGCATCGATTTCAGGCTGGTTATGCGAAGCTGCGCGCCGGGCTCGCGAAGCGACAGCACGTACTCCGGCTTCACCACCTCCTCGAACGGCCGGTCGGTCATCCCCTTCGGCCGCAGGGCTGTGATCACCACCGCCGCGAGCATGCCGGCGATGCCAAGCAGCGGAATGAAGAATGCGAACGAAAACAGCAGCCCGAACACCGGCCACTCGGGAGCGCGATAGCGTTCCGGCAGGATGCGCTGCAGCATCCAGGCAAGCACGGTGCTCGCCGCGGCGTGCGTCACGAAATAGACCGAGAGGTTCTGCGGGCTGCCCTTGAATTCGATCAGGTACCACGCTGCTGCGGTTTCCAGCAGCGCGGTGACAAGGCCCGCGATCGAGGTGATCATCGACGGGTTAGGCATCCGCTCTTCCCTTGAGCATCAGGCGGCGCACCGCATCAAGCGGCTTTCTCTCCGACAGGGCCACCGCGTGGCTGGTGATATGCAGGTCGCTCATGTCGCCGCCGAAGTTCTCGCGCAGCAGGGTCTGGATGCGCACGATATAGCCCTCGATCGCGGCGCTGCCGGCAAGCGGCATCAGGTTGATGATGAAGCTGCGATCGAGAAAGCTCTCGATCGCCCAGATCATGTCCGGACCGCGCTTGGCTCGCAGCACCTGCTGGAACATGTCCCTGCGGTCGCTGTGTTCGCCAAAGCTGATCAGGACGATGTGGCTGGTCACGCCGAATTCGCGCTGGATGCGCTCGAGCTTGACCAGTTCTTCGGCGAAATCCACCGGGCAGCCGGGATGTTCGCGCAGCACCGGCAGCACCGCGGCTGCAGCGGTGATGCCGTCGGCGTAAGCCGAGAGCAGCACCGCGAGCATCTGCAGGGTGTCCTCGTTCAGCGCGAAAAACGGCATGCGTGTCACCACCAGCATGCCGAGCACCCGCTTGTCGCTGGAAATGATGGGCGCTACTGCGAGGTGTTCGGTGGGCACCGATCGGTCGAGTTCGCCCACCTGTACATGGGCAAGCTGGTGGCGTTCCTGGGCGAAGACGAGCAGCGGGTCGTCGCGTCGAAGCTCGGGCGGGTCGCCGATTTCGGCGACCCGCCCGTAATGGCGGTCGAGGTCCCAGCGCGTGGCGTAGATCGCCGCGACTTCGAGCTGGCATTGCTGGGCGATGAATTCGAGCACGATCTGCGCACCGCCAAGCGGACCGTCCCCGCTCGCGGCTGCGACGCGCTGGCGCAGCACCGAGAGCGCATCGCGCAGCGTGGCCGGCCGCGCGAGCAGGTCCTGCTCGAGCCGGTCGTGCGACAGGCGAAGCAGGTAGAGGCGCTTGGTCACGCGCTCGATGCGGTCTTCGAGGTAGGCGTTCACCTCCGACATGCGCCGCAGCCGCGTCTGCCATGAGCCGCTGAATTCGCCACACAGCAGCACCAGCATCAGGCCGCCGAGAAAGTAGAGCTTGGGTATTTCGGCTTCGAGCGCATCGGGCGTGTACCAGTACCATCCCCCGAAGAGGATCGCCGCCGCACTGCTGCCCATGAGCACGCCATAGCGTTGCGCGATCAGCACCGGGGCGAGCCACGCCCAGGGGAATTGCGCCTTGATGAAAAACGGGTCCTCGGGCGAGGCCCAGAAGCCGAAGCAGATGGCGATCAGCGTGATCGCGACGGTTTCCAGCCATTGCGAGACCGCACGCGAGCGCGTCTTCAGCCACTTGAGGCTGAAGCGTCCGCGGCCGGCGGACGGATCGTCGCGCGATCCGTCCTTCATGGCGTGGACGTCGGTCGAACCGCTGCCACCTGTGCCTAGCAACGGCATGCGCGCCTTTGCGTCACGATTTCAGCGGGGCGGGCACTGCGCAGCATGTCACGCGAGTCCCTACTCGATTCGCGCGCTTGCAAGCAGATCGCGGATCAGCTTCTGCGCCACCGCCGACAGCGCCTCGCGGCTCCAGCCGGATTTCGCGCCTACCGAACTCCACACCACGCTTCCGTCCTTGAGATCAATGATCTGCAGCGCAAGTCCCACCGCCGGCTCGCCGTCGACGCCGACCTTGTAGCGCCATTCATCCACCGCGCCGGTGAGCGCGTAGCGGGCGCCGGATTCGCGCGCCCATTTCTGCGCGTCGACCTGCACGCGGCGCTCGGCGGGATCGAACACCGTCTCGGGATTGAGCGCGGCAGGGTAGCGGGTGAGGCTCGCCACACCGCGTGCGCGAAGCAGGGTCTCGGCGATCGCTTCCGCTCGCAGGCCCGCCTGCGGAACATCAGTATGGTTGGCAATCGGCAGCAGCGCCCACTTCGCATCGCGCGGCATCGATGCGCCCGGGGAGTGGTCGATCACCGAGCAGGAGGCGAGCAGCGTGGCGGCGAGCGCAATTGCGAGGGCAAGGATTCGGGTTGTCATTTCTGCGTGCTCCCTAGAAGCGATCGAAAAAGTACTGGTACCGAAGACCGACTTCGCGAATCGCGAGGTTGGTGCCCGCGCCGCCCTTGCTGCGCGACGAATAGATCGAGAGGTAGTCCTGTCCGAACAGACTGCCGCCTGCGCCGAGCAGCCAATTGTAGCCGCTGCCCGTGATCGAATTGACGCTGCGGCCGATATCGCCGAAGGGGCGGATGCCGCGCCCGTAACGCTCACGCATGTCCATGCCGAAACCGGTGGAGATGCCCCAGGTCTTGGAGCTTTGCGGCAGGAAGAAATTGCCCGCGGGGATCACTGCGGCCGGGTTGAGTTCGGCGGAACGTGCATCCGTTGCATCGGCCGTCTCGTAGTGCGACAGCGCCCGGGTGAGGCGCACGTTCCAGTCGGGGTATTCGCTGCGGATGCGATGGCCGGCTTCGATGAACAGGCCGCGGCCGGTGCCGACCCAGGTCTCCTGCTGGGTGTGGAAGCGCGCACCCCAGGCGCGCGCGGAGAGGTACTCTCGCCTGGAGATGTTCCACTGCCCCGCAAGGCTCGCCTCGTCCTTGTGTCCGCCGACATAGAGTGCCAGCGTCTCGCCGGCGCGCTCGCGCATCGACAGCGCCGCGCTCGCCGACACGCGCTCGCCGAGCGGTCGGTTGTGGGAGAGTTTGACCGTGGTGAAGTCCGATACGCCCGAGCGCTGCCCGAGGCTGAGTTCGGTGTCGCCGCGGTCGTGGCGCATCAGCGCAGACACGTTCAGGGCCCGGTCGGTGCCGGGGACGCCGGTGAATTGTGTCGGGTCGGTGGTGCGCTGGTGCAGCACCACGAGTTGCGTGGACAGGCGCAGCTTCGGACTCAGCCACACCTGCGCGCGCACGCTGCGCTCACGACCCTTGAGCACGCCGCGCTCCAGCAGCTTGTCGTCGACGATCACGCTCGAGGCCGAGGCGAGCAGGTCGGTGGCAAGCCGCAGATGAATTTCGTCGTCGTTGGGCGATTTTTCCTGCGCGGCGAAACCCAACTGCTGCGCAAGGCGAAGTTGCTGCGTCTCGCGTGCCGCGTCGATGCGCGCGAGCGTCGGGAGCGAATCGGCCTGCGTCTCGAGAAGCTTGTTCAGTGCGTCGGTGTCGCGGCGTTCGATCGCGAGACTCACCTCCGCCCAGGCGGGCGCGGCGAACTTGCGGCCGTAGGCATTCCAGCGCCAGGCGCGCGCAGCTTCGTTGCTCTCGGTGGAGATTGCCCAGGCCAGAACGAGTTCACGTACCGCGGCATCGCGCGACAGAGCGGTAACCTGAGCGGTAACCTGCGCGGTGGCGTCCGTGGTGCCTGCGCCGTCTTTCGATGGCGCGGCGTCGGCCGCGTTGTCCTGGCGCAGCACATGGCGGATCGCGGCGAGGCTCGGGTCGCCCGGGGCGAACTGCGTCACCAGCCGCACGTAGGTGATCAGGCGTTCGCGGTCCTTCGTGACGGTCTTCGGGTCGGGCGCGCGGCGCACGGTTTCCCAGGCGTGGCGGCGCATGCGCAGCGCCATGCCTTCCTCGCCCGCGGCCTCGAGCGTGTCGGCATAGTTCATCAGCCAGAGATAGTCGCCGGATTTCGCTTTCGCCTGGCGGCGGAAGTAGGCGAGTGCCTGCCGCGGTTCGCCGAGCGTGAGCCATGCCGCGCCGAGCGGGTCCAGCAGTTCGGGCGCATCGCGTTGCGCGGGCGCAATCGAGACGACCTCGCGGCGCAACTCCGGGTTCATCTTGCCGTCGATCAGGAACCAGAGAAAACCCGCGCGCTGTTCCAAGTCCTGCGGTGCGAGCAGGATCGCGTAACGCCAGTCGGCGAGCGCGCCGCTGCGATCGCCGTCGGCGGCACGGAACGTCGCGCGCTGGGTGAAGAAGTAGCGGTTGTCGTTGAACAGTTTTTCGTCGCCCTGCGCGATCGTGGCGTAGAGCCGGCGAAGCGCATTGCGGTCACCGAGCGTGGTGCGAAGCTCGACCGCCAGCGTCAGCGCCTGCACGTTGCGGTGCCGTTGCCAGGCGGCTTCGGCCACACGTGCGGCTTCCAGCGGTTGCGTCGCGCGCAGCAGCAGCACCAGGCGCAGCAGATCATCCGGTTCGGGCTTGTCGCCCGCTGCAAGCAGCCGGTAGGCTTCGCGCCCGACCTCGTCCTCCTGCAGTTCCCAGGCGAGATCGCCGAGCAGCCGCCAGTAGGCCTCGTTGCTCACCGGAACCTGGGCGCGGCGGCCGGCGAGCAGGGCGAACGCACCGGGCAGATCGGCGCGCGACAGTTTCAGCGTGGCAAGCGACACGAGGCGTTCGGGACTTGGGCCGGAGGCGGCGATCAGACGTTCGTAGGCCGAGATTGTCGCGTCGATGCGTCCGGCGCGTTCATTCAGCATTGCCAGCTGCTCGAGGGCCACCGGGTCGGTACGGCGCTTGTAGTAGTCCTCGAAAAAGCCGATGCCTGCGTCCACCTCGCCCGCGCTTTCGAAGGTGTCCACGAGTTGCACGAGTTCCGCCCGGGTGAGGGCGCGCTGCGTGATCACATGGCGCCAGGCGAACAGCAGGCTTTCGTAGTCGAACAAGCCCGGCGCAAGCCGAAGCACCGACTGATATGCCGCCTCGCGTCCGGTGAGCTTGGCGAGTTGCACCCACTGGCGCAGCGCCTCCTGCGGCTGGCCCGACCATTCCGCCACCTGCGCAAGCCGCTCGCGCCAGCGCAGGTCGTGCGGCCGCTGGGCGACTGCCGCCTCCGCAACACGGAAAGAATCCTTCAGGTTGGAGTTGCCGAGAAAGACCTCATAGGCGAGGTTGTAGAGTTCCTCATCGTAGGGCCGAAGCGGCGCGGGCTTGCCCGGTGTCGGTGCCGACGTCGCCGAGGAGGTCGACGCAGCAGCCGGCGACGAGGTCTGTGCGTGGGCCGATCCGATCAGCAGGTCGCCGAGTGCGGCAACAAGGCGCTCGACGGGCGAAGGCTTGGCGGAATCGGACAGCCGGAGCAATCGGCGCATGTAGACCTGCGCCTTCGCCGGATTGCCTGCGGCGAGCGCAAGTCGCGCAAGGTAGAGCAGGGTCGCATCGTCGCCCTCGAGTTCGCCGATGTTGGCTTCCGCAAGTGCCAGGGCCTCGGCGGGTTTGTTGCCTGCCTGCAGTGCGGCGACCGCTCCGCGGTAGTACTCGCGGCGAAGCTCGGGCGTGTCGGCGCGCCTGCGTGCTATCAGCAGCAGCTCCGAGGCGGCGGCGTATTCGCCATCGCCGAGCGCCGCCTGCGCGGCTTCGGCGATCACCTGCGGCGCGAATCCCGAGGCGGCGTCCGCGATCCGGCTCGTGAACAGCGCAGTGACCTCGCGCGCGCCCACCGCGCGCGCCTCGCGCATGAGATACACCAGATCCTTCGGTGGCCAGTTCTCGCGCGCCATGCGCGCAAGGCGTTCGGCGAGCAGCCTGCGCGCCTCGGCATCGGGCTTGGCCCACGCCTCGTTGCGACCCAGGGTGTAATCGAGCATGAGGGCGCGGCGGCGAAGTGCTTTGTCCGGACCGGCGGCGATTTCCGCGGTCAGTTCGCGTGCAGCGGCGGGTTCGCGAAGCAGGTATTTCTTTTCTGCAAGCAGCAGGCGCAGTTCCGCGTTATGCGGATCGGTGCGGATCAGGCTGGTGAGGTAGTTCGCGGTGAGTTCGTCGTTGCCGTTGTCCTCGCGGACCTGCTCGAGCAGGGTCTGCTTCGGGAAGAGCAGTGCAAGCAGCACCGCGACGAGCACGGTGATACCGAGCAGCCCCCAGATCGAGAGGATGCGGACGCGTTGCGGCTCAGCGCCGGCACCGAACCGAAATCGTCTCTGTTCCATTTGTCTTCAACTGGAAGGCAAGGGTTCCCGCGGTGGCGGGCGACACCGGCGCGATCGCGCGACCGCCTGCGAGCACCTCGCATCCCGTGGCTGCGCCGATCGAGAACGCGAGTGGCATGTGGCCGGTGAGCGTGAAGGCGAGGCCGTCTGCAGTGGAGGTCAGGGCGCTGATGCGCGCATTGGCATCCGCAAGCCACGGCCGGGTTGCCGCAGCGGAAGAGAGCCTGATGCGCGCCTCGCCGCCTGCGAGGTGCAGATAGCGCTCGCCTTCGTGGTCGGCATGTCCTGCAATACTGCGGCTCGCAGCGAGATCGGGGAAGCCGGCGGAAGAAGGCAGGCGCAGCGTGCGCAGGTCGCCCGCACCGCGCACGATCCATTCCGGCCGCTCCGACACCACGTTGCGCGAGACCGTCATCCGCATGAAGTCGATCGCCTTTGCCGCATACTCCGAGGCGTAGATGTTCATCACCTTCTGATCGAGCGCCCAGCGATACACCTTGTGCAGCGCGGCGATCGAGGCGCGCTTGCTCGCCGCGTACGTGTGGTAGTAGATGTTGATCGGCTTGAGCCGTCGCGGCCGCTCGGTGAGTTCGAAGGTCTCGATCACGCGCTCGAAGCCGTAGAACGGGCCGGTCCAGAGATTGGTGTAGACGTTCTCGTTCTGGTTCGGCGCGTACACCTGGAACCACTCGCCGCGACGCAGGCCGATAGGGGCGACGAGCGAGAGCGAGGGCGAGGCACGGGTGATCAGGGTTTCGCCACCGTTCATGTTGAACACGCCCGCCTCGTAGGTCCGCTCGACCGAGTCCTCGCCGGGATCGCAGTCGCCGGTCCAGAGGAACACCCGCGCCGACTTGCCCGGAGGCGCGAGGCGGCGGTCTATGTAGCCGAGCGAGCCGTTCACCTCGCGCTTGATGTCGAAGGTGTAGCCGGGAATGCTGAGGTTGTAGCTCTCGGCGGTTCTGTCTTCTGGCCCCTTCCCGTCGGGCGCCTTGCCCGACTTGGCTTCCGCCTTGCCCCATTTGAACGGGTGCGAATACGAGTGGCTTGCGATCTCAACATTGGCCATCGCGAAGATGCGCTTTGCGATCGCCTCGAGCGCGGGCGAGTCCTTCGGGTAGAGGCCGTCCGGGGCGAGTTCCGCCTCGATCACCGAGATCGTGCTTGGCACGCGGTAGCGCTCGACAAATTCGCGCAGCATCACCTCGCCAGCGAAGGGCGCACCCGACACTTCCGCGCGCGACGGGAAACCGTCGCCGTCCACATGCACCAGCATCAGCCTGCGGCCGTTTTCGGTGGTGAGATCGGGCACGGGCATCAGTGGCAACGCGAGCGCCTCGCGCAGGAATCCGATCGGATTCACCACCCAGCGCACGCCCTGGTCGCCGGGCAGGCTGTAGATCGCAAACGGATATACCGCGTAGCCGCCCCAGGGCATGATCGCCGCCGGCTCCATCACCTCGCCGCGCTCGCTTTTCACCCGGACGAGCGGCGTGCCGCCGCTGGCTTCGAGCGCATAGAAGGAGGATCGGTCGGGCACCGGTTTGACTTCGAAGCCCGCCAGCGGCGAGAGGACCTCGGCCGAAAGTCGCTGCGGCGAGGCGGCGGTGTTGGAGGACTTGAGGCCATATAGCCGCGCGAGTCCTTCGCCGACCGGCGCGCCAAAACCGCCGAATACCGCGACCTTCACGCCCTGCGCGATTGCGGAAGCAATGAATTCGCGCGCCCTGGGGGATGTGTTGTCGCTGCGAAGCCACGCCACCACGCCGGCATAGCGGCCGGCGAGCGGATGCGCGGGCATGTCGGCGTTGGTGGCGAGATGTTCCACGCCGTATCCGAGCCAGTTGAGCGGCATGTCGATCAGGCGGTGCGCCTCCTCGGTGCGAAGCGAAATGCCCCCGGGGCTCGGGTCATAGAGCACCAGCACATCGCGCGGCATGACCTCGATCCGGCCGACGCCGATCGCGTCCAGATCCGGATTGCTCACCCACGGGGTGAAGCCGAGTGCATCGATCTTCTTCGCGGTGTCGCGCGCAAGTGCGCGATCGGAGGGTGCAACGTAGTCGATCGCGATCACCGGGAGCTTGTAGTCGTTCTTCACCCGGTTGAGCTGGCCGAGCAGCCATTCGCGATCGGCGGCGGGGACCTCGCGGTAGGTCTTTTTGCTTGCGTCCCAGCCACGGAACAGCGATTCCGCCGCCACCGCATAGGCATGCTTGTTCACCCGGGGCAATATTTCGAAGCCGCGGTTGAAGATCAGCTTCGCACCCGGAAAGCGCGCGCGGATCGTCTCGATGACATGCGAAAGACCGGCGATCTGCGCTTCGCGCGTAGCATCGGTTTTTGCGACGATGTTGAACGAATCCAGGGTGTCGAGAAAAAAGCCGCGATAGCCCTGCGCCCAGAGAGGCGCGATCACCCGGCTTGCGAAGAACTCGGCCCATTCGGGCTTCGACTGGTCGACCACGATGCTGCCCCAGGCAGTGTTCTCGCCCAGCTGCCATTCGCGCGGCAGTGCCGTCGCGTAGTCGCGCGTCGGATGCACTTCGCCCACCGACACATAGGCGAAGAGTTCGGTGGAACGGCCGACGAAGTTCGGTCGGGCATCTCTGCCCCGTACCTCGCCTTCGCGCCGCGCGGGCAGCCTGACGTTGCCCGGTTCGACCACGACGATATCAAATGCGGCGAGTTCGTCGAAGGGAACGTTCTTGCCGTAGTAGATCGCGATGTTGGGCGCCGCAGCGGATTCGACCCGCGCCCCGGATTGCGCAAATGCGGGGCCTCCGAAAAGCATCAGGAGCAATGCCTGCGGCAGGATCAGCGCCGCAATCCGGCGAAGCCAGGCGAGATGCGGCTTGCGCGGAAAACGTCGGTCGCGGGCGATGGGGGCGCCGGGCATCGGATTCCAGTTCGGGATGGGTACCGCATTGTAGCCGTCCGCGACGCCGAATACCTCGGGAATCTCCGGTAAATCCGGGGCTTACGACGTTTCTTTAAGGAAGCTCTGATCAAGTCCTGGTTGTGCAACGCGTCGAACTGAGCTTCCCTCTGAAGTAGGGGCTATACAAGGGGGCTTTCCCCCTAGTTCAGAAATTCTTACAAGGGGGAATGCCCTCTTGTTCAGACATTCTTTAAGGCGGTGTGCCGGATGCCTTTGCGCTTCGTGCGATGAACCGGTCGAGCGCGTTGCCGAAGTTGCGTCGGTCGGTCTGGTTGATCCCCGCCGGGCCGCCGCCGTTGACGCCGGCCGCGCGCAGCGTATCGCGCATCGCGTCCATCAGGTCGCGCATCTGCAGACGTTCCCGGATGGTCTCGGGCGAGAACTCCTCGCCGCGGGGGTCGATCGCGTGGCCGCCTTTTTCGATCACTTCCGCGGCAAGCGGGATGTCGGCGGTGATGACGAGGTCGCCTTTTTGCAGTTCCTTGACGATCCTGTTGTCTGCGACATCGAAGCCGCGTTCCACCTGTACCGAGCGAACGAACCGGGACGCCGGCGTGCGCAGCGGCTGGTTCGCAACCAGCGTGGTCATCACCTGCGCGCGCTCGGCGGCACGAAACAGGATTTCCTTGATCACCAGCGGACAGGCGTCGGCATCGACCCAGATCTGCATTGGATTCCCGAGGAGAAAGTTGAACATTTATTTAGAAAACCCAACAACGGTGAATGAAATCGGGCGATTGGCGTACAGAAGTGGTGCAATATTTCCTTCTGCGAGGGCAGGGCTTCCGTTGGAGTGTACGCCCTGTCGGCTTGTCGGCTTACTCCGGCTTGATCCCCGCGCTCTGGATCAGCCTGCTCCAGGTGGCGGTTTCGGACTGGATCACCCGGTCGTAGCCGGATGGCGCACCGCCTCGAGGGGTGAAGCCGACGCCGATCAGGCGCTCGCGCGTGGTCGGATCCTGCAGGGCCTTGTTGGCGGCCGCGTTCAGCCGCTCGAGGATCGCGGGTGGCGTGGCGGCAGGGGCGTTGAGGCCCCACCAGGAACCGTTGTCGAATTCGCGAATCGGAAAGCCGACCTCGTCGAAGGTCGGCAGGTTGGGCAGTGCCGCGAAGCGCTCGGTCCCGGTGATCGCGAGGCCGCGCACCTTGCCCGCGTCGATATGCGGCTTGGTCGAACTCGGCCCGAGAAAAAGCATCGTGACGTGGCCGGCGATCACGTCGTTGAGCGCCGCGCCCGCGCCCTTGTAGGGCACGTGGACGACATTGATGCCGGTGGCGCGCACGAACAGTTCGGCAAGCAGATGCGGCTGGTTGCCGATACCGGCCGAGCCGTAGGTGAGCTTGCCGGGTTCGCTCTTGGCGAGTGCCACCAGTTCCTTCACGCTGTTGGCTTTCACGCCCGGATTCACCACCAGCGTGAGCGGCTGGTTGGCGAGCAGGGCGATCGAGGTGAAATCCTTTTTCGGATCGTAAGGCATGGACTTGAACAGGCTCGGGTTCACTGCGAGCCAGATGCCGCCAAGCAGCAGGGTGTGGCCGTCGGGCATTGCGCGGGCGACGGCCTCGGTGCCGATGTTGCCCGCGGCGCCGACCTTGTTCTCCACCACGACCTTGCCGCCGAGCGCATCGCCGAGGGCGGGTGAGACGAGGCGTGCGAGCGCGTCGGTGCCGGCGCCGGGCGGGAAGGGCACGACGAGCTGGATCACGCGCGTGGGGTAGGCAGCTTGTGCCGCGGTTTGAGCCGCAGTTTGCGCACCTGTGGCGGGTGCGGCAAGCGCAAGCGCCGCTGCCAAGGCAAGCAGCGTTGAGGTCTTGATCGGGCGTACCTGCGATTTTGAGTTCGTCATGGAGCGTCTTCCTCCCCCGGTGTGCGCGCCCTGTTGCCGGACGCTTTGCATTGACAGCTTCAACGGCCTCAACCTAGCATACTAAAAAACAGAATGACGTTCTATTAGGTGGTGTTGAACAAGAGGGCGATGCCCCCTTGTATATCCCCCAAGTCAGCCCCCAAGTCAGAGGGACGCTCTGTTCAACGGGTGGGGCGATTGGAACTTGATTAGCGCTTCCTTGGGGTGACACGTGAGGCGGGCATTCAATATGAGGAGGGAACGGTGAGGATGATTTGCAGGATATTGTTCGCGGCGGGCATCGCCGCTCTTTCCGCGGGTGTGCTGGCGCAGGCCTGGCCCGAACGTCCGATACGACTTGTTGTTCCCTACGCCGCCGGCGGCGGAACCGACATTCTCGGCAGGCAACTCGCTCCGCGCCTGGGCGAAATTTTCGGCAAGCAGGTGCTCGTGGACAACCGGCCGGGCGCCGGCGCGAATCTGGGTGCGTTGTCGGTGAGCACATCGACGCCGGACGGATACACGCTGCTGCTCGGCGACATCGCGCTTGCGGTGAACCCGAGCGTGCTGCGTGAATTGCCCAATCCGATGAAGCAGCTCGAACCGGTTGCGCTGGTGGCAAGCGCGCCCCTGGTGTTGATCGTGCATCCCTCCCTCACGGTGTCGAACGTGGACGAACTGGTGAAGCTCGCGAAAAAAAGCCCGGGCAGGCTGACCTACGGTGCCGCGGGCGGCGCCAATCCCACGACGCTTGCGCCCGAGGTCTTCAAGCAGGTGGAGGGGCTGGACATCCTAGGCATACCGTACAAGGGTGCGGGGCCTGCGTTGGTGGACCTCATCAGCGGGCAGATATCGATGATCTTCACCGGGCTGAGCAACGCGAAGCCGCACATCGACAGCGGCCGGGTCAGGGCGCTCGCGGTGACGATGAAAAATCGGGCGACCACCCTCCCCGGGG
>CANIEV010000106.1 GCA_947466535.1 Betaproteobacteria bacterium
CTGATGATGATGGTTTTCGCCTCGAGTGCCTGCGGCTGGATCGCGAGCAGCACGTTGGTGAATACCAGCCCGGTGATGAAGTCCACCCGGTCGCGCTTGATCAGGCGGTCGGCGAGTTGCTTGCCGGTGTCCGGGTTGAGCTGGTCATCGGCGATGATCAGTTCCGCCGGCAGGCCGCCGAGCTTGTTGTTGTTCATCTTCAGGAACAGCTGGAAGGCGTCGCGCATGTCCACGCCGAGCGCGGACGTGGGGCCGGAAAGCGTGGAGATGAAACCGACCTTCACTCGGTCGGCGGCAAGCGCCGGGGCGGAGAGCAGTGCGGCAGCGGCTATCGCCGCAAAGGTCCGTGCATGGCGGAGTTTCATGGAATCTTCCCTCTTCAAAAGGACCCTGTGAAGCGACGATGCGCGCCGAGGGCCGGACGGTGCGCTGCGTTTTCCGGAAATACGGATTCTGCGGTTTCAATGCGCGGATTCATTTTGCGCATTTCATTTTGCTTTGAGGTTGCCGGCAGCAACCACCTGTGCGTTCTTCGCAATATACCGGCTGATGGTATCCGCAAGCGACTGCGAGCTGCCGCCCACCGGAATCGTGCCGGTGGCGGAAATCTTCTCCCGGATCGCAGGCGTGTTGACGATCTTCACCACCAATTCCTGCAGCCTCGTGATTATCGGCCTCGGGGTGCCGCCGGGGGCGAACAGCGCCGACCAGAGCACGAATTCATAGCCCGGCACGCCGGCTTCGGCCACTGTCGGCAGTTCGGGCAGGGTCGCCACCCGCTGGGCGGTGCTTACCGCCAGGCCGCGCAGCTTGCCCGCCTTCACATGCGACATGATCGCCGGGCTGTCCACGAAGGTGAGCTGCACGTCGCCCGCGAGCAGCGCCGCCACCGCCTGCGCGCTGCCCTTGTAGGGGATGTGGTTGAAATCGGTGCCGGTCATCTGCTTGAACATCTCGGTCACCAGCTGGAAGGCGGTGGAGCCGGCGCTGTAGTTGAGCTTGCCAGGCTGCGCGCGGGCGAGCGCGAGGAGTTCGCGCACCGACACCGCCTGCACCATCGGATGCACCGCAAGCACCACCGGAAACATGCCGATCATCGACACCGGCTCGAAATCCTTCACCGGGTCGTAGGGCAGCTTGTCGAAGAGCACCGGGTTCATCGTCATCTGCGCCGACGAGCCGATCATCAGCGTATGCCCGTCAGGAGCAGCACGGGCGACGATCTCGGCCGCGATGATGCCGTCTGCGCCTGCCTTGTTGTCCACCACCACCGGTTTGCCGAGTTCGTCCTGCAGCGCGCCCGCCAACAGTCGCGCGAGCACGTCGTTGCCGCCGCCGGGCGGGAAGCCCACCACCAGGCGCATGGGTTTCGACGGGTACTCCTGCGCGGCAACGGTCCCGACGCCACAGGCAAGGAGGGCTGCGAGGATCAGCGCGCGCAGCATCGTGGCTAGCGTCCCGCTTTCGCAAGCAGCGCCTTCGCGCGTTCCAGCGCCGCTGCGGGGAAGCCGGGCATCGCGCCGCGGAAATCCTTTTTCTTGGTCGCGTCGATGAAGAGCTTGCCGGTGACGCCGCCGCTCGAGGGATCGAGCCAGGAGGTCATCGTGCCTCGGATCAGTTGCACGTCTTCCTTCGGGTCGCAGCGGGTGGAAATCGCCCAGAGCACCTCGGTCATGTTGTAGAGGTCGATGTCGTCATCCACCGCCACGATGAACTTCAGCCGCGGCATCGCGGCCGAGGTCGCGAGCAGCAGGGTGGTGGTCATGCCGTCGCGGTGCCGCTTCGGGTCGAGCTGCAGCACGCCCCAGAAATCGCGGCCGATCTGCGGCGGGCGATGCAATGCTTTCAGCATCGGGAACTTGCGTCGGAGCATCGAGAAGGCCTCGGCTTCTTCCAGCTCGCGCCAGAGCGTGTTGGTCTCGCAGGGCGGCACGCCGGCGAACACGCCGTGGTAGATCGGGTCGCGGCGGTGGGTGATCGCTGTCACATGAAAGACGGGGCTGGTGATGATCGGCGTCTGGTAGCCGGTGAATTCCACGAACGGGCCTTCCTGCCGCGTCTCGCCGTCGAAATAGCCTTCCACCACGATCTCGGTGTCGATCGGCACATCGATGTCCACTGTCTTGCAGCGCACCGTCTGAATGGCTTTTCCTTCGAGCGCGCCCGCGACCTCGAGTTCGAAATCGGCAAGCGGAAAATCGGAGGACGCGGCCACCGTGATCGAGGGCCGCACGCCGATGACGAGTGCCGCCTCGACGCGGGTCTTCGCGGGGCGCGCCTCGTCGGTGGTGATGCGCAGGTGGTGGTCGGGCGCGACGCACACACCGATCTCGCGCGCGCTGTAGATCTGCCCGCGGTGCGGCGCGATGTTCAGGCCGAACTCGGGGTGACGCGCGATCCACAGGCCGGCGGTGATGTAGGGTCCGCCGTCACCTTCGTTCCAGAGCGGGATCGGCCATTTCGTCAGGTCGACCTTGTCGCCTTCGAGCACCACTTCCTGGCAGGGCGCTGTGCCGCTCGTGATGCGCTCGGGCGCGATGCGTTTCTTGATCCGCTCGGCCACGAAGCCGAGCAGTCCGGCTTCATCCACGCCAAAGGCCGAGGCGATCCTTCTGCGAGGACCGTAGATGTTCACCGCCGCCACCTTCGCGGGCGAGGTGTTGCCGGCGATGTTGGTGAGCAGCGCGGCGGGGCCGTCGCGGTCCGCGAGCACGCGGCAGAGCGCGCCGATTTCGTACTGCAGCGACATCGGCTCGCTGATTTCGATCAGATCGCCCTGCTCGCGCAGGCGAGCGATGTAGCCGCGAAGATCGGTGAAGGCGGGGGTGCTCATTAGGCAGATTCCTTGTAAGTGCGTATGGGTGTCATTGCGAGCGAAGCGAAGCAATCTCGCGGCTCGCGTCAATTCGGGATTGCTTCGTCGCTGCGCTTCTCGCAATGACGGGGAACTTCGTCGCTGCGCTCCTCGCAATGACGGTGAATCCGTGTCGATGATATTCCGGCTTCATCAGCAAACCGTCGCGTACCGCTGTTTGCATATCTCGATGACTTCATCCGGATCGCGCTTCCACCAGGTGTTCGCGGAAAACAGCTCCACCTCGTGAAAGCCGGTGAAGCCGGCCTCGTCCATCCAGCCGCGGATTACCGGGAGGTTGATTACGCCGTCGCCCATCATGCCGCGGTCGAGCGACATGTGCGCCGGCGCGAGATGCCAGTCGTCGAGATGCAAACCGAGCAGGCGGCCGTGCCGTCCGGCGCGGAGGATCTCGCGTTCGAGCATCGGGTCCCACCAGGTCTGGTAGGCGTCGATCACGACCCCGAGGTTCGCACTGGAATCACCTTCGAGCTCGTCGCACAGGTCGTTCGCCTGTTCCAGGGAGGTGATGACGCTCTTGTCGGCGCAGAACATCGGGTGCAGCGGTTCGAGCGCGAGCTTCATGCCCGCGGCGCGCGCGTGCGGCAGCATCGCCGCAATCGCATCGCGCACCATCGCGCGCGCGCCTGCAAGGTCGCGTGAACCGGCAGGCAGGCCGCCCACCACGAGAAGCAGGCTTTGCGCGCCGATCGCCACCGCCTCGTCGATACCGCGAAGCGCATCGTCGATCGCCGCCTTGCGCGCCGCCGCATCGATCGCGGGAAACGGACCGCCGCGGATCAATGCGGGTACGGCAAGCCGGTGCTCGTCGAGGAGTTTCTTCGTTTCCGCAAGGCCGAGCGCGTTCACATCCTCGCGCCAGACCGCGAGGCCGCGCAGGCCGTGGCGCGCGCAGCCTTCGATCGCCTGCCGCAGGTTCCAGCGCTCCTTCACCGTGACGGTGTTGAGCGCAAGCCGCGCGGGGTTGGTGGGCTTCATGCGCGGTAGCCGAGCTGTTTCGAGATCGTCATCGCCGCCGAGCGCAGCGCGCGGGCGAGCGGGCCGTTCCAGCGCGCATCGAAGGCATCGCGCGGGCCGACCGCGGAGAGCGCGGTCACCGGCGTGCCGCGCGCATCCAGCACCGGCGCCGCCATCGCGTCCACGCCGGGGGTGATGTCGCCCGCGATGCGCGCAAGGCCCCGTTCGCGCACTTCGCGGAACATCTCCTCCACCTGCTTCATCGTGGTGATGCGCCTGGGCGAGAGACGCTTGGCGGCGCGCGCCTCCTGCAGTTCCTTCGCGATCACCGGTTCGGTGGTGGCAAGCGGCAGGTAGGCGGCGAGCGCCCGCCCGCCGGCGGAAGTGAGCACCGGCAGCACCCGGCCGACGCGGAAGCTGATCGTCACCATGCGCACCGATTCCTCGGCGCGCACGATGGTGGGGCCGTAGGTGCCCCACACCATCAGCGCCATCGTGTGGTCGAACTCGTCGCGCAGTCGCGACATCGCCTCGGCCGAAAGCGCGATCGCATCCACCGAGCCAAGCGCGGAGACCCCCACCTGCAGCGAGGCGGGGCCGAAGCGGTAAAGGCCCTGCACCGGGTCGCGCTCGATGAAGCCGGTGCGGATCAGGCTCACCAGATAGCGGTGGGCTTTCGCGGGCGGCATGTCGGCGGCGGCGGCAAGGGTTTTCAGCATCTGCGGCTGGCCGCCAAGCGACACCAGCGCGAGCAGCAGCCGCATGCCGGTCTCGATGCTCTCGATGCCGGTCTGCGCGTCCTCGCGGGAGTCAGCAGACGACAGCGCGGAGGAAAGGTCGGTGGGGACGGCTATGCTCATTGTTTCGGAATTACGTTTAGCGTAACCTGATTACAGCACAGGCAATTTCGTAATACAACCCGAATCCCCCATGGCCCATCCTCCGTCTTCCCCTTCGAACAGTCCGCAGGCTACGTGGCCGAGCCCACAGGCTCCGTGGCCGAGCCCGCAGGCTCCGTGGCATATAGGCGTCGATATAGGCGGCACCTTCACCGACGTGGTGCTCGCCGACGACAGGGGCGACCTGCATTCGGTGAAATCCCCCTCGGTGCCGGGTGACCCCGCCGAAGGGCTGATCGCCGGGCTTCGCATGCTCGCCGCGCACTGCGGCATGACGATCGAGGTGCTGCTCGGCGGGTGTGCGCTGTTCGTGCACGGCTCCACGGTGGCCACCAACATCCTGCTCGAGCGCAAGGGCGCGCGCGCCGGCATGCTCTCCACCGAGGGTTTTCGCGACAGCCTCGAGATCCGCCGCGGCTACCGGCCCGATCCCTGGGACCACCGCACGCCGTACCCGCCGGTGCTGGTGCCGCGCTACCTGCGGCTGCCGGTGACGGAACGCATCGACCGGCTCGGCCGCGAAGTGACGCCGCTCGACATGGGCTCGGTCGATCGCGCGCTCGATGTGTTCGAGGCGGAGAAGGTGGAAAGCGTCGCCATCTGCTTTCTCAACAGTTTTCTGGATTCGTCGCACGAACAGAAAGTCGCCGCACGGGTGCGCGAGCGCCTGCCGAACGTCACCGTGTCGGTGTCGAGCGACATCGTGCCGCTGGCGGGCGAATACGAGCGCACCTCCACCACCGCGGTGGATGCGTATGTGGCGCCGCGGCTCACGCGTTATCTCGGTGCGTTGCAATCGAAGCTGGCGTCGCTCGGACTGAAACAGCCGTTGCTGCTGGTGAAGAACAACGGCGGCACCGCCTCGGTGGACGAGGTGCTGCGAAAGCCGGTGGCGCTCACGCTCTCCGGTCCCGCCGCCGGCATCGGCGCGCTGGATTACATCGGCGCGTCGCTCGGCACGCGCGACCTGATCTCGGTGGAAGTCGGCGGCACGAGCTGCGATGTGCTGCTGATGTCGGGCGGGCGGGTGAACGTGACCGACACGCTCAGCATCGGCGACTACGACGTGCTCATCCCCTCGGTGGAAGTGCACACCGTGGGTGCGGGCGGCGGCACGATCGCGCGGGTGGATGGCGCGGGCGTGCTGCATGTGGGCCCGCAGGGCGCGGGTGCGCGGCCCGGCCCGGCCTGCTACGGCTTCGGCGGCGAAGACCCGACGGTGACCGATGCGCAGCTCTACCTCGGCCGCCTGCATCCCGGCTCGTACGCGGGCGGCACGCTCACGCTCGACCGCGCACGCGCCGAACGCGCGATCCGCGAGAAGGTGGCGGAACCCTTGGGCATCGGCACCGAACAGGCGGCCGCCGGCATCCTGCGCATTGTCGAGCAGCGCATGCTGCATGCGGTGAGCTACATCAGCGTGCAGCGCGGCCTCGATCCGCGCCGCTTCACGCTGGTCTCGGGCGGCGGCGCGGGCGCGCTGCATATCGCGGAAGTGGCGCGCGGCCTCGGCTGCCGGCGGGCGTACGTGCCGCGGGTGGCGGGCGTGTTCTGCGCGCTCGGCATGCTGAATTCGGACGTGCGCCACGACTTCGTGCGTTCGCGCCTGACGCAGGTGGAAGGTACCGATCCGGCTGGAATCACGCGCGATTTTGAAGCGCTTGAAGCATCGGCGAAAGCCACGCTCGCGCGCGAACGCTTTGCCGACAAGGACATCGACTTCGAGCGCGAGCTCGACTTGCGCTACCGCGGCCAGCAATGGGATGTTCGGGTGCGCCTCCCCGCAGGGGCGTTTCTTTGGAGCGACGTGCGCCGCGAATTCGAAGCGGAGTACGCGCGCCTGTTCGGCCACACCCAGCCGGGCGCGCCGCTGGAAGTCGTGAACCTGCGGCTTGCCGCCTTTGGCCGGCTGCGCAAACCGGCGCTGAAAGCCCGCGCATCGAGCAGTGCGCCGGCCGTTCCGCGCGAGACGCGCAAGGTGTGGCTCGTCGGCGAGAACGTATGGCGCGATGTGCCGATCTACACCGGCGCGGCGCTGTTCGCCGGCCACGCGCTGCAAGGCCCGCTGGTGGTGGAGGAAGAAACCACGACCATCCTGCTTTCGGCGACGGACAAACTTGTGGTGGACGCGGCGGGGAATTACCTGATCGACATCGGAGTAATCGCGGGGGCGGTGAAATGACGACCGAAACCAAAGCTCTTGATCCGATCACGCTGGTCCTTGTACAGAACCGCCTCGACTTCATCTCGCGCCAGATGGGTTGGGTGATGATGCGCACCGCGCGCAGCCCGATCTTCAGCTTCGCCCACGACTTCTCCTGCTTCATCACCGACGCCCAAGGCTGGATCGTCTCGCAGTCCGACGGCCTGCCGATCCACAGCGGCGGCGGCGGCTTCGCGGTGCGCGCGCTGATCGAGGCCTTTGGCGATGACATCGCCGAGGGCGACGCCTTCGTGCTCAACGACCCCTACACCGCGGGCGGCAACCACCTGCCCGACTGGGTGATCGCACGCCCCGCCTTCGTGGAGGGCCGGCTGGTGGCCTTCTGCTGCAACCGCGCGCACCAGTCCGACATCGGCGGCGGCGCGCCCGGCACCTACAACGCCGCGGCCACCGAGATCTTCCACGAAGGCCTGCGTTTGCCACCCTTGCGTCTCGTCGAAAAGGACAAGACCCGCGAGGACCTGTGGAAGCTGCTGTTGCTCAACTCGCGCTCGCCCGAACTGATGGACGGTGACCTGCGCGCGATGCTCGGTTCCACCCGCATCGGCGCGGAGCAGACGCTGGACCTTGTGCAATCGCTCGGTGCGGACGAGGGTCGTGCGTATCTCGCGGGCGTGCTCGACGCGGGCGAACGCCGCATGCGCGCCGCGCTGTCGGAACTGCCCGAGGGCACCTGGCGCGGCGAAGACGCCACCGACAACGACTGCTTCACGCCGGGCCGGCATGCGATCCGCGTGGCGGTGACGGTGAAAGGTGGACACATAACGGTGGACTTCACCGGCACCGACCCGCAGATGAAGGGCTTCAAGAACAGCTCGATCGCCAACACCCACTCCGCGGTGTACCTCGGCATCGCCGCCTTCCTCGACCCGACGCTGCCCAAGAACGAAGGCACCTTCCGCGCAGTGAGCATCGTCGCACCGGAAGGATCGCTCGTGAATCCGCGCCCGCCCGCGCCGATGACCATGAACACCATCGTCCCCGCCACCGAGATCATCCACGCCATCTGGCGCGCGCTCGGCCAGGCGGTGCCCGCGCTCGCCTGCGCCGGCTGGGGCAAGAACTCGGTGCCCACCATGTCCGGCAAGCGAACTGACGGCAGCCCCTACTTCATGTACCACTGGGGCGGCGCGATCGGCGGCGGCGCGGTGGACGGGCGCGACGGCTTCAACGCCAACGGCGCGTTGGTCACGCTGGGCGCGCTGCTGCTGCCCGATATCGAACTGTACGAACAGAGCTACCCGGTGCGCTTCCTGAAACAGGAATTCCGCACCGACAGCGCCGGCCCGGGAAAGTACCGCGGCGGCACCGGCCTCGACTACGCGGTTCAGGTGGAAACACCGTCAACGCTTTCGCTTCGCGGCGAAGGCGCGCGCACGCCATCGAGCTGGGGCGCCGAAGGCGGCGCGGGCGGCAGGCAGGCAAGCGTCGAGATCGAATACCCTGACGGACGCCGCGTCGAGCCGCCGCAGTACGGCGTGATCGCGGTCGAACCGATGACCCTGCACATCCAGGCCGCCTCCGGTGGCGGCTGGGGCAGTCCCTTCGAACGCGACCCGCAGTCGGTGCTGCGCGACGTGCGCGACGGTGTGGTGAGCATCGAGCGCGCCGAGCGGGATTACGGTGTTGCGATCGATGCGACGGCGTGGACGGTGGACGGGGCGAAGACGCAAGGGCTTCGGAGGAAGTAAGGGGCGGTGAGGGCGGGTTCGTGGGGGGGGGTAGATAGGAATTGAGCCATTTCTGTACGCCAATCACCCGCTTTCACGCACCAGCCGTGCGCTTTTACGATAAATGTTCAACATTCTCTCGTAGAAATCTGCCCGAACACCACGCCCGTCCGGCATCTGCCTAGCGCATTGCACCCGCTCGCCCCCCCCCGTCATTGCGAGCGCAGCGAAGCAATCTCACCTCTGACCTGCGTTCCTAGTCCTCATCGGCCGAAGCTCGACCCGCTCCCACGCGCTGCAATCTGACTCAGCGATCCCCCGACCCGAATTGCTTGTCGCGTCCCCGTGAGCTACCTTGTAGCGAATTCATGGGACGTTCAAATCATGCCGACCGTCAAAATCCGAAAGCAAAAGGGCGCCGCGATAATCACGCTACCCGCCGAGGTACTCAAGACATTGGGAGTCGACGTGGGGCAGTCACTTGATATCGAAGTAATCAACGGCGCGCTGATTGCGCGACCCGCGGGCCAACCAACGCGTCGCCGCTATTCACTCTCCGAACTGCTCGAAGGCATCACGCCGGCAGTAGGGCGCGAAATGGCAAAGGCAAGTGCTGAATGGAACAGCAGTGGGACAGGTTAGATATGAAAACACACGACGAAGTAGCAAAGAAGCTTATGCGTCGCCCCGGCGTGCGGGCGGAAGTGGAGCGCATCGAGCGGGAAGAATCCGCGCTGCTCGATGCCTTATTGAAGGCGCGCCAGGAAGCGGGGCTCACACAGGCGCAAGTGGCCGAACGCATGGGCACGCAGGCGCCGGCGGTTGCCCGGCTTGAGCGGGCATTGGCAACCGGGAAGCATTCGCCATCGGTTGCGACCTTGCGCAGGTACGTGAAGGCGTGCGGGAAGAGGTTGGTACTGGAAGTGGCTTAGTTCCGCGTGAGATCGCATCGATTTGCATCATCGAATGCGTTGCCATCAACAAAATGCAAATGACACTTACCGGGAAGTTCCGTTCTGACCCGCGTCAACAGGTCTAGCCAACCGCCGTGTCCGCGCGTGCGGAAGGTCGCATGATCTTTGTCGACCTGACGGACGGTCGTGTTGTCGGCTTTCCTGCGGACAGCTTCACCCGGCTCAAGGCAGCAACCGATGAGCAACTGAAGCAGGTCGAGTTTCGGCTTGATGGCTTAGCGCTGCGCCGGGAGTCGCTCGATGAGGACATCACGGTGCCGGGGATTGTCGAGGGCCGGTTCGAACTGCCCGGAAGCTAGCGGGCGACGCGCGTTCGCAATGGCGGTCGCGCGTACTGGATTCAATGCAGATCGTGACCCGTCATTAATCGGACGTCGTTTCATCAGTGAACACGCACGTTTTTGTGCCTACTTCGCGCCGATGAATTCCGCTATATTCCCCCGACGGTTCTCGCTGCATGCAGCGCCTTTAACGGACGCCCGAGCAAAGCGCATTAGGAAACAGATGGATAGCGGATTCGATTACATCATCGTCGGCGGCGGCTCCGCGGGCGCGGTGCTTGCCGGACGGCTTTCGGCGAGTCCTGCTGCGCGCGTGCTGCTGCTCGAAGCCGGGCCCGATGCGCCGCCCGGACAGGAGCCCGCCGAGGTGCGCGACACCTACTACACCGCGTTCTTCCAGGGTTCGCTCTTCTGGCAGGACCTGCGCGTGCATTTCCAGTCGCGTGCCACCGCCGAGAAGTCCCCGCCGCGGCGCTACGAGCAGGGCCGCATCATGGGCGGCGGTTCGTCGGTGAACGCGATGATCGCGCTTCGCGGTCTGCCCGGCGATTTTGCCGAGTGGGTAGAGGCGGGCGCCTCGGGCTGGTCCTGGGACGAGGTGCTGCCGTATTTCAAGAAGCTCGAGCGCGATCTCGACTTCACCGATGAACTGCACGGCAAGGACGGGCCGATCACCGTTCGCCGCCATCGTCGTGACCAGTGGCCCGGCTTCTGTCAGGCGGTGGCGCGTCATCTCGAGGGCAAGGACTGGGCGTTCGTGCCGGACATGAACGGCGCGGCCGAAAACGGCATCTGCCCGGTGCCGATGACCAGCACGCTCGAATCGCGTGTTTCGACCGCGATGGGCTATCTCGATGCCGCCGCGCGGCGCCGGCCAAACCTCACGATCCTCGCCGACACGCAGGTGGATCGCGTCCTCTTTGAAGGCAAGCGCGCGGTGGGCGTGTCGATTCGCGAAGCAGGGCAGGCGCGCACCTTCAGGGGCAACGAAGTCATCGTCGCAGCCGGTGCCCTGCATTCGCCGGGCATACTGATGCGAAGCGGCATCGGGCCGCACGCCGCGCTGTCGCAACTCGGTATCGGCGTGGTTGCCGATCTGCAGGGCGTCGGCGCCAATCTCCAGGACCATCCCGCGGTGTCGGTGGCCTGCCATCTCAAGCCTTCGGGTAGGCAGAGCGATTCGCTTCGTCCGGCATCGAACGCGGGACTGCGCTACGACTCGGGCGTGGACGGCTGCGTAGGGTCGGACATGTATGTCTCGGTGACCAACAAGGCCTCGTGGCATGCGCTCGGTTCGCAGATCGGCGCGCTGGTGCTGTGCGTGTACAAGCCGTATTCGCGCGGGCAGGTGACGCTCGATCCCGCGGATCCCTCGGGCGAGCCGGTGGTGGAATTCAACATGCTCTCGGATCGTCGAGACGTGTTGCGGCTCGCCGGCGCTGTGAAACTTGCGGCGCAGATCTATGACTCGCCCGAGCTGCGCGGGGTGGCGAACGAATACTTCCCGACCAGCATGTCCGAGCGGGTGCGCAACCTCAACCGCATCTCGACCGCCAATCGCCTGCGTGCGGCCGCGGGCGCGCTGCTGCTCGACGGCCCCGCCGGCCTGCGCCGGTGGCTGCTCGCCAACGTGGTCAATCCGGGCGCGACGATGCAGGACCTGCTCAATGATGAAACCCGCCTGCACGACTGGGTGAAGCAGCGCGCCACCGGTTTCTACCATCCGGTGGGCACCTGCAGGATGGGCGCAGCGGACGATGCCGCCGCGGTGGTGGATGCAGACTGCCGGGTTCGCGGTGTCAGCGGGCTTCGCGTGATCGATGCCTCGGTGATGCCGACCATTCCGCGCGCCAACACCAATCTCACGACGATCATGGTCGCCGAGCGCATGGCCGACCGGATTGCGGGTCGGATTTAGATGCGACACTGAACCGCGCATGAACACCGTCCTTTTCGTCGAGCAGCTTCTCAACGGCATCCAGCTCGGCGTGATGCTGTTCCTGATGGCGGCCGGTCTCACGCTGGTGTTCGGGATCATGAATTTCATCAATCTCGCGCACGGTTCGTTTTACATGCTCGGTGCGTTCTTCGCGGCGGCGCTAGTGAAGATGACCGGCTCGTTCGCCCTCGGCGTGTTCCTCGCCACGCTCGCCTGCGTGGTGCTCGGCATCGTGGTCGAGGCGCTGGCCCTGCGGCCGCTCTACAAGCGCGACCACCTCGACCAGGTGCTTGCCACCTTCAGCCTGATCCTGTTCTTCAACGAGATCACCACCATCATCTGGGGCACCGAGCCGCTCTACATCCCCACGCCCGAGCTGCTTGCCGGGTCGGTCGAGATTCTCAGCGGCGTGAAATACCCCGCGCTGCGCTTAGGGATTACCGGCTTCGGCCTGCTGATCGGCCTTGGGATGTATCTGCTGGTCACGCACACGCGCATCGGCATGCTGATCCGCGCGGGCGCGAGCAACCGGCAGATGGTGCAGGGCCTGGGGATCAACATCGGGCTGCTGTTTTCCTTCACCTTCGGACTGGGTGCGGCACTCGCGGGATTCGCGGGAATGATCACCGCGCCGCTGCTCGCGGTGCAAGTAGGCATCGGCGAGCCGATGCTGATCGTCGCCTTCGTGGTGGTGGTGATCGGCGGTATCGGCTCGATTCGCGGCGCGTTCGTCGCCGCGCTGCTGGTGGGGCTGGTGGACACGATGGGACGATTCCTTTTGCCCGCGTGGTTCGGCTTTCGCTTCGGCCCGGCGCTCGCCTCGATGGCGATCTACATCCTGATGGCGGCGGTGCTGCTGTGGCGCCCGCAGGGCCTGTTCGCGAATTCGCGCGGATGAGCCGATGAAAAACCTGCGCCCGGGCCACTGGTTTCTTCTCGTTTGCTTTGTCGGCATGTGCGCGCTGCCGTTCACCGGCGAAGTGTTCTATGTGCGCGTCGCGACCCGGATATTCGTCTTCGGGATCATCGCCGTCAGCCTCAATCTGCTGGTCGGCTACGGAGGGCTGGTGAGTTTCGGCCATGCGGCCTTCGTCGGTCTGGGGGCGTATGCGACCGCGATTCTCACCTTCCACGGCATCGGGTCCGGCTTCATCGTCTGGCCGCTGGCGGTGCTGGTGGGCACGGCGGGCGCCGCGATCATCGGCGCGGTGGCGCTTCGCACCTCCGGCGTCTACTTCATCATGATCACGCTCGCGTTCGCGCAGATGCTTTATTACGTCTCGGTCGGGCTGGAACGCTACGGCGGGGACGACGGACTTCGCATGGCGGCGCGCAACACCTTCATCGGCCCGATCGATGCGAACAACCCGACCGCGTTCTTCTACCTCTGCACGGTACTGATGGTCGCGGTGCTCGTAGGAACCAAGCGGCTGGTGGAATCGCGCTTCGGTCGCGTGCTGCGCGGCATCAAGGACAACGAACGGCGCATGCAGTCGCTCGGGTTCAACACCTACGGCTACAAGCTCGCGGCCTTTGTCATCGCGGGGGCGATCGGTGCCCTCGGCGGTGCGCTGAATGCCAACCTGAACGCGCACGTCAGCCCGTCGATGCTGCACTGGATACTCTCGGGCGACCTGCTGGTGATGATCATCCTCGGCGGTGCCGGCACGGTGCTCGGGCCGGTGGTGGGCGCGGCCGCCTTCATCCTGCTCGAGGAATCGCTCTCGGCAATCACCAAGCACTGGATGGTGATCTTCGGGCCGCTGATGCTGATCATCATTCTTTTCCATCGCGGCGGCATTTATGCCCTGCTGCTGTGGCGCAAGCGGCGGGCGGCGAAATGACGGGCGGGAAAATGAGTCAGGCCCTTCTTCAGGTGCGGCAGCTCTGCAAGCGCTTTGGCGGGCTGGCGGCGAACACCGATATCGATCTCGACCTCCTGCCGGGCGAGGTGCATGCGGTCATCGGCCCCAACGGTGCGGGCAAGACCACGCTCGTCGGGCAGATCTCGGGGGAGATACAGCCGACTTCGGGACAGATCCTGTTCGCGGGCGAAGACATCACGCGGCTGTCCTCGTACCGCCGTTCGGCGCTCGGCTTGGCGCGCACCTTCCAGATCACCAGCATCCTCAAGGAATTCTCGTCGCTGGAGAACGTGGCGATCGCGGCGCAGGCGCACGCGGGCCACAGCTACCGGTTCTGGAAGCGCGCCGCCGACGAGGAGGCGCTCAACGCGCGTGCTCGCGAGGCGCTTGTGCGCGTGGGCCTCGGCGACCGGCTCGATGTGCCGAGCATGGAACTCTC
>CANIEV010000107.1 GCA_947466535.1 Betaproteobacteria bacterium
CGTTTCATGCGATTTCTCCATCGAGAACGTGGCTTGCGAACAGCAACCCGACGATGCTCTTCTGGCCTTTCACCGTCACCAGCGCCTGTTCCACCGTGCTGCGGATCCGAGCCGGGTCGTCGATGATGACGTGAGGAATGTTCAGTCCCTTGAGCACGCCTTCGGCCGATATGCAGCCGGCGGCGTGGTACTCGTAGGGCTCGCCGAGCGCCCGGGTGTGCGAGGCAAGCAGCAGCATCGGGATGCGCGTGAGCGCCGCGCGCGCGAGGATAAGCCCGGAGTAGCCCAGGCCCGAGCCTTCCATCAGCGCCACCGGCACCTTGCCCCCGAGCCATGCGCCCGCCGCCATCGCCACGCCCTCGTCCTCGCGCGCGCAGGTGAAGGTCTGGATTTCGGGATCGGCCTCGAGCAGCGGGATGACCTTGAACAGGACGCTGTCGGGGAGATGCACGACGAAGTCGGCACCTCCCGCCTTGAGTCCGTCATACAGCGCGCGGGTGGCGGCGTTGGCGGGCAGGTTCATGGTTCGGGATTCCTTTGAATCGGATGCAAGGGGTGCATTGGGGTGCGAACGAAACGCGGCACCAGCCGAGACAGTAGTCGGCCTGCCGGACCTGCGCAACCGATTCCGCTCAATGCGGCAGGCGCGAGAGCGCTCCGTTAGAATCCGGGCTCGTCAACGAGGAGTTGGACACATGTCGCTTTGGCTCGATCTCGCCGGTTGCGAATACCGCATCGCTTATGTCAACGGGGGCGGCCTGCGCACCCGCTATCTCGAAGCCGGCCGCGAAGGCCGCGAGAACTCGAAGGAGGCGCTGATCTTCCTGCACGGCAGCGGCGGCTACCTCGAGGCGTACACGAAGAACATTCCGGCGCACGCGAAGCACATGCGGGTGTTCGCGATCGATATGATCGGCCACGGCTGGACAGACAAGCCGGACCACCCGTACGAGCCGAAGCACTACGTGAAGCACCTGCTCGACTTCTGCGACGCGATGGGGCTGGAGCGCGTGCACCTGTCGGGCGAATCGCTCGGCGGCTGGGTGGCGACGCACTTCGCGAGCACGCATCCCGGGCGCACCGGAAAGATTATCCTCAACACCGCGGCGGGCGTGCATTACGACCCGGCGGTGAGCGCGCGCATCCACGAGATGTCGATCAAGGCGGCGGAGAACCCTTCGCGCGAGAACATCAAGAAGCGGCTCGAATGGCTGATGCTCGATCCCTCGATCGTCACCGAGGAGATGGTGGACCTGCGCTACAAGGTCTACACCCTACCGAACTTCGGCCGCGTCATGCGCAACGTGATGTGCCTGCACACTGCCGAATTCCGTGTGCCCAACCTGATCAGCGATGAGGAGTGCGCCCGCATCACCGCGCCGACGCTGGTCATCTGGACCAGTCACGATCCCGGCAGCACGATCGAGGTGGGCAAGAAGCTCGCCGGCATGATCCGCGGCTCGAAATTCGTAGTGATGGACAAGTGCGGCCACTGGCCGCAGTTCGAAGACCCTGACAACTTCAACCGGCTGCAGCTGGAATTTCTTGGTGCAGCCTGAACACGAGGCGTGATCGGGGGTCGTTTCTGATCCGTTCAGCTTGAGCACCGTTCTCTTTCTCGATTTCGACGGCGTGCTTCACCCGGTGGGTGGTGCCGCGGCCGGGACGCGCCTGTCGCAGCTGCCACTGCTCGCCGATCTGCTGCGCGAACCCGCGATGGCGGATGTGCAGGTGGTGATCGCCTCGACCTGGCGCGAGATGTACCCGGTCACGCGACTCCGCAAGCTCTTTCCCGCCGATCTGCAGCCCCGCATCGTCGATGCCACGCCGGTGCTGGACGATTACGTCACCGATCACGAGCGTTACGAGGAAATCCGCGCCTGGCTCGATGAACACCCGGAGACCGTGCGCTGGGCGGCGCTGGATGACGACCGCGAAGGCTTTCCGCCGAAGGCGCACCGCAATGCGGTGTTTCCGGACGCGACCATCGGCGCGACGCCGACCGATATCGACGCTTTGCGAAACCTCCTTGCAGGCGGATGATCGCGATTCTCGGAAATTCCACACCCACACCACGAGCGCATCATGGCCATCAAACTCCTCCCCACCACCGTCGTCGGCAGCTATCCGCAACCCGACTGGCTGATCGACCGCAAGACCCTCGGCTCGCGCGTGCCGCGCATCCGCGCCAAGGAAATCTGGCGCGTGGCGGAGCCTTTCCTCGAGGAGGCGCAGGATGACGCGACCATCCTCGCGATCCGCGACATGGAGCGCGCCGGCATCGACATCATCACCGACGGCGAAATGCGCCGCGAGAGCTACTCCAACCGTTTCGCCACCACGCTCGAGGGCGTGGATTCGGACAACCCCGGCACGACGGTGAGCCGCACCGGCGGCAAGAGCGTGGTGCCGCGCATCGTCGGCCCGATCAGGCGCCGCGGGCCGGTCGAGGTGCGCGATGTCGAATTCCTTCGCCGCAATACCGACCGCACGATCAAGATCACGCTGCCCGGCCCGTTCACCATGGCGCAGCAGACGCAGGACGAGTACTACAAGGACGAGGAAGCGCTCGCGATGGCCTATGCCGCCGCGGTCAACGAGGAGATCCGCGACCTCAAAGCGGCGGGCGCGGATGTGGTGCAGATCGACGATCCCTGGCTGCAGGCGCGCCCCGACCGCGCGGAGCGTTATGGCGTGAAGGCGCTCAATCGCGCGCTCGAAGGCATCGGGGGCACGACGGTTGTTCACCTGTGCTTTGGCTACGCCGCCGCGGTGCTCGACAAGCCGAGCGGTTATTCCTTCCTGCCGCAACTGGCGGACTGCACCGCCACGCAGATCTCGATCGAGGCGGCACAGCCGAAGATCGACCTCGCTGTGCTGCGCGAGCTGTCGTCGAAAACCATCATCCTCGGCGTGATCAGCCTCGCCAGCGCGAATGTGGAGACGCCGGACGAAGTGGCTGACCGCATCCGCGCCGGCCTCAAGCACGTGGCGCCGGAGCGTCTCGTGCTCGCGCCCGATTGCGGCATGAAGTATCTGCCGCGCGCTTCCGCGTTCGGCAAGCTGCAGGCGATGGTGGCGGGTGCGACGAAGGTGCGGCAGTCGCTCTGACAAGGTAACCAAGGCATGCGGGCCGGCGCACGGGCCGAAATGCGGATCGTCGCTTCGATGCTTGCAGCGCTGCTCGTGGTCGCCTGCGGACAGGTGCCGCCGATCTCGGGCCAAGCCGTCGGCACGGCGGGCGGGTCGGCGCAGACCGTCGGCGAACGGCCGTATATCGGGCTGGGACTGAGTGCGGTGGACACGACGGGCGGTCTTGGCCTGAGGGTCAATTCGGTGTATCCCGGTTCGCCCGCGGACACGGCGGGCGTGGAGATCGGCGACGTGGTCGTCGGTATCGATGGCGAAGTCGTCTCCACCTGGGAACGCAGCAAGGCGACCGAGCGTTTTCGTGCGCGCATTCTTTCGACCGTTCCCGGGCAGTCCGTTCGTCTTCGGTTGAGCCGCGCGGGCGTAGTGCAGGAACGTATCGCGACGCCCGAGATTCCGCGCATCGGTGCCGGGCCGAAGGTGTTGAAGAACGATGCTGCGATTCATCCCGAGTGGATGTCCGCTGAACCTGTCGAGGAAGAGCGCATCGCCGAACGCCTCACCGCGAGCCACGGCGCGACGGAGGATTACCGGGATCTTCGCGCGCGGCTTGCGCGACTGTCCGGACCCGCCGATCCGTTTCGCATCGACGAGGTGGCGTACCTACAGCGCAATCCGTTTCGCATGCGCGCGGCGGCGGATGCGATGGCGGCGCGGATCCGCCCGGTGAGCGAGCCGGTGCACACCGCGCAACGCTTCCTGATTGAGGCGATGCGCCTGCTGCAGGGGAACGCGCCCGATGCGCAAGCGTTATCGCCGCTTCCTCCCCTGAAAACCGGCCTGTCCCCGAAGGCGCATATGGATCAGCTCGCCACACTCCTCGCGCAGGCCGACGCCGCGTGGACCGAGGCGTTCAAGGCATTGAGCGCGGAGGAACTCGACTTTCTGCACGCGAATGCGGACGCGCTCGCAAGGCAGGTCGAATCCTCGGGCACTATCTACGAGGACCCCGACCGGGAGCGCAGGCTGCGCAACGTGCGTGTGATCGAACTCGCCGCGCGCGTGAACACCCGGCCGCTGATCGAAAGCGCGATGTCGCTTGTTCGCGTGGGCGAGGCGGCGTACCTGGCAGGCTTGCGGCGCGATCTTGAACTCGCCGGACTGAAGCTTTCCACTACTGAAGTGCTGAACGAAAAAACGCCCCACGGCGAAATCCTGATCGGCGGAACCGGCGGCAATCGATATGCCAATCTCGATGCCCGCGGCGTCGCGATACTGATCGACCTCGGCGGCAACGATTTCTACGCCAATCGCGTCGCGGCATCCAGCAAGACCCGGCGCGTCGCGCTGGTGGTGGACGCGGCCGGCGACGATGCCTACGAGTCGAACACCGACTACGCGCAGGCAAGCGGCTTTCTCGGCACCGGTATTCTCGTGGACGTTGCCGGCAACGACGCCTACATCGGCACGCGCATGAGCCAGGGCGCGAGCCTGCTAGGTGTCGGGCTGCTTGTCGATTCGGCGGGTGACGATCGCTATCGCGCGCTCACGTATTCGCAGGGCAGCGCGTTCTGGGGCGCGGCGGGTCTCATCGAAGCGTCGGGCAACGACAGCTACGACGCGCTGCTCGTGTCGCAGGCGGTGGGCATCGCGGGTGGCATTGGCGGCCTGATCGACGGCGGCGGCAACGACAGCTACTACGCCAAGGGTGCCGTTCCCTCCGGCTACGGCACGCCCGGCACCTTTGCCGGCTGGTCGCAGGGCGTGGGCCTCGGTCTTCGCGGTTATGCCTCGGGCGGCGTCGGCATTCTGTACGACAGTGGCGGCGACAACCGCATGGAATCGGGGGACTTCTGCCAGGGCGGCGGCTATTACTTCGGCTGGGGACTCGTGTTCGCAGGCAGCGGCAACGACCGCTACATCGGCTCGCGCTATGCGCAGGGATTCTCCGCCCACTACGCGCTGGGCACCTTCATCGAGGCGGGCGGCAACGACGCCTACGAAACCCGCGATGCGGTCGCAGCAGGCCTCGCCTGGGATGTCAGCGTCACCTGGTTCGAAGACCGCGGCGGCGACGACACGTACCCGGCGCAGGGGTTCTCGATCGGCGCCTCAGCGCAGAACTCGATCACCGTGTTCATCGACCGCGCGGGGAAGGACCGGATCGTCGGCGACACGCCGCCGGCGATCGGGCAACTCAACGACTATCACGGCGGTGCGAGCTTGTCGCTCGTGTTCCTGCGGGCGGAGGGGTTCGCCAACCCTGCAGGGATGGTGCATCGTGACCGGCACACGTTTGTCATCGACGAGCAGCGTGCTGAACGGGGTGCTCAGCGGGATTAACCGTGGAGCTTTGTCGACTCTTTATCCGGATCGATGCGAGAGCGTCGAATTGCGGTTGGAACGATCCGGACTGCCAAATGAGCAGCCGCACCCTTGATCAGGAAAGGTGTCCGCCAGAACCATCCCCTGCATCTCGGGATGGGCTCCCCCTGCTCTGGCAGGAACTTCTGAAGGGCCCGGTGGTAAAACTGGGCGCCGCCAAAGGCTTCGGCTCCAACCTCGAGGCGATTGCCGCCTCGAGCTTCGGTCGCAAGAAATTTACGAGCCGGGCCCTGTGCCCCGGTTCTTACATCGGCGGGGCGAGTCCGTTCAGTCCGACGGTGACGCGCGGCGCGGTGAGGCTGCCGTCGGCTTCGCGGCGGGCGGTGATGAACACATGCGCACCGGGGTGCAGCGCGCTGCGGTCGGCCGGCGCGAAGGTGACGATAGGCACGCCGGCGGGAATGCTCACCTTCTTTTCGCCGTCCTTGTAGCGCAGCACGAGCGACGGTCCGTCGCCGCCCGACACCACATCGCCCACAGTGGCGTTGGTCATGGTGCTCTGCGGCTGCAGGTCCCAGGGGAAGTGGCCTTCACCGGTGCCTCGCAGCGCATCGGGGAAGATCAGCACTTCGAGCGCCTTCAGGCTGCCGTCGGCCTGCGGCATCGCGGCGGTGCCGACGAACTTGCCGGGAGTCACGTCCGACAGTTTCGCGGTGGTGAGGCCACCGACCGCGAAGTTGTCCGGAAGGCGCACGGTGACTTTGGAGCCATCGCGCGCGTTGACGACGAGCGACAGACCGTCGAGCTTGTCAATCGAGCCGCGCACGCGTACCGGCGTCTGCGCAAGGGCGGTGCCGGCAAAAAAGAGGCTGGCGAGCAGCAGGGCGGCGAGTTTTTTCATCGTGCATCTCCGTGGAAAGATGAAGGACGAACAGCGCGGGGGTGCTGTTTGTTCCGGCGGGTTGGGTTAAATGCTCAGCCGAACGCGGCTTCGATGCGCTTTCGCATCGCGGCATCCGGCAACGCACCGCGCGCGGCGCCGATATTGTCGGCGACGTGCGTCGCGCTGCGTGTGCCAGGGATCACGCAGGTGACGGCCGGGTTCGCGAGTATCCATTTGAGAAACACCTGCGCCCAGCTCGTGCAGCCGATCTCGCCCGCGAAGTCGGGAAGCGGTTTGCCTTTCACGCGCGCGAACATTGCGCCTTCGGCGAAGGGCCGGTTGATGATCACCGCCACGCCTGCTGTGGCGGCCGCGGCGAGCAGGCGGTTGCCCGCCTGCGGTTCGGCAAGCGAGTAGTTCACCTGCAGGAAATCCACCCGCGGCAGCATGCGCTCGAGTTCGGCGTGCGCGCTCGCGGTGTAGTGGGTGACGCCGATAAAGCGCACCCGGCCTTCCTTTTTCCAGGCGGCAAGCGTCGCGAGATGGTTGCTGACGTCCACCAGGTTGTGCACCTGCATCAGGTCGAGCGGACCTTTAAGCGATACGCGCATTCGCCTGAGCGACGTCTCCATCTGGCGCACGCCTTCGGTGCGGCCGGAGGTCCAGACCTTGGTGGCGAGAAAGAGCCTCTTGTGAAGATTGAGTTCTTCTGCGGCTTCGCCGAGCACCGCTTCCGAGCTGCCGTACATCGGCGAGCTGTCCACCAGTTCGCCCCCGAGCTCCGCAAAGCGCTTGAGTGCCAGCACCGCCTCGGTGCGCTGTGCGGGCTCCCCCGCGACATCGAAGGATTGCCAGGTGCCGAGGCCAACCGCAGTCAGCGATACCTTGGTCTTCGGGAGGGTGCGTTTCAGCAGCGGGGCGTCGGCGGCCAGGGCGGGGCTCGGGGCGAAAGGCGCGGCGGCGAGCAGGGGAGAAATCGCGAGTGCCCGCAGCAGCGAGCGCCGGCGCGGCAGGGGCGTACTCATGCGGTCATCATCGCAGAAAGGCGGGTGAAAGGCGCAGCGCTTCAGAATAATCAGGCTCACCGCGTTCCTGTCCGGTGCCGGACAAACAACTTTACCGGTGAGCAAGTGCGCGAAGCGGGTCGGTCGGTATACTGCGCTGACGCTGCATCCCTCCTTTTTCGAACGCCTCCGGATTGCCCATGCTCCCGACATCCCCGATCTTCCCTTGTTCCGAATCCGGTTCAGCCGTTGTCTTGCGACCCGGGCGTGGCCTGCAACTGCTCGCAGCCCTCGCGGTAACAGCGGCGCTTGCCGCCTGCGGCCAGGACGGCGGCGACAAGGGAGGCGGTGACAAGGGGGCACCGAGCAAGAGCGGTGCGCCCGCCCAGTCCAAGGGGCCGGGCGGCCCGGGCAAGGGGCCCGGCGGGCCGGTGACCGCGAAGGTCATGCAGGTGTCGCCGCAACGCGTGCCGATCTTGCTTGAAGCGGTTGGCCAGACCGAAGGATCGAAGCAGGTGGAGGTGCGCGCCCGCGTCACCGGCATCCTGCAAAAGCGCAGCTACAACGAGGGCGATCTGGTGCGTGAAGGTGCTGCGTTGTTCCAGATCGATCGAGAGCCGTTCGAGATCGCGCTCGCGCAGGCGAAAGCGCAGCTTGCGCAGGAGCGCGCGCGCAACGAGCAGGCGACGCGCGAGGCCGGTCGACTGAAGGATCTCGCCGCGCAGCGCGCGATCAGCCAGAAGGAGTTCGACGATGCGAGTTCCGGGCTGAAATTGTCCAACGCCACCTTGCAGGTGGCCGAAGCCAACGTGAAGCAGGCGGAGCTGAATCTCTCGTACACCAGCGTCACCGCGCCGGTCTCCGGCGTGAGCGGACGCGCGGTGCGTTCCGAAGGCAGCCTGATCACTGCGGGAACCGACAGCCTGCTTACTACCATCAACCAGATCCAGCCGATCTGGGTGCGCTTCAGCCTCTCGACCTCCGATCTCGCGAAGGTGCCGGGTGCGCGACTGGGTCGGGGCGGTGCGACGGAGGTGGAACTCCGTCTTTCCGACGGTTCGAGCTATCCCGCCAAGGGCAGGCTCAATTTCGCGGCGTCGCAGGTGGATGTGCGCCTCGGCACGCAGGAATTGCGCGCGGAATTTCCCAATCCGACGCAGCGCCTGCTGCCGGGTGACTTCGTTCGTGTCCGGGTGATCGCGGGTTACCGCGACAAGGTATTCCTCGTTCCGCAGACCGCGGTGCTGCAGAACGAACGCGGCCACTTCCTGTTCGCGCTCGATGCCGAGGGCAAGGCGGCAATCCGCCCTGTCCGCGTGGGCGAATGGGTGGGGTCCGACTGGACGATTCTCGAAGGATTGTCAGCCGGCGATCGCATCGTCGCGGACAACCTGCTGCGGGTGCAGCCCGGTGCGGTGATCAAGCCGGCGGAGGCTGCTCCGGAGGGCGCTGGCAAGGGCGGATCTCCCGAAGCCAAAGGCGGATCCTCCGAATCCAGGTCGGGGCCGTCTTCCGACGCCGCGAAGAAGTAGGCGCGCACCATGTCGCGCTTTTTCATACGCAGGCCGATATTCGCGTCGGTCATCGCGATCATCATCACGCTCGCGGGCCTTGTCGCCTCGCAGGTGCTGCCGATCGCGCAATACCCCGAGATCGCACCGCCCACGGTTACGATCACCGCGACCTACCCCGGCGCGAGCGCCGAGACGCTTGCGCGCACCGTCGCCGCGCCGATCGAGGAGCAGCTCTCGGGCGTCGAAGGGCTGATCTACTACCAGTCCACCGCGTCCTCCAACGGTTCGCTCACCGTGACCTGTACCTTCGAGGTCGGCACCAACATCGACTTCGCCACCGTCACGGTGAACAACCGCGTCAAGATCGCCGAGCCGCGCCTCCCGGATGAAGTACGGCGCACCGGCGTGGTGGTGCAGAAGCGCTCGAGCGACATTCTGATGGTGGTGTCGCTGAGGTCGTCTGATCCGCGGTACGACACGCTGTATCTCTCCAACTACGCCACGGTCAATATCCTTGATGCGATAAAGCGCGTGCCGGGTGTGGCGGACGCCTCGATCTTCGGTGCGCGCGATTACTCGATGCGGGTGTGGCTCAGGCCCGACCGCATGGCGCAACTTGGCATCACCACCGGTGACATCGCCGCGGCGATCCGTTCACAGAACGCGCAGTTCGCCGCGGGCAAGATCGGCCAGGAGCCGGCGTCGTCCGATCAGTCGATCATCTACACCGTCACCGCCGCGGGCCGCCTGATCGAGCCGGAGGAGTTCGGCAACATCGTGGTCCGTTCGAGCGGCACCGCCGGTGTGCTCCGGCTGAAGGATGTCGCACGGCTGGAGCTCGGCGCGCTCAACTACGACCAGTTCAGCACGCTCAACGGCGAGCCGACCATCGGCGCGGGCGTGTACCTGCAGTCGGGGGCGAATGCGCTTGCGGTGGCCGAAGCAGTGCGCCGCGCAATGGACAATGTCGCGTTGTCCTTTCCCGCGGGCGTGGGCTACGTCATTCCGTTCGATACGACGAAATTCGTTCAGGCTTCGATACGCGAGGTGATCACCACCTTGCTCGAGGCGGCGGTGCTGGTGCTGCTGGTGGTGTTCGTGTTCCTGCAGAGCTGGCGCGCCACGCTGATTCCGTTCATTGCGGTGCCGGTGGCGTTGATCGGCGCGTTTGCGGGCCTGTACATCTTCGGATTCACGATCAATACGCTTACGCTGTTCGCGATCGTTCTTGCCACAGGCATCGTGGTGGACGATGCGATCGTGGTGCTGGAGAACGTCGAGCGCCTGATGGCGGAGAAAAAACTCAGCCCGCGCGAGGCGGCAGTCGAGTCGATGCAGGAGGTATCGGGCGCGATCGTGGCGATCGTGCTGGTGCTCTGCGCGGTATTCGTGCCGGTGGCTTTCCTCGGCGGACTCGCCGGCCAGCTCTACAAGCAGTTCGCGGTGACGATCGCGACGTCCGTTACGATTTCGGGCCTGGTGGCGCTGACGCTGACGCCCGCGCTCTGCGCGCTGCTGCTCAAGCCGTCGCACAAGGAGCCGGTGCTGTTCAAGCCTTTCAACACCGCCTTCGCCTGGATCACCGCCCGCTATACCGGCGGCGTGCGCCAGGTGATCCGTTTCGCGCTGCTGGGCATCCTTGCGTTTGTATGCGTGATCGGCGGCGCGGTGTGGCTGCTGCAGAAGATTCCCACCAGCTTCGTGCCGCTCGAGGACCAGGGCTATGTGTTCGGCGCGATCACCCTGCCCGATGGCGCCAACCTGCCGCGCACCGGCGCGGTCGGCTCCAAGGTGCAAAAAATCCTGTCGGAGCATCCGGCTGTCCAGAACGTGCTGCTCATCAACGGTTTCGACCTGATCGGCGGCGGCAACAAGACCAACGCGGCGACACTGTTCATCACGCTCAAACCCTGGGATGAGCGCAAGGAGACCGCGGACGACGTGGTGAAGTACCTGTTCGCCAAGGGTGCGGCGATGCGTGAAGGGCTGGTGATCAGTTTCGCGCCGCCCGCCATCCGCGGTCTTGGCTCTTCGGGCGGCTTCGAGGCTTTTGTTCAGAACCGCGCCGACGGCGATCCGAAAAAACTCGCCGAAGTGAACCAGCGCTTCGTGGCGGAACTTCGCAAGCAACCCGAGCTTGCCGGCGTCAACAGCTTCTATCGTCCGACGGTGCCGCAGCTTTTCGTCGAAGTCGATCGCGAGAAAGCGATCTCGCAGGGCATACCGGTGAGCGACATCTTCGATGCGCTGCAGGCGACGATGGGCGCGTTGTACGTGAACGACTTCAACAGGTTCGGCCGCACCTATCGCGTGCAGCTTCAGGCCGATGCACCGTTCCGCGCGAAGCCCGAGGACCTGGGCGGCATCTATGTGCGCGCGGCGGCCACCGGCGAGATGATTCCGCTGAAGAGCGTGATCCGCACAAAATCGATCGTCGGCCCCGACCAGCTCGACCGTTTCAACGGCTTTCTCTCGGCGAAGGTCATCGGCGGCGCGGCACCGGGCTTGAGCTCGGGCGAGGCGATCACCGCGGTGGAACGGGTGGCGAAGGAAACCCTGCCGCCGGGCTACTTCGTTGCGTGGACCGGCGCGGCGTTCCAGCAGAAACGCACCGGGTCATCGTCGGTGCTCGCCTTCGGACTTGCGCTGGTGATGGTGTTCCTGATCCTCGCTGCGCAGTACGAGCGCTGGACGCTACCGGTGGCGGTGCTGCTCGCGGTGCCGTTCGCGATGCTCGGTGCGCTGCTGGCGGTGCTGTTCCGCGGCATGAGCAACGACATCTACTTCCAGATCGGCCTGGTGACACTGATAGGTCTTGCGGCCAAGAACGCGATCCTTATCGTGGAATTCGCCTCGCAGAACATGGAGCAGGGCATGGGTGCGGCGGAAGCGGCGATCGAGGCGGCGCGACAGCGCTTCCGGCCGATCGTGATGACCTCGCTTGCATTCATGTTCGGCGTGCTGCCGCTTGCGATGGCCTCGGGTGCAGGCGCGGGCGCGCGTCGCTCGATGGGCACCGGCGTGCTCGGCGGCATGATCGTCGCGACCTTCATCGCGACCCTGTTCATCCCGATGTTTTTCGAGCTGCTGTCGCGGCATCGCGCAAAGAAAATCGATCCCACCGAATCGCCGCCGGATCTTGGGGAGGAACCCGGCGTCGAGGAATCCGGAGGGCTGAAATGATCGCGCGCAGGCTGTCATTGACGGTGGCGGCGTTCGTGACACTTGCCGCGGGTTGCACCGTGCTCGGTCCGGATTACGAGCGGCCGCAATCCACGCTGCCTGGGACGTTTTCCGAAGGGGGTGCTACCGGCCCTGCGATCGTGATTGCCCCGGACTGGTGGAAGCTCTACAACGATGCAACGCTCAACGAACTCGTCGCCGCCGCGCTCGCTCGCAACGCGGATGTGAGGATCGCCGCTGCCCGGATCGAGGAGACCGATGCCAATCTGCGCGAAGCAGGCGCGGCCTTTCTTCCGCAGGTAGATCTTGCCGCCACCGGGACGCGCTCGGGAGTAAGTTCGCGCATTGCCACCGTGACACCGCAGCCGGTACTGCGCAATAACCTGCGTGTGACCGCGGGCACCTCTTTCGAACTGGATTTCTGGGGACGGTTGAAGCGCTCCACCGAATCGGCCCGGGGGCTTGCGCTCGCCTCGCGCTATGCAAAGGAAGTGGTAGGGCTCTCGCTCGCAGGCGTGACGACGCAGGCATATTTCTCGCTACGCTCGCTCGATGCGCAGATTGCGGTGACCGCCGGGACGCTCAAGAGCCGACAGGAGGCGCTCGACTTCGTGCGCAGTCGGGCGCGCGGCGGCCTGGCATCCGATCTCGACGTGAACCAGGCGATCGTCGCCTTCCGCGATTCGTCGTCCCAGCTCACCGATTTGCGCCGCCAGCGAACGCTTGTCGAACACCAGCTCGGTGTGCTCACCGGACGTCTTGACCTCACGGTATCGGCCGGAAATCTACTTTCGCTGCCTGTGCCTCCGGTGCCGCCGGCCGGCCTGCCTTCGACCCTGCTCGAGCGCCGGCCGGACGTGCGCCAGGCGGAAGAACAGCTCGTGGCCGCGAATGCGCAGATCGGGCTTGCGAAAGCGGCGATGCTGCCGACCATTTCGCTCACCGGCAACGACGGTGCGGAAAGCCGGGCGCTCGCGATGCTCATCGGCGGCAATGCGAATGTCTGGTCGCTCGGGTTCGGGCTCAACCTGCCGCTGTTCGATGCCGGCCGGCTGCAGGCGAGGTCCGAGGCGGTAATTGCGCGGCAGAAGCAGGCGGTGGGCAATTACCAGAAGGCGTCCGAATCGGCATTCCGCGAGGTCGCCGATGCGCTGACCAACCTGCAGCAGACCACCGCCAACGAGGAGGATCTGGATGCGCGTGCCAATGCCGCACGCAGTTCGCTGCGCCTCGCGCGTCTTCGTTACGAGGCGGGGTATTCGGCGTATCTCGAAGTGCTTGATGCCCAGCGCACCGCGAACGACGCCGAGCTCGCGCTGTTGCGCAATCGCCAGAGCCGGCTGGCGGCGACGGTGGACCTGATGAAGGCGCTCGGAGGCGGCTGGTCCGAGGACACGGTGCGCGAGGGGCTGCCCGCGATCGGCGCGCGCGCGAAGTAGAACTCCGCGCGTCTTTCCGGGCCCTACTGCGACGGTGCGCGTATCGGCAGCAGTACCCTCGAAGGCCGCTTTTTGTCGTGATACAGGGTGTCGACGCCGATCTTGGCCGGCGGATACTCGTGCGCGAACACGAATTCGGTGACGCTTGAATCGCCGTTGGCAAGTTCAATCCGGATGCGGCTGCCCTTGCCGAAGCGATGCGCGGTGGGCATCACCGCGATACGGAACAGATACACCTTGCCCGGCACCAGCGGCTGCGGATCCTTGTGTGTGTACCAGGGCGCGTTCTCGAGGCTGAGCTTCTCGTCGATCGCACGATGCGAGGCACGCAGCCACCCCTTGGTCACCACCTGGTAGCGCGGATTGATGTCCTTCTTGCGCTCGTCCCCGTCCTGCGGATACTGCTCCGAGAGCTTGACGATGAAATCGGTGTCGCGGCGCGAGGACGAGGCGTAAAGTTCAAGCTGGATCGGGCCGGCGATTTCGACATCGCGTTCCAGCGCATCACTCGTGAAGGTGAGCACGCGTCGCGCGGGGTCGGGTCGTCCGTCGGGTCCGAAGCCGACCACGCCCATACGCCAGCCGGGATTCGGGTACTCGAACACCGTGGTCGAGTTCGCGGCCTGCGGCGTGCGTATCGCGAGTTTTCCGTCGTTGAGCGATGCGAC
>CANIEV010000108.1 GCA_947466535.1 Betaproteobacteria bacterium
CGTCCGAAAAGCAATTTGCCCAGATGCACGAGCGCGAAGACGCCCATCAGCGATCCGGCCGCGAACACCGCCGCGCGCGGCCGCCCGTTGCGTGCGAAATGCCATCCAGCGAAAGCCGATAGCGGCGCGAGCAGTGCGACCGAGCCGAGCCACGTGACCGCGCCGAGCATCGCATCGAGCGACGGGCGCCTGATCGCATGCAGCGCCTCCAGTACCGCGCGGTCGGCGGTAACCGGGCCGCAGGACGCCGCGGTGCAGACCCAAGCGCCGCCCGCGCCCACCGCTGTAATGCCCGCGCACCACCAGGCGAGGGCGATGACGGTTTGCGGTCGCGCGGGCATCGAGAGGATCAGTGCCTCGACAGGACGCGCGCCTGGCGTCGGCGCATGCCGGCGAGGTCGCGCCGCAGCGTCTCCGGCGTGAAGCTCCAGCGCTGCATCACATGCGTGAGGACGGCCCATTCCACGTCGGCCGCCTCGCGGTCGGCGCTGAAGATCTCGAGCATCACCGCGCAGGCGCGGAGCCGTGTGTCGCGGTCGTCGATCTCATCCAGCATCGCGTTGATGCGCTCCACATCGACCAGGCGGATCGTGTCTCCGGTGGACGACGCGGTCAGGTCGCGCAGGTAGTCGCGTGCGACCACCGCGAACTCCTGCCTGTCCAGGCCCATCGTCGACCAGGCGTTGCTTTCATCGAGCGCGCGGATCTCGCGGGCATCGACCTTCGCGTCGGTGATCATCGCCATTGCGATGATTCGGCCGATGGCTTCCGGGCTGTTTTTGGGGTAGGTGCGCAGCATCGTGTCTCTCCTTTTCGTTATATGTGAACGAAGTCTAGGAAGTACCGATGCATCGTGCAAATCGAAAATAATTGAACGAATCTTCGCATAAACCGAAAGAAAGCGGCGCGCATGGGTGGCCGAAGGAGGCTGAATTGGCATCGAATGGTTGCCAAAATTAGCAATCGAATTACCGTCCTTGAATCGCCTATCCTGGATATAAAAACGGCAAAGTGCGCAATTTATGCGGAAAGAAGCTTCTCCACCGTGCCCACCAGCAGTTCGATACCTTCGTCGTCGATGATGTACGGCGGCATCCAGTACACGGTGTTGCCGAGCGGACGGAGCAGCACGCCGGCCTCGATCGCGCGACGGTAGAAGTCCTGCGCGAAGCCGGGCGCGGCGTCGGCAACGTCGAAGGCCCAGATCATCCCGGTGTTGCGAAAGTGTTTCACCTGCGGATGGTGACGCAGCGCTTCGCAGCGTCTATTGATGCGCGCGGCGAGGCGGCGGTTGGCGGCGATCACCTCGTCCTGTTCGAGGATGTCCAGCACCGCGAGCGCCGCCCGGCAGGCAAGCGGGTTGCCGGTGTAGGAGTGCGAATGCAGGAAGCCGCGCGCGAGCCGGTCGTCGTAGAAGGCGGCGTACACCGTGTCGGTGGTCATCACTACTGACAGCGGCAGGTAGCCGCCGGTGAGTCCCTTCGAGAGACAGAGAAAATCCGGCGCGATCTTCGCCTGTTCGCAGGCAAACAGCGTCCCGGTGCGGCCGAAGCCGACCGCGATCTCGTCGGCGATGAGGTGCACCTCGAAGCGGTCGCAGAGCGCGCGTGCGCGGCGCAGGTATTCGGCGTCGTGCATCGCCATGCCGCCCGCGCACTGCACCAGCGGTTCGAGAATCAGCGCGGCGGTGTCGCCGGCGTACTGTTCCAGATGCGCTTCCAGCACCCGCGCGCAGCGGCGCGCGTAATCGGCCGGTGATTCGCCGGGTTCGGCGAGCCGCGAGTCGGGCGAGGGCACCTGCGTGCTCTTGCGAAGCAGGGTCTCGTAGGTGGTGCGGAAAAGCGGCACGTCGGTCACCGATAGGGCGCCAATTGTCTCTCCGTGATAGCCGTTGGCGAGCGTCACGAAGCGGTTCTTCTTCGGCTTCCCTGAGTTCTGCCAGAAGTGAAAACTCATCTTCAGCGCGATCTCGATCGCGGATGCGCCGTCGGAGCCGTAGAAGCAGTGCCCGAGCCTGCCCGGCGCGAGCTTCGCCAGTCGCTCGGAGAGTTCCACCACCGGCTCGTGGGTGAAGCCGGCGAGCATCACGTGCTCCAGCGTGTCGAGTTGTGTTTTCAGCGCCGCGACGATGCGCGGGTTGGCGTGGCCGAGCAGGTTCACCCACCAGGAACTCACGCCATCGAGCAGCCGCCTGCCTTCGAAGTCGTACAGCCACACGCCTTCGGCACGGCTCACCGCCACAAGCGGCATCTGCTCGTGGTGCTTCATCTGCGTGCAGGGATGCCACACCGCGGCGAGGCTGCGCTCGAGCAGCGCCCTGTTGGCGTCGTCGCTCATGCCTTGCTGCTCACCCTGAGGTTTCGGTCATGCGGTCGAGCACCAGCAGCTGCGCGACATTGTGCGGGTCGGGCTTCGGGCTGTAGGGCACAAGGCCAAGGCGCGGGCAGTTGAGCCGGTCATCGAGTGTGCGCAGGTTGGCTTCGAGATGCGGCATCGCGGGTTCAATGCAGTTGGCCACCCAGCCGGCGCATTGCAGGCCGCGCGCTTCGATGGCTTCGCGCGTAAGCAGCGCGTGGTTGAGGCATCCGAGCCTCATACCCACCACCAGCACCACCGGAAGATTGAGCGCCTGTGCGAGGTCGGCGCTGGTGCGCGTGGCGTTCAGCGGAATCATGAAGCCGCCCGCTCCTTCCACGATCACGACATCCGCCAGCCGGGTGAGTTCGTCGCAGGCGCGCGCGATGACTTCCACGTCGATCTTCACGCCTTCGAGCGCGGCGGCCACGTGCGGTGCAATCGGTGCATCAAACGAATAGGGATTGATCAGGTTCATCGGTGCGTCCACGTCGCTTGCGCGAAGCAGCGCCTCCACGTCCTCGAACACGCCGTTCTCGCGGCCGGCCGCCACCGGCTTCATGCCCACCACCGAGCGGCCGGTGGCGGCGAAGGCGTGCATCAGCGCGCAGGCAATCACCGTTTTGCCCACGCCGGTGTCGGTGCCGGTGACGAAGTAGCCGCGGGTCATCTCAGGTAACAGTGGCAAGTTTCGGAGTTTCGGGCAGGGTGGCATGAAGAGCGTCGACAAGACGCGCCACGTCCGCAAGTTCGTGCGCAGCTGAAAGCGAAATCCGCAGTCGCGCAGTGCCTTCGGGCACGGTGGGCGGGCGGATCGCGGGAACGAGAATGCCGCGGTCACGGATCGCATCGCTCAGCGCGAGCGCCTCGGCGTTGCCGCCCACCACCAGCGCCTGCACAGGCGTGTCGGAGGGCCGAAGGTTTGATCCCCGCAGCCCGGCACGCAGCCCGGCAACCAGATCGCGCAGCCGCTCGCGGCGCCAGTTCTCCGCCTGCATCAGTTCGAGGCTCGCTTCGAGCGCGGTGGCGAGATGCGGCGGGCTGGCGGTGGTGAAGATATAGGTACGGGCGCGCTGCAGCACGGTTTCCACGACGTCCGGTGAGCCCGCGACGAAGGCGCCTGCGACACCCGCCGCCTTGCCAAGCGTGCCCACGTACACAAGACGCGGGGAGCGAAGGCCGAAGTGGGCGAGTGCCCCGCGGCCCTGCGGCCCGAGCACGCCGAAGCCGTGCGCGTCATCCACCAGCAGCAATGCGTCGTAACGCTCGGCGAGGTCGAGCAGCGCGGGCAGCGGCGCGATGTCGCCGTCCATGCTGAACACGCTGTCGGTGACGATCATCCGCTGCCGGGCAGTGGACTTTGCGAGTGCCTGTTCAAGAAAGGCGGTGTCGCCGTGCGGATAGCGCACCGCCTCCGCCCGCGACAGGCGCACGCCGTCGATCAGCGATGCGTGGTTGAGCTTGTCCGAAAACACCGCCGACTCCCGCCCGACAAGCGCGGCGATCGCGCCGATGTTCGCCTGATAGCCGGTGGAAAAAAGCAGGGCGCGCGGCAGCTGCACGTAATCGGCGAGCTTTTTCTCCAGCCGATCGTGCGCGATGTTGTGGCCGGTGACCAGATGCGACGCCCCCGACCCCACGCCGTGACGCCGCATCCCCTCGATTGCCGCTTCGATCAGGCGCGGGTGATTGGCAAGCCCGAGGTAGTCGTTGCTGCAGAAGGCAAGGTATTCACGCCCGTCCACAGACACGTGCGCACCCTGCGCGCCTTCGAGCGTCAGGCGCCGGCGCAGCAGGCCGTCGCGCTCGAGGGTGTCGAGTTGGGCGGCGAGATTGTGGTGGGCCACTAGGCAGGGATTCCGGGATTTCAGTGAGGGTCAGAAGCTATTCAAAGTGTATCAGCGGGGTGCTTCGAGCCGGCATCCGATAACGGCCATCGCATTGCAGGTACGGGGAAGCCCGTGTCCTGCTTCGGAAACGTCAAGGTATCTCCGACGAATGATGCGCCACGAGCAGCCACTTCCCGTCCTTGTTTCTGAACGTCATGCTGTATCTGGCCGGCCGCGAAATTTCCCTGCCGTCGCGCACATCAGAGAACGTGTAGTACCCGGTGCTGACCGCGATGTCGCCGTATTCCCGCAGGTGCTGTTCGCCGAAGGTCACGCGTGCGTTGGGGCGTTTGGCGGCGTCCTTGAAGTAGTCGTAAATCGCCTCCGGTGTCGGTGCGATTGTCTTTGCGGTCGTGCCCCACAGTACGGCGTCGGTGTCGTACATAGCGGTGATGCGGGCGGGGGCGCGGCTGTTGTAGGCACTTTGCCATGGTTCGGTGACAGAGGCGGCGGTGGGCGCGCTCGAGTTCGTGGTGGCGCACGCACCGATCAGCACGGCGAGCAGGATCGTGAACAGAATTCGCATCGAATTCTCCCTGTCAGAAAGTTAGGGGGTGACCGGACGAACCGTTGACCGCTCTGCGCTGAAGCTGCGCAGTCGAAAATCCGTGGTGCGTCCAAAACCCTTCTGATTGGGCGAAAGGGCGTCGATCGTCTACGCGGTGTGCATCCCGAGTCGCTTCAGCAGCGCTTCGTCCTGTTCCGCTTCCGGGTTGCCGGTGGTGAGCAACTTGTCGCCGTAGAAAATGGAGTTGGCGCCGGCGAGAAAGCACAGCGCCTGCACGCCATCGCCAAGTTCCTGCCTGCCGGCGGAGAGACGGACGTAACTTTTCGGCATGGTGATGCGCGCGACCGCGATGCTGCGCACGAATTCGAAGGGGTCGAGCTTCTCGGTACCGTGCAGCGGCGTGCCTTCCACCTGCACCAGGTTGTTGATCGGCACCGACTCGGGCGGCGGGGTCATGTTTGCGAGTTGCAGGACAAGGCCCGCGCGTTCGCGTCGCGATTCACCCATGCCGACGATGCCGCCGCAGCAGACATTGATGCCGGCGTTGCGCACGCGGCCGAGAGTGTCGAGCCGGTCGGTGTAGTCGCGGGTGCTGACGATCTCGCCGTAGAACTCGGGCGAGGTGTCGAGATTGTGGTTGTAGTAGTCGAGGCCTGCATCGCGCAGCTGTTCGGCCTGGCCGTCGCGCAGCATGCCGAGCGTGGCGCAGGTCTCAAGGCCAAGAGCCTTCACCGCCTTCACCATGTCGAGCACCGGGTCGAGGTCTTTCTGTTTCGGGCCGCGCCAGGCGGCGCCCATGCAGAAACGGGTGGCGCCCTTGTCCTTTGCGGCTTTCGCGGCGGCGAGCACCTCGTCGATCGGCAGCACCGACTGGCTTTCCACGCCGGTGTGGTGGCGGGCCGCCTGCGGGCAATAGCCGCAGTCTTCGGGGCAGCCGCCGGTCTTGATCGACAGGAGGGTGGAAAGCTGGACGGTGTTCGCATCGAAATTCGCGCGATGCACTTGCTGCGCGCGGTAGAGCAGGTCGTTGAAGGGCAGGTTGAACAGCGCCTCGATCTGCTCGAGCGTCCAGGCGGGCGCGGATAACGGGCTAGCTGCGGTGACCGGGGTGGCGGGGCGGGTTTCACTGACGATCATGCGGGACCTTTCGTGGCGCTGAACTTTTCCTGCGCCTTGGGCGAATTGTAGTGCCTGCGCACCCGGGACGCAGCCCGCTTGCGTCTAGAATCGGCATTCTTACCAAGGAGGACGCATGTACGGGGACGCTTCGTGGCTGGACACCGCCGGTCGGCTGGTGATCGTGTTCTTTTTTACCACCGCCGGCTTGCTGAATGTGACCCCTGCCGGTGTGAAAGACCATGTGGGCAGGATGAAGCAGCTGAACGTGCCCTTCGCGGCAGCGGCCTTCTGGTTCGGCACCGCGCTGGAGTTCGCCGGCTGCGCGATGCTGCTGTTCAACTGGCAGCCGGCGCTCGGGGTGATCCTGTTGATGGTGTTTACCGTGGCGTCGACCGCGATCTTCCACCGTTTCTACAACTACGACGATCCGTTCAAGAAGAAGATCAGCCGTATTGCCGTGCTTGCAAACACTGGCGTGCTTGGCGGATTGATGCTGCTCCTGCAGAACGTGCGCTGACGAGCAAGCGCGCTCATGTTGACGGTACCCGGGGATGTCGTTGACAGGGGGTGCACCCTTCGGTAGCGTGTATCGGAAAGGTTTCCGCATGGCAGAACAAGCATTGATACTGCCGGAAGCAGCAGTTGGCCCCGCATCAGGCGAAGGCGGCGGAAACCACAAACCGGAGGAGGAAGAGTGGCTTCAATACAGCAGTCGTCGCTGAAGCTCGGCGATATCAACGTCGAAATCGCCGAGAGCGGCAGCGGACGTCCGGTGGTGTTCCTGCATTCAGGCGACGGGCTTGCCAACTGTGATCCCTTCATCGAACGCCTGGCTTCGTCCTGCAGGGTGATCGCGCCGTCGCATCCCGGCTTCGGTCACACCGACATGCCGCCGCAGTATCACGCGATCGACGATCTCGCCTATTTCTACCTCGACCTGTTCGCGCAGATGAAGTTGAAGGACGCGATTCTGGTGGGCGCATCCTTCGGCGGTTGGGTCGCGGCGGAGATTGCGATTCGCAGTTGTGCGCATATCTCGCGTCTGGTGCTCGTGGATGCCGTCGGCATCCGCAACAGCAAGGACGAAACCGCGGTCGACATCCAGGACGTATTTACCCTGCATCCGGACGAGGCGGCCCGCCGTGCCTATGTGGAACCGGCGAAATGGAAAAAGGGACCGGATGCCTGCACCGATGACGAGCTCTTCGTGATCGCGCGCAACCGCGAGGGCCTCGCACTGTTCGGCTGGTCGCCCTACATGTACAACCCGCTGCTCAAGCGCTGGCTGCACCGCATCGGCGTTCCGACATTGGTGCTCTGGGGTGAGCAGGACGGGATCGTCTCGCCCGACTACGGTCGTGCGTACGCGGAGGCGATTCCGGGGGCAAAGTTCGAGCTCATCAAGGGCGCGTCGCATCACCCGCAGGTGGAGCAGCCGGTGGCTGTGGCCGGTGCGGTTGCCAAATTTGCAGGCATCGCGCTCGCCTGAGTGCGGGGCGGGCCCTGAGGACGAGGAGAGCACATGAAGATCTGGGAATTTACCGAGCAGCCGTATCACCCGGTCTGGGACGCGACGAAGGAGCCGCTGAAGAACATCCTGCCCAACGGGCATATCGACCCGCGCAAGGCGGCCGACCTGTACGACGAGTACATGGAGCAGTGGCAGATCTGCGACGAGATCGGCATCAATATCATGATCAACGAGCACCACGCGACCGCCACCTGCATGTCGGCCTCGTGCACACTGCCGCTGGCGGTCCTCGCGCGAACGACAAAAAACGTTCGCATGATGTCGCTCGGCATCCCGATCGCCAACCGCACCGATCCGATCCGGGTGGCAGAAGAAATTGCGATGATCGATACCTATTCCCGCGGCCGCTTCGACATGGGCTTCGTTCGAGGTGCGCAGTACGAGGTGTTTCCCTCCAGCGGCGATCCGGTCACGCAGACGCGGCGCTTCGGCGAGGCTTATCGCCTCATCATGAAGGCGCTGACGACGCATGACGGACCGTTCTCCTGGAACGGCGAGTTCTACAAGTGCCGCGAGGTGAACATCTGGCCGCGCTGCTACCAGGACCCGCATCCGCCGGTGTGGATGGTGGCGATCGGACCCGCGGCGGGCGGCTGGATCGCCGAGCAGAAGGCGCATGTGGGCACCTTCCTCAACGGACGTGCGTCGAAGCAGTTGTTCGATGCCTACCGGCGCCGTTGGCTGGAGCTTGGCTGGGGCATGCCGTCGCCCGACATGTTCGGCTACATGGCGATGGCGGCAGTGGCCGACACCGAGGAAGAGGCCAAGCGTCGGGCGTATCAGATCGCGGGCTATGTGCGCACGCAGGGACGCCTTGCGCCGCAGTTCACCAACCCGCCGGGCTATGTGCCGGCGAAGTTCGTGGCCAAGGAAATGCGCCTCAAGCAAGACCCCAATTACGTCGCCGAGCACCGCACGGTGCAATTGGCCAACGGCAAGCGGGTGATCCTCGGACAGGCATCGATCGAGGAACTGATCGACGCGCACGTGCTCTTCTGCGGCACGCCCGACCAGGTCTACAAACAGATCAAGGCGTTCCACGACCACGTGGGTGGCGTGGGCAACCTGATGCTGATGGCGCAGGGCGGCGATCTGAGCCACAAGGACGCGGTGGCCAACCTGCGAATGTTCTCGCGCGATGTGATGCCGCGACTGAAGGATCTTCGCGTCGACGGCTACGAGCCGCCTGCGCTGGCGCAGCGCGCAGCGGCCTGAGGGCCGGAATCATTTCGCCGTTTCGGGCGGCAGATGCGCGTAATGGTTTTCCGCGAGCGCGGCCTGTTCGTCCGCGAGCCGCGAGATGTCCGCTGCGATGGCGAGCCAGCGGGCGACGTCTTTTTTGTCCCGGCGTTTTTCATCGGCCGCGATGACAGGCCCTTCGAGGCAGATCGCGCCGATCGGCTTGTCGTTGGCGACGATCGCGATTGCGATTTCCGCGCGGCCGTGAGCAAACACCGTTTCTTCCGATGCGTAGCCAAGGGCGCATACCGCGACGAGGCGCCGTCGAAGCGCGGCGGCTGTGGTGTGCGGTTCCTGCACAATGCGCCAGGCGATGAAGCGGTTGAGTATTTCCGCAGGCATCGCGGCGAGCATGGCGAGGCCCCCCGGGCTGCGGTCGAACGGGCGGGTTTCGCCGAGCGAATGCGAGGACACGACGTCGTTGGTGCCGGGCACGGATGCAATGCGCACCGACTGCCAGCCGACTGGCACCGCGAGCGAGGTGGTCTCGCCGCAGGCGAATGCAACCTGCTGCAGGTAGGGAATGCAGGCTTCGCGGATGCGAAAGCGCGAGAAAAAGGAATGCGCGAGCTGCCGCGCGTTTGCGCCGATCACATAGCGGGTCGACGACTGGTAGCGCTCGATGTAACCCGCCTGTTCGAGGCTGCTCAACAGGCGATGCGCAGTGCTGAGCGGCAGGCCGAGCATGCGGCGGATTTCGCTCACGCCAAGTGGACGCGGTGCCGCACTGATCGCGGCGAGCACCCGGAACACCGGTTCGGTGGCGACGGTGTTGTTCATGGCCATGCCCTATTCGCCGAGCAGATACACGGGTTTGGCGGGAATCAGGCGCGCCTGGCGGTTGGCGTCCTCGACGATGCGGCGCATGTCGGGCAGCAGTGCCTCGGCGGAGGCGATGTCGAAGCGTTCCTGCGGCCCGCCGACGGTGAGTGCCGCATGCGGGCGGCCCGCCGCGTCGAGCACCGGGAAGGCGAGATAGGTGGCCTCTACGCGGCGTTCGCTGAAGCGCCGTTCGCCTTGACCGAGTGCGTAGCCCGTCTTGCGGATTGCACGCAGGTCCTTCCACAGGCGCTCGGGCGTGACCTCTCCGGTCGCTGGCGCACGGGTGAGGGGCGAGGCGATCCGTATGTATTCGGCAATCTCTGCGTCGGAGAGAAACGCGAGCAGCACGCGCGAGGTTTCGGTGAGGTGCAACGGTACCGCGCGGCCGCGCACCGCATGGGTGACTATGCGGCCGGGTGCCTCGATGCTGTCGACGTTCACCCGGTTGCGGCCGACGATGATGGACAGGAACACGCTTTCGCCCGAGAGTTGCTTCAGGCTGCGAAGGTGGGGCTGGCAGATCGTGCGGATGTCCGGCTCGGGCGCGGCGGGGTCGAGAAACTGCAGCACACCGAAGCCGAGTTCGTAGCGCGCGCCGCTTGCGTCGCGAACGAGGTGGCCATTGCGAACGAGCGTGGTGAGGGCGCGGTGGACCATGTTCTTGGTCATGCCGAGATCCTGGCTGATCTCGGTGACGCCGAGCGCGCGGCTCGCGCCTATGAAGCGCGAGAGTACTGCGAGCACGCGCACAGTGGAGACGTTGGCGGCGGAGCCCGGGCCGGCGGCGGGGGTAGACTGCATGGGCTTTGATTCGCTCGGGTGCTTGCGGGAAATCCGCAACGGGAAATAATAGCGGATGCGGTGACAACAATTACAAAGCCGTCGAAAACACGACCGCGATTGAACGATTGATCAAAGGAGGAGTGAACGATGAACAGAGTGATGCGGACAGCCGCTGCTGCGACTTTGATGCTTGCAGCGGCGGGCGGCGCGCTGGCACAGGCCTGGCCTGCCAAGCCGGTGAAGGTGGTGATACCGATTCCCGCCGGCGGCCCGGCGGATGCGCTGATGCGCGCGATGGCGCCCGAACTCTCGACGCTCTGGAAGCAGCCGGTGGTGATCGACAACCGCCCGGGCGCGAGCGCGATGATCGGCACCGATGCGGTGGTCAAGTCACCCGCCGACGGTTACACGATCCTCTATGCCGATTCGTCGATCGCGACCAACCAGCTCGTGTTCAGGAACATGCCCTACGACGTGTACCGCGACCTGCAGCCGGTGACAGGCGTGGTGACCTGGCGCGCCTACCTGGTGGTGAATTCGAACGTTCCGGTGAAGAGCGTGCCCGAGCTGATCGCGATGGCCAAGGCGCAACCGGACAAGCTGAATTACGCCTCCTACGGCAACGGTTCCTCGCCGCACTTCGCGATCGAAATGTTCAAGCAGCTAGCAGGCATCAACATCGTCCATGTTCCCTACAAGGGTGCGGCGCCGGTGCTGCCCGACATCATGTCGGGCGTGGTGCAGGTGGCGTGGATGTCGCTCAATTCGATCCGCGGCGCGGTGAAGGAAGGCCGCATCCGTGCGATCGCGGTGGATGGCGCGAAGCGCGTGGCCGACCTGCCGGATGTGCCGACCTTCAACGAACTCGGTTACCCGCAGATGCAGGCGAACGCGATCTGGCTCGGCATGTTTGTGCCCACCGGGACAAACATGGCGATCGTGGACAAGGTCCAGAAGGACGTGCTCACCGTCCTGAGCGAGCCGACCTTCCGGGCGCAGAAGGTGACCGGGCGAGCCTATGAACTCGTGGGCAGCACGCCCGCGGAGCTGACTGCGCTGATGAAGGAAACCGCGGAGAAGTTCGCACCGATCGTGAAGTCGGCGGGCATCAGCGCGGACTGAGCTTCCAAGCGAGCCCGCGTGTGTCGGGCCGGGTTCAGTCCTGCAGCGGAACCTTCGCGTTGCGGACGATCTTCGCCCACTTCTGGTTCTCGCTGTCCACGTAGCGGGTGAACGCCGCGGGCGTGGAGGGCGAGGGGTCCGCGCCGACCACCGCGATCCGCTGCTTCACCGCCGGCATGTCCACCACCAGCGTGATCTCCGAGGCGAGGCGGTTGGCGATGTCGGCGGGCAGCTTTGCCGGGCCGAACAGCGCGAACCAGCTCAGCACATCGACTTCGGGCAGGCCCAGTTCGGTCGTGGTCGGCACATCGGGCAGAAGCGCCTGCCGCGTCTTGCCGGTCTGCGCGAGGCTCTTCAATTGTTTCGAATCCATGTAGCGGCGCGCGAAGTCGGGGCTGGTCGGGACCATCTCGATGTCGGCCGCGACGATCGCGGTCATCATCGGCGTGCCGCCCTTGTAGGGGACATGCAGCATCTGCACGCCTGCGACCGCCGAGAGCATTTCCACCGACAGGTGCAGCGCGCTGCCGATGCCGGCGGAGCCGTAGCGCACGCCGTCGGCTTTGGACTTGGCGATCGCAAGAAACTCGGCGAGCGTCGAGGGCGGGTACCTGGAGTTCACCACATAGACGATCGGAGAGATCGCGATCATCGTGATCGGGGTGAGGTCTTTCGCGGGATCGTAGGGTGGCACCTTCTTCAACACCGGAAGGATCGAGTTGGACGATACCAGCAGGGTGTAGCCGTCCGGTGCCGACTTGATGGTGGCGTCGATGCCGATCTGCGCGCCGGCGCCGGCCCTGTTGTCGATCACCACCGGCTGGCCGATGCGCGCCGAGAGTTCGTTGGCGACCGAGCGTGCGACCGCGTCGGTGGTGCCGCCCGCGGTGGTGGGGACGATGATCTTGACCGGCTTCGAGGGCCAGGCCTGGGCATTGGCCGCGGAAGCGGCGAATGCGGATGCAATTGCGAAAGAAACGGTTGCGAGCTTCAGGCGCGCTGCGCGGCCGGCGAGTGTTCTTTTCATCGGGTTCCTCCTCCTGTTTCTCCGGCGCGGATTATCGCAGCCGGAGTGCGTCGCGTTCCCCTGTTGTTGAGGCGATCTCAACATGCGGCCCGCTATTCGGCTTTCACTCCCGCTCGCGTGACCACCTGCTTCCAGCGAACCTGTTCATCGGCGATCAGCCGGCCGAGCGATTCCGGCGTGCCGGGCGACGCTTCCGCGCCCTGCTGACGCAGACTGTTCACCAGGTCGGGGTCGGTAAGTACCTTGCGAAATTCGGCGTTCATTTTTTCGATGATCGGGCGCGGCGTGCCGGCAGGCATCACGATGCCCCACCAGAAAGCGAGCTCGGCACCCTGGATGCCCTGCTCGGTGAATGTGGCCACATCCGGCAGGATCGGAAAGCGCTTCGGACCCGAGACGGCGACTGGCCGCAAGCGGCCGGCCTGCGCATAGGGAATCCAGCTTGCGCCGCCTTCGAACATCACCTGGATGTCGCCCGCCACGAGCGCGGGCAAGGCCGGGCCGGTGCCCTTGAAGGGCACGTGGACCATGTCGATGCCGGTGGCCTGCTTGAGCATTTCACCGCCGAGATGGTGCACCGAGCCCTGCCCCGAGGAGCCGAAGTTGAGCTTGCCGGGGTTGCGTTTCGCATGGTCGACCAGTTCGGTGGCGTTTTTCACCGGCAGCGACGGATTGACCAGCAGCACGAAGTAACCGCGTGCCACCTCGATCACCGGCGCGAAGGACTTCACCGGATCGAAGCTGAGATTGCCGTAGAGTGCGGGCGCGACCGCGAGCGCGGCGGCGGTGCCGAACATCATGGTGTAGCCGTCGGGCGCTGCGCGCGCGACCGAGGCCGCGCCGATGGTGCCGGTGGCGCCGGCGCGGTTGTCCACCGGCACCTGCTGGCCGAGGTTGGCGGAGAGTTTGGCGGCGAGAAGCCGGGTGACGATGTCGCTGCCGCCGCCGGGCGGAAACGTGCTGACGAAGACGATGGGTTTTGAGGGGTACGACTGCGCTTGCGCGGCCGATGTGATGAGCAGTGCGGCGCAGAGCAATGCGCCGGCGGGCAGTCGCAAGTACGCGGTCATGTTGCCTCCTCCTTGAATGCCCGTTCACCTGTATCCGGTGTGTTGTCGGGCGGATGCTGCGAGTTTGCACCAAACGCATGCAGCCCGCGAATCGGGCGGCGCCTGGAAAGATTGCTTCGCTGCGCTCGCAATGACCGGGAAACGTGGCGCGCCGAGAGCCCGATCCGGTCGGAGTTTCGCCTTGAATCCGGAGCGCATATCCTGACAATCTGTAAAAAAGGCCCAGCATTGGCGCGGGAAAGCGGGCGAAATACTGACATTTGCCTGTTTTCGGTTCGGGTATGGGTTGGCCTCGTTTTGGGGCGTGGCCAGCTGCGTCAGTTGGCCGGGCGTGTAGGCATCGTCGGTGGTTCGAGCGAGGTCGCGAGACGGTCCTCGTCGATCATCCAGGGCGCTACCGCCGGATTGAGCGGCTTGCCGTTGCGACGCAACCAGGTCGCCACTTCCGCATGGCTCTTCAGCTTGCCTTCGAGCAGTTGCATGGCGAGGGGCGAAAGCAACTGGTTGTTGAATTTCCGGTC
>CANIEV010000109.1 GCA_947466535.1 Betaproteobacteria bacterium
ATCGATCACGATCGCATCCTGACGGTTCATGAGCTGGACCGCCTCGACGGTGCCCACCGACGGCCCGCCGGTGCCGCGACTGAACATCGGCCAGACCAGCATCCCGCCGCTGGCCACCGCGACGCCCACGAGGAAGATGTTCTCCTGCACGAATTTGAGAACGTCGACGTTCATCACTATCAGGTTCATGAGTCGGGGGGTATCCCGCAAAAGACCTCGCGCATCATCACGATGAGCTGCAAGGTTCGTTGATCGCTGACCGAATAGAAAACGCGGTTTGCTTCCTTGCGCGAACGCAGTATGCCCTTCTCGCGCAGTATCGCGAGGTGCTGGGAAATATTGCTCTGCGAGGTGCCGACCGCATCGACGATGTCCTGCACACTGGTTTCCTGGTCCCCGAGCACACACAGGATCTTCAACCGCAGCGGGTGCGCAATCGCCTTCATCGCGCGCGCCGCCTGTTCGATCTGCTCCTTGCGGCCGATCAGCTCAAAAATGTCCTGAAGGTCCTGATGCGGCGAGTTCAATGCGGCTCCGGCTGCGTGTTTCTCCGCCAGCCGCGCCCGGGTCAGCGAAGACAGGCGCGGCGTATATCGGCAAAAATCAAAATTCGGCGAAAATCGATCGCGTATTATAGGAGATAGCGGCGAAATCAGGGGTCAAAGCGCCCGTCTGACGCTGCTTCGGGCCGTGATCGCCGGGAAATTGCCGGCGGGCGGCGCAACCGGTCAAACGCCGTTATTCCAAACCTGCGCAACCCCGCATATCCCACCGCCAACGAATCCTCATGCACAAGATTGTCCTGCTACGCCACGGCGAATCCGTGTGGAACAAGGAAAACCGCTTCACCGGATGGACCGATGTCGACCTCACCGACACCGGCATCACCCAGGCGCGCGAAGCCGGCCGCCTGCTCAAGGAGGCCGGCTTCGAATTCGACCTCGCCTTCGCCTCGATGCTGCGCCGGGCAATCAAGACCCTCTGGCTGACGCTTGAGACCATGGACCGGATGTGGATCCCGGTGGAACATTCCTGGCGCCTGAACGAACGCCACTACGGCGCCCTGCAGGGACTGAACAAGGCGGAAACCGCGGCCAAGTTCGGCGAAAAGCAGGTGCTCGAATGGCGCCGCAGCTACGACGTTCCGCCACCGCCGCTGGAACCGGGCGATCCGCGCGGCGCCGCCGGCGATCCTCGCTACACTGAACTCTCGCCCGCGGAATTGCCGCTCACCGAATGCCTGAAGGACACGGTGGCGCGCTTCGTCCCGTACTGGGAGTCGAAAATCGCCCCGCAGGTGCGGGCCGGTCGGCAGGTGGTGATCGCCGCTCACGGCAATTCGCTGCGCGCACTGATCAAGTACCTCGACGGCGTGAACGACGTCGACATCGTCAGCCTCAACATTCCGACCGCGGTGCCGCTGGTCTATGAACTCGACGCGAACCTGAAGCCGATTCGCCATTATTACCTCGGCGATGCCGCGGCGATCGAAGCCGCCGCCGCCGCGGTGGCCAACCAGGGGAAGGCGAAGGCTTGAACCTGCGCGCGCTCGCCGTTGCCGGTGTGGCGGGCGTACTCGGCCTGGCGTGCGCCTTCGGTGCGATTGCCCAGAAAACCCGCGATCTGGATGCGCTTCGCGGTCGCATCGAGCGGCTGAAGAAGGACATCGCCGACGCCGAGGAAACGCGTGCCGAGGCGCGCGACCAGTTGAAGGAATCCGAGCGCTCGATATCGGAGGCGAACCGCGCGCTCCGGAATCTGGGCGCGAAGCGCGAGTCGGTGCAGGCGGAGATCCTCCGAATCGCCGAGCGCCGCAAGGGTGCGGAGTCGGAGGTCACCGTACGGCGCGAGCAGTTGCGAAGGATGCTGGTGGCCTGGTACCTGCACGGGGAAGCGGGCGCGGTCCGCCTGATTCTCTCGGGCGAGGACCCGAACCGTACCGCCCGCGACCTGCACTACCTCGGCCATCTGTCTACTGCCGAAGCCAACCTGATCCGATCGCTGCGCTCCGATGCCGAGCGCCTGTCGCTGATTGAATCCGAGGCGCGCAGCAAGTCCGAGGAACTCGCCGCGGTCGAAAAAGAGCAGAAATCCGAGCGCGACGGCCTGCTCAAGCAAAAATCCGAGCACAAGCAGGTGCTGGAGAAGGTGTCCACGCAGATCCGTGACCAGAAGCGGCAGGTGAAATCGCTCGAGCGCGACGAGCAGCGCATGACGCGCCTGGTTGAAAAACTCATCCAGGCGATCGCCGCGGCGCCCGCGCAGCGCAGCGCGCCCCGCACCGCCGCTGGCCCGCGCAATGAGCGCGTGCCCGAACGCGGAGCATCGGAGGTCGCGTTTGCCGGACTCAAGGGCGGCCTGCGCCTGCCGATCCGCGGTGACGTTACAAACCGTTACGGCACTTCCCGGTCCGGCGGTGGTCCAACGTGGAAGGGCCTGTTCATCCGAGGCCGTTCGGGCGAGGAAGTCCGTGCGGTGGCGGGAGGCCGGGTGGTGTTCGCCGACTGGATGCGCGGCTTCGGCAACCTGCTCATCCTCGACCATGGACAGGGTTATCTCAGCATTTACGGAAACAACGAATCGGTTCTGAAGGCGGTGGGCGATGAAATCCGCACCGGAGACGTGGTCGCTACCGTGGGTTCCAGCGGTGGTAATCTGGATCCGGGGCTATACTTTGAGATGCGCCACGAAGGCAAGCCGTTCGACCCGATGTCGTGGGTGAAACTGCGATAGCCGCGGGGCCCGGCCAGGCAGGACGGATGCGGTACAGAATTTGCACGCAACACACGTAGTTCAACCCGAACACACCAACGCAGCACGGAGCAACACCATGCCATCAAAGCTCAAGCAGGCCAGCCTCGTTGCCGTCGGCGTCATCGCCGGCGTCCTGCTCAGCCTCAACTTTTCCGCCGTCGCGCAGCGCGAAACCTCGCGCTTCCCGCTGCCGGTCGACGAGCTGCGCTCCTTCGCCGAAGTATTCGGCGCGATCAAGAGCGGCTACGTCGAATCGGTCGAGGACAAGAAGCTCATCAACGGCGCGATCAACGGCATGCTCTCGGACCTCGATCCGCACTCGGCCTATCTCGACCAGGAGGCGTTCAAGGAACTGCAGGTCGGCACGCAGGGCGAGTTCGGCGGCCTCGGCATCGAGGTCGGCATGGAGGACGGTTTCGTCAAGGTGGTGTCGCCGATCGAGGACACGCCCGCGTTCCGCGCCGGCCTCAAGCCGGGCGACCTGATCATCAAGCTCGATGACACGCCGGTGAAGGGCATGTCGCTCAACGACGCGGTCAAGCGCATGCGCGGCAAGCCGAAGAGCCCGATCCGCCTCACCATCGTCCGCAAGGGCGAGTCCAAGCCGCTCGAAGTCACGCTGATCCGCGATGTCATCCGCGTGCAGAGTGTGAAATCCAAGCTGATCGAGCCGGGCTACGGCTGGGTGCGCATCTCCCAGTTCCAGGAGTTCACCGTCGAGAACATGGTCAAGCACATCAACGGGCTGTACAAGGACGGTCCGCTCAAAGGCCTGATCCTCGACCTGCGCAACGACCCGGGCGGCCTGCTCAATGGCGCGGTGGGTGTCTCGGCGGCCTTCCTTCCCGCGAAGACGCTCGTCGTGTCCACCGACGGCCGCACCGAAGACGCGCGTCGCAAGTTCCTTGCCTCGCCCGAGGACTACATGCGCCGCAGCAGCGACGACATCCTGAAATCCCTGCCCGCCGCGATCAAGACGGTGCCGATGGTGGTGCTGGTCAACAGCGGCTCGGCCTCGGCGTCCGAAATCGTCGCAGGCGCCTTGCAGGACCACAAGCGCGCAACGGTGATGGGCACGCAGACCTTCGGCAAGGGCTCGGTGCAGACCATCATGCCGCTGGGCAACAACACCGCGATCAAGCTGACCACCGCGCGCTACTACACGCCAAGCGGGCGCTCGATCCAGGCCAAGGGCATCGTGCCCGACATCAATGTCGACGATGGCCTGCCCACGCTCGCACGGGTTCGCGAGGCCGATCTGGACAAGCACCTGTCCAACGACCAGGACAAGGACGCCGAGAAGAACAAGCCGGTGCGCGCGAGCGCACCTGCCACGGCCCCCGGCGCCACCCCGAATCCCGACGAGAAGGCGCTGATCCCGATGGAATTCGCGACCGACAAGGACTTCCAGTTCCAGCAGGCGCTGAACCACCTCAAGGGCCGGCCGGTGATCACGAGCCAGCAGACCGCAAAGGCGCCCGAACCGGCGCAACCCGCGAAGAACTGAGCGATCGCTGAACGCGGCGCAATCGCTGCGGAATGAACCGGTGCATCACGCGGTTCATTCCGCAGTTTTCATTTCAGGACCGGCGATTTCCGCCCGCTGATGTTCGGCCACTGAAGTTCGACCACTGAATCCCGACCCCTGATTCCCAACCATGAACGACGAACAGCTGCTTCGCTACTCGCGGCACATCCTGCTCGACGAACTCGGCATCGAGGGTCAGGAACGCCTGCTTGCCGCGCGCGCGCTGATCGTGGGCGCGGGCGGACTCGGTTCGCCGGCGGCGATGTACCTCGCCGCCGCTGGCGTGGGCACAATCGTGCTTGCCGACGGCGATACGGTGGATCTCACCAATCTGCAGCGCCAGATCATGCACACCACGCAATCCGTCGGCTCGCCCAAGGTCGAGTCGGGCCGCATCGCGCTCGGCCGCATCAATCCCGGCGTGCGGGTCGAATGTATCGGCGTGCGGCTGGAAGGCGATGCGCTGGGGGCAGCGGTCGCGGCGGCGGACGTCGTGCTTGATTGCAGCGACAACTTCGCCACCCGGCATGCGGTGAACCGCGCCTGCGTGCGCCACAGGAAGCCGCTGGTGTCAGGCGCAGGCGTGCGCTTCGACGGCCAGCTCTCGGTGTTCGACATGCGCCGCGACGACTCGCCCTGCTACGAATGCCTGTTCCCGGAGGACGGCGAGACGGACGAGACCCGCTGCGCGGTGCTGGGTGTGTTCTCGCCGCTGGTGGGCGTGATCGGCACGCTGCAGGCGGCCGAAGCGGTGAAACTGCTCGCCGGCACCGGCGAATCCCTCGCCGGCCGGCTGCTTTTGTTCGATGCGCTGCGCACCGAATGGCGATCGATCAGGCTTGCGCGCGATCCGGGATGCAAGGTCTGCGGCAAACCTGCCTAGGACCGGTAAATCGTCAAGTCCGTTGGTTTTCGATTTTCACCGCCAAGGCGCCAAGACAGCCAAGGACGCCAAGAAAAACAGATGAAGCCGAACAAAGCCCGCTCGATGCGGGCTTTGCGGGGGTGGGAGGGGTAACGCGCAGTGTGGAAAATGCGGGCGGGCTCTCCCGCCCTCCCTGTTCCCAAGCTTTCCGCCTTTATGGGTCTACACCAGCATCGGCCAGTGCTTGTCCCAGAGATCGGAAGGCAGGCGCTTGAAGCCGCTCTTGGCGAATTGCTGCCAGCGGCCCACCACATAGCAGAGCATCAGGTTGGCGCGTGCCGCGGGATCGGGTTCCTCGTGCCCCTGGGTCGCCGCCAGCCGCAGGCACTGCTTGAGCGTCGCCTCGATCCGGTCGTGCAGCTGGTTGATGCGCAGCTGCAGGCGCTCGTTCTCGTTCACCAGCGCGTCTCCAATGAGCACTCGCACCATGCCGGGATTGCGTTCGGCAAACCCGAGCAGCATGCTCATTATCGCGTGCATCTGCTTCAAGGCGTTGTCCTCGTCGGCGACGATCTTGTTGGCGACGCCGAAGACCGACTGTTCGATGAACTCGATCAGGCCCTCGTACATCTGCGCCTTGCTCGCGAAATGCCGGTAGAGCGCCGCCTCGGAGACGTCCAGTTTTTTTGCCAGCAGGGCGGTGGTGATCCGCTCGCCCTTGGGATCCTGCAGCATCTCCGCGATGACCTGCAGGATCTGCATCTTGCGCTCGCCGCGCTTCTTTTCTGCTGGCATGGTGCCTCCTCATCGCCTTTGCGGACACCGTGATTGTACGTTGCTACGTGAGCGCTCGCTCGCGGTAGATGCAAGAATCAGCCTGAAGACCGCCGTAGCACCCCGAGCATCCTCGGCAGTTGCATCACCCCCGACACCTTCAGGTCGACAAAGCGCGGCCGGCGCGCCTCGCGGCTCACCCAGACGGTCCGCAGGCCGAGCGAGCGCGCCGCGCGCAGGTTCGGCAGCGAATCCTCGACCATCACGGTTCGCGCCGGCGTGAGACCCTCGGCGCGCAGGATCAGGCGAAACCCTCCGGGCTCGGGCTTGGGTTGCAGGCGCGTGGTCTCGATCGCGTAGACCGCGTCGAACAATCCGGCGATGCCGAGCACCTCGAGCACGCGTTCCGCGTAATGCTGCGGCGAATTCGTGAACAGGATCTTCCGCCCGGGCAGGCGGCGCAGCATCTGCCTCAGGCCACCGTCGGCGATCACCATGCGCGCGAGTTCCGGAAACTGGTGGGTATGCCAAAGAAAGTGGTGCGGGTCGACGCCGTGATGCCGCTCGAGGCCGCGCAGGGTCGCGCCGTACCGCTTCCAGTAGTGCATGCGCAGCGCCTGCGCGTCCGGCTCGCTCATGCCGAGATTGCGCGCGATGTACTCGGTCATCGACCGGTTGATTTGCGGGAAGATGTGCGGACTGGCGTCATGCAGCGTGTTGTCCAGATCGAAGAGCCAGGCGAGTTTGCTCATTGCGACGCTGCGCGCTCTAGAATCCGCCCATGAGCATCGACCCCGACCACGTACTCTCCCCCAGCTTCACGCTCGCCGACCTGATCCGCTCGAAAACCGCGCAGAAGCGCGGCATCGACAATTCGCCGCCTGCGGACCTGCTGCCCAACCTGCGACGGCTCGCCGAGGGCCTGGACCGGATCCAGTCGTTGCTCGGCGCACCGCTCGAGATTTCCAGCGGCTACCGCTCGCCCGAACTCAACACAGCGGTCGGCGGCACCGTCGCCTCGCAGCATTGCCAGGGGCTCGCGGCGGATTTCGTCTGCCCCGGTTTCGGCGAACCGATGGCGATCGCGCAGGCGCTCGCCGCGTCGGCCCTCGACTACGACCAGGCGATTCTCGAATTCGGAAAATGGATTCACGTGTCCTTCACCGCCAGCCCGCGCAAACGCCTGCTGACGATCTACGATTCGAAAGAGGGTTACCTCGATGGCCTTATCGACCGTGATGGGACGCGGATCGTCTAAGGCAGGGTTGAACCGCAGATCGACGCAGATGAAATTCAAAAACAGCGGGTTTTATCCGCGTTCATCTGCGTTCATCCGCGGTTCCAATTGATTCTCACCGACTGCGGATCAGCGTACCCACGCCTTCGTCGGTGAGCACTTCGAGCAGCAGCGCATGCTCGACGCGGCCGTCGATGATGTGCACGCTCTTCACCCCGCCACGCACCGCATCCAGCGCGGAGCTGATCTTGGGCAGCATGCCGCCGGAAAGCGTGCCGTCGGCCACCAGTTCGTCGATGCGCTTGGGCGTGAGTCCGGTGAGCAGATTGCCGTTCTTGTCGAGCACCCCGGGCGTGTTGGTGAGCACCACCAGCTTTTCCGCCTTGAGCACTTCGGCCAGTTTGCCCGCCACGAGATCCGCGTTGATGTTGTAGGACTCGCCGTTCTCCCCCACGCCGATCGGCGCGACCACCGGGATGAACCCGCCCTGTTCGAGAGAGTCGATCACCGTCGGGTCGATCGAGGCGATTTCGCCCACCTGGCCGATGTCGAGCATCTCGTCGGGGTGCTTGTCATCGGCAAGCAGGAGTTTCTTTGCGCGTATGAAGGCGCCGTCCTGGCCGGTAAGACCCACCGCCTTGCCGCCGGCCTGGTTGATCAGGGTGACGACGTCCTTGTTCACCTGCCCGCCGAGGACCATCTCGACCACGTCCATGGTCTCCTCGTCGGTAACGCGCATGCCCTGCACGAAGGTGCCCTTCTTGCCGAGCTTGCCGAGCAGCTGCTCGATCTGCGGCCCGCCGCCGTGCACCACCACCACGTCGATGCCGATCAACTTCAACAGCACCACGTCGTGCGCGAAGCTCTGCTTCAGGCGCTCGTCGGTCATTGCGTTGCCGCCGTACTTCACCACCACGGTCTTGCCGTGAAAGCGCTTTATGTAGGGCAGCGCCTCGGCAAGGACGCGCGCCTTGATGTCGGCGCTCGGGGCGGGTTGCTCGGCTGTCTTCGTTGCGGCCATGGTGCAGCGGTCTCCGGGGGGGTGGGGCGCCGCGATTTTACTCCCCCGATCGCGGCCGCTGCGAAGCAATTCCGCACGTCGGCCACAAGGCCGCCCTCGGTCAAAACAACCGGGGCGGCCCGACCGCGGCACTGCTCAGCTCCACGCCGTCACCACTCATCACTCATCCGGCACGAATCACCGGTCGTTGCCAATTACTGGATCGTGATCTGCTTTGCCGCGGCAACAACCTTCTTCGGCAGCGTCAGTTCGAGCACGCCGTCGTTGAACTTCGCCACTGCGCGGGACTCGTCGAGCTCCGCCCCGAGGCGGAAGCTGCGCGCGACCTTGCCGAAGTAGCGCTCGCTGTGCAGCACGCGTTCGCCCTTGTCGGCTTCACCCTCAAGCCGGGTTTCGGCAGAGAGCGTCACTTGATCGCCGTCGACTTCCACCCGGATGTCTTCCTTCTTCACGCCCGGCAGTTCGGCATAGACCTTGTATTCGCCGTTCTGTTCGGTGACGTCGATGCGCACCCGGCGCACGGTGTCGGTCGCAGCCGACGCGGACGGCTCGAAACCCAGGGGCTTCACGAAAAAACCGCGGAACAGTTCATCCACTGCATTGCCGAACGGATCGGTGTAACGATGAAGATTTGCCATGATCGTTTCCTTACAGAAATAGTTTGCAAGATCGTTGAGCCGGCGCGTACTGGTGATACCGCGCGTCCATGGATACCAGTTGGGGAGCTCCCGGCCGCATTTCAAGGCCCCGCGTGTTCTTCGACTTGCACGACCGGGGGCCGCAGCCCAGAATCGGGCCTCGCCACGCGCCGCCTCCATGACCGCCATTCCGAACACACCCGACACCCTTGAACTCGACCGGCATCGCCCCCACCTCGTCCGGTTTGCGATGATGCAACTGCGCGATGCGGCGACGGCGGAAGATGCGGTGCAGGAAACCCTGCTTGCCGCCATCCAGGGCGCGGAGCGGTTCAGCGGCAATTCGACGGTGCGTACCTGGCTGATCGGCATCCTCAAGCACAAGATCATCGACCATCATCGTCGCGCCTCGCGCGAGCAGCCATTGCGCGAAGACGACAGCGAACTCGCGACCGAAGACCTCGACGCCATCTTTTCCGCCGACGGGCATTTCGCGGAGATGCCCTCCGACTGGGGCAACCCGCAGCAGGCGCTGGAGCAGAGCCGCTTCTACGACGCGCTCGAGCGCTGCATGAACGGCCTGCCGAAAAACTCCGCGCGGGTGTTCATGCTGCGCGAGGTGCACGGCATGCCCACTGAGGAAATCTGTAAGGAACTGGCGATCAGTTCGACCAACTGCTGGGTGCTGCTCTACCGGGCACGCATGAGCCTTCGCGCCTGCCTGGACGCGGGCTGGTTCGGCAAAAGTCAGGATGCGAAACCCGGGAAAGCAAACCGCCGATGAGCAAACTCAACCTCTCCTGCCGTGAAGCAAGCCGCCTGATATCGGAATCCAGGGACCGCGACCTGGCTCTCGGCGAAAAGCTGACGCTGCGCATCCATCTCGGCCTGTGCACCGCCTGTTCCCGATTTACCAAGCAACTCGACTTCCTGCGCGACGCGATGAAGCGCTACCCCGAACGCGATGATGGCAGCGAACGCCGCCCCTGATCAGAAGGCGCCGGACATCTGCGCGCGCTGCGGCGCGGGCTTCGGCTGCGGCATGCTCGCGGGCAAGGAACGCTGCTGGTGCATGGACATGCCGGTGCTCGATCCGCTGCCGAAGGAGTACGAGGGATGCCTTTGTCCGGCTTGCCTGAAAGTGCAGCTGTCCGAAAGCGCGCAACGAAAGCAGCAAGACGACAATAGCGCGGCATCGGAGACATTCCCCAAGTAAGCTTGAACCGCCAAGCCGCCAAGAAGGGTGTGGATGTCATTGCGAGCGAAGCGAAGCAATCTCCACGTGCATCGCGGATCAGATTGCTTCGCTTTGCTCGCAATGACCGGAAGCGGACGAAATTGCCGCGTCTTTCTTGGCGGCCTTGGCGTCTTGGCGGTTAAAGGATGGTCTGAACAAGGGGGCATCGCCCCCTTGTATATCCCCCACTTCAGAGGGAAGCCCTGATCGATGCGTTGCACAATCAGGACTTTTCAGGGGTTCCTTAAAGGAAAATCCGGCACCACGGTGACCTCGCGGTGCTAGAATTTTTCCATCCGCGCATCTTGCTCGCGCCACTCCTGAGAGTCCTCCATGCTGCCCACCCGTCAGAAAGTCCTGCGCCGCTTCTGGTATGCCGTGATGCCGATGAGCGATCTCGGCGAGGGGCCAAAGCCGTTCACGCTGCTGGGCGAGAAGATCGTCCTGTTTCGCGACGCCGAGGGAAAGCCGGTGGCACTGCAGGACCGCTGCGCGCACCGCACTTCGCGCCTGTCAGCCGGCCGCGTGGTCAACGGGAACGTCGCCTGCGCCTACCACGGCTGGGAGTTCAACCGCGAAGGCACCTGCGTGCGCATGCCACAGCTCCAGGACCCCGAGCGCACCGGCAACTTCAAAATCCCCGCCTACCACTGCACCGAACGCTACGGTCAGCTATGGGTGTGCCTCGGCGATCCGATCACCGACATCCCGACGATTCCGCACTTCGGCGAGGAAGGCTGGCGTTGCATCCACGAGCGCTGCGACGTCTGGGACACCGCGGCGTTGCGCATCATCGAGAACGCCTTCGACAACGCGCACTTCTCCTACGTCCACGAGAAGAGCTTCGGCTTTGCCGACCGGCCCGAGCCCGCGCCGCTCGCGCTTCGCCCCACCGAGTGGGGTTTCATCATGGATTCCACCGTGCCGGTGCGCAACACCGACGACCTCACGCGCGCGGTGAACATCAAGTCGGCGAAGGAACTCGACCGGGTGTACGAGAAGGAATGGCTGATGCCCTTCTCGGTACGCATGACGCTTTCCTACGCCAACGGCCTCAAGCACATCATCGTCGCCTGGATCGTGCCGGTGGATGACAAGCGCACGCTGTTCAACCAGTTCGTGCTGCGCAACGACACCGAGGCGGATTCGCCCGCGGCCGACGTGATCGCCTGGGACATGAAGGTCACCAACGAGGATCGCGCGATCCTCGAGACCACCGACTGGGACGTGCCGCTGAACACCCGCTCGGGCGAGGAACGCAACATGCCGATCGACCGCCCCGGCATCGAACTGCGCCGCCGCCTGCTCAAGCTCCTGCAGGACCACGGCGAGCGCGAAGTACGCCGCGACGAACCGGGCTGGACGGCGGCGGCCGCCAACGGCTAGGCGGGCCACCGTCCCCGACGGCGCGCCGTAGCCGCCGCGCCGCGTCTAGTGCTTGTGCTCGCCGTGCTTCGCGGCACCGCCCTGCTTCGCCGCCGCGGTGAGATCCCGCACCTCCGCCTGCACCTCGATCGACGTCACCTTCTTGTCCGCGCCTTCGACGCGCAGGGTGAGCGGCACCTTGTCGCCCTTGGCAAGCGGCTGCTTCAGATCGACCAGCATCACGTGGTAGCCCCCGGGCTTGAGTTCCACCTTCCTGCCTGCGGGTAAAGCAATGCGCTGCACCGCGCGCATGCGCATCACATCGCCTTCCATGCGCATTTCGTGGATCTCCACCGTGCCCGCCAGCGGGCTTGCGGCACCGACGAGCGCGGCGGCGTCCTTGCTCGTGATCTCGAGGTAGGCGCCACTCGCCTTCTGGCCCTGCACCGTGCCGCGCACCCAGGCGCCCTTGACGTCGACCTGCGCGAATGCGGACGTGCAGACAAGCAGTCCTGCGCAGATAGCCAGCATCGTGATGGAACGGGATTTCATGAGGAACTCCTGGTTTTCAATTCAGCGTTGGTTAGCGCCGCAGCAGGGCATCGACGTCTGGTGCAGGCGGACGGCCGGTGAAGAATTTCGGCTCGCCCGAGCGCGGCAGCATCGCCACGTATGGCGTCATGCCGCGCCAGTCGGGATTCACCGCATAGCGCAGCGCAATCGCCTGTCCGTCGAACGCATAGAGCGCGTCGGCCTTGCGGTAGTGCCGGTCGGCCTTCACCGCCTCGGGCTGCTCGGCACCGTCCATCACCACCACCGCAAGATGCGCCTTCGACTTGCCCTTCTTCAGGTCCTTCGCAAGCGCTTCGATAACGTCCGGGCAGTAGGCGCAGTCGGTCGTGGTGAACACCACCACGCTCGGACGTGGCAGCGTCTGCTTCATCTGCTGCCAGGTGCCGCGGTCGAAATCGCGCACCGCGCCGGGCGCCGCCTGCACCGATGCCGCGAGCGACAGGGCGAGTACCGCCATGCCGCGAATCACATCAGAGAATCTTGTGAACATGAATCTGTCCCCGGGTGCGCCATACGCTGAAGACCTCCGCCCCGCGGTAGGCGAACCGCGGATGGTCGTTGTCATCGAAACTCGAACCCAGTTCCGACAATGCAAAACGTCGCCCCTCGTCCTTCGAGGTCCACGCACGCAGCCGCGTGCGTTCTCCATCGAAGCTGCGCCAGACGATCGCCACCGATTCTCCCGCGTTGGCGACATCGGCGTGTTCCGCACGCTCGTCGGGGAGCGCGCGCACCTCGCCCGCGGGCTTGCCGTCCTCCGATAAGCGTCCGTAGTACACCGCGGCCTTGCCGCCGCGCACCGCGAACCATACCGAGTGGAATCCGCCGCTGCGCGCATTCGCCAGGCCCGGCCCGTGGTGGGGGCACGCGCCGAGTTGCCATTCGTCCTGCGTTGAACGGATGGCTGGCTTGCCGCGCCCGAGATCGGACAGGGGCGCGAACGCGTGGTCACGGATGCTGCCGGGGAAGACATGCCGCCACATCGCCACCATGCCCGAGCCCGGCGTCTCGATCAGCGCGATCCGGCAGCATTCGCAGGAATAGTCCGCAAGCTTCTGGTCCGGGCCGAAAGTCCGGCCGCCGTCCTTCGAGACCTTGCCGTACACCGCGGCACCGTCGTAGGCACCGCGCTTGCCGCCGTCCTTCGCGCGCGCCGCTTCCGCGTCGCGCTTGTCGATCCAGAGCACTGTCAGCTCACCCTTGCTGTCGAAGGCAATTGATTCGAAGCGATGGGTGATCGGCTGTCGGTCGTCGTGCACGGTAAAGGGCGGCGTGAAGGTCTTGCCGCCATCTTCTGAACGCAGCATGCGGATATCGCCGGTGTACGGTTTGGGCTGCGGCTTGGTGTAGGAGATCACCGTCCAGCCGTTCGGACCAAAGGCGATCTTCGGCCGGTTCTCACCATCGGCCGCGATCCGGTCGCCCTGCGAATCGAGCACCCGGCGTTCGCCCCAGGTGCGACCGAGATCGGCACTGGTCTGCACGTAAAGGCGCGACTGCTCGTCCAGTCCCGTGACCCAGAGTTCGCCCGAGGGCGCGAACGCCGCGCCGATCGAAAGCGACGCCGGCGGCTTGCGAGCGGCCTTGGCCGCGCCTTGACCCGCCTTTTGCGCCGCGTGGTCCGCGTGCTGCGCGACGGACGGACCCGGAACAAGTCCGAGCACGACGCCGCAAAGCATCGGTCCAACGCAGTCCAGCAAGCGGGAAAACAGGCTCATAGCTTCATTCTCAGTCCGGTCGTGAAGGTGCGCGGCATCGCGATGCTCATTCCGGGGACGCTGCTTGCGCTGCTGTCGGTGTACACCTTGTCGGTGATGTTCACGATGGAGGCGAACCAGTCGGCGGTGCGGTTGATGCGGTAGGACGTACTCGCGTTGAACACAGTATATCCGCCCTGCTTTACCGGATCGGTCACCCCATCGGTGAGAT
>CANIEV010000110.1 GCA_947466535.1 Betaproteobacteria bacterium
ATTTCGCGCGGCACAGAAACAGCGGTTGGCCGTTCGCTTCCTTGCCGGCTGCGACTGCGGTCGGCGGAATATTCCCGCCGCTCGTCGCTGCCCAGGTAATCGGGGACGGGGCTTGTGCAAATGCTGCGACTGAACCCAGAAGGCCCAGTACCGCGGTGACTGCCAGAACAAATTTTTGCATGATAAAAATCCATTTCATGGAATGGTGGATGTGAAATCGAGGTTCTTGAAGGTAACCGATTAAGGTTATACATCCGCTGCGGGGCCGTTTATATTATAAAAACCACTTATGTGCATTAATACACATATTGATATTTATAGCAGTTTTGCCTCAGTTATCTGATGCGCGTGTGGCTGATCTGACCGCCGCCCTTTAAGCCAACTTGAAATCGCATCGCGCTACGTACCCGCATGCTGACTTGAAAATTTATATACCCCCGGCCCAACGCATTTCAAAAGTGAAGGGGGCGTTCATATCGAGGGGGTGGGGGCATCCTTGTGAAACATCGGACAAGCCTCTACCTGTTTTGAAATTACGCGAGACAAACAGTGATCCAAGCCTTATCTGTAGATGACGAGGCCGAAACGCTGGGTACGGGGTGGGTGGGGTCTTGAGTTTCAGAAATCGAAGCGTCGTTCGTCCGGATCAAGCTGTAGAGGCTGAGGCGGGACTCCTGAACGCACAGCGGGGGCCACCCCGGGGTGGGGGTCGGACTGGCGGGATTTCGCTTGGAGGCAGGCTAAGCCAGTATGCGAATGGAACGCTCGGTTCCCTCGCGGATTACTGGGGATGCTAGAGCTGCGGGATTGAGCTTTGGGGATTGCTTGGCTAACACCGTTGTCGCCAGCATGGGGGTTGGTGGTATGCCCAAACATTCCCCGAAAAAGCCTACATAGTGCCTACACGGGGATTTTGTTGGTCAAACACTTAAGACCAATTATTCCCTAAGTATCTGACTTTATTGGTGGCCAAGGGCGGAATCGAACCACCGACACACGGATTTTCAATCCGCTGCTCTACCGACTGAGCTACTTGGCCTTTCATGAACTTCTGCCGTGCAAGACCTGCGTGCCGACAGTAACCGTCGAGACAATCGGCCATTCAGCCGGATGAATCGAGCGAGGATTATACGGGTTTTTGGGGGGTTGGTGCCAATGCCAGGCCAGTGGAAAGTTCAATCAATACCGTCACCTCCGCTGTTTTGACAGCCACTCCGCCGATCTTGCTGCCTCGACCAGGTCCGCGGTGCGCGTCGCTCCTGCAGCGTCCGCCTTGAACAAAAGCACAAGGAGTAACTGCGCGGTTGCCAGGGCATCGGCGAGCGCATCATGGCGGCTGTAATTGACAATACCGAAGGCCCGCAGCCAGTCGTCGAGGCCGCGCGGCCGAGGCAATGTTTCCGGACTGAACGCAGGCGCAAGATACGCGAGGTCAAGCCAGGTTCGACGAAATCCGGTTCCAAGATATCGCCGAAGCGCCTTGCGAATCATGATGTCGTCGAACTGCGCGTGGTATCCCACCAGTGGCGATTTGCCGATGTACTCGAGAAAATCCAGCAGCACGGTCGCCGGATCGTCGCCGCCGGTCTGCGCCGTCCCACCGATGCCGTGAACAAGGATATTGTCATGCGTACTCGGACACTCCTGCCGCAGCACCCGGTAGAAGCCGTCGTCGAGCGCAATGCGCGAATCATCGAGCCTCACCGCACCGATCGCGATGAGCCTGTCATTGAGAACGTCCAGCCCGGTGGACTCCACATCGACAACAACAAAGCGCTGCTGCACATGACGCGATTCCAGTCCCTGTTCCGGTTGGGCTCGCCATGCATCAAGCCGGACAGCCTGCCCCGGATCCAGCCGCCGCCGTCGCAGAAGCCAGTCGATGAAGCTCATAGCTGGTAGTCAAGCGCCAGCCGTTGCTGCAGCCTGCGCGCCTGGCGAAAAGCTTCCTTGAGGATGCGTCGATCCAGCTCGTTGAGGGCGTCCGGATCGATCCGGTTGGGGTGGGCGTCCTGCTGCGCAGGGAGTTGCTGGTGGCGAAGTCGCAGCAACTGGATGAAATGAAAGGCGTCGACCATCCCCTCGGTCTCCTCGCGCGGCGTGCGCAACTGCTCACCGGCCCTGCGCAATCGCTCAGCGGTGTTTGTAAGCGTGATTCCTCCGGCCAGCGCGAGAATGCGCGCCGCATCAACAAAAGGGCGCGTGCCTTCTGCCTTGAGGTCGATCGTATTGCGTTCTTCACCCTTGCCCGATGTGACGAAGTCGGAAAACAGTCCAAGCGGCGGGCGGGCTTCCATGGCATTGAGCGCCATTGCGCGAAGAAACCTCTGGTTTCCCGTCAATTCACCTGCAAGCCAGTCGCGCAGCTCAAGCGCAAGTTTTGCGTCCCCCCACACGTGCCGGAAGTCATAGAAGATGTTCGAGTGAAGCAGTGCCTGCGGCAGCGGGTTGCGTATCCACGCGCTGAACGTGGTTCGCCACTCATCGATATGCAGGCACCAGTCCGGATTGCCCGCCATGATGTTTCCCTTGCAAAGCGGAAACCCGCACTGATCGAGCGTGTCATTGACCGCGCGGGCAAACGGCAAAAGCCGCAGACGCGCCTGATCCGAGGACAGTCCGTCGGCAGAGAAAACAATACCGTTGTCCTGGTCGGTGGCGAAGGTCTGCTCAAGCCGCCCCTCGCTGCCGAGCGAAATCCAGCAGACCCTCACGCCGGCCAATGCATGATGCTGCGCTTCCATTGAGAGGATGCGTCCGGTCAGACGGTCGTTGAGCGTCGCGATGAGCCTGATGAGTTGCTCGGCAGCCACACCCTGTGCAAACAGATTCCCGGCGAGCGATCGAATTTCGCCTGCAGCATGCACGAGATCGGATGCGGTCCCGGCACTTTCAATGGACTGAACTATCCCGCGCATGCTGGTTCGCTGAAGCGAGAAAAGGTCCCGCTCGGACACTACGCCTGCGAGGCGCCCTTCCTGTTCCACGATGACATGACGAATTCCGAACTTCGCCATGAGCACCGCCGCCTCGGCTGCTGTGGCTTGCGGCGGTAACGTGTGGACGGGTGAGGTCATGCAATTACGGATCGGCTGACCGGGATCGAATTCCGACGCGGCCGCCAGCCTGAGCAGATCGCGCTCGGTGAAGATGCCAAGCGGCGCACCGTCCGGGCCGACGACGACGATGGAACCGAGCTTCGCGCCCTGCATTGATCGCAAGGCTTCGCGCAAAGGATCATCCGGCGCGCAGCGCAGCGGCTCGCGCCTCAGGACATCCTTCAGGAGGATGTTGAGCGTCTGGCCTGCGGAGCCCTGCTTCGCGTAGCTCGTCTGGAGCAGCTCGTAGGATTGCTGCAGGAGCGTCTTGACTCTGTCAGTGCAGAACGCGTGGAACTCCGGGCTGCGTCGCACGAGTTCGTCGACGATTGCTGCGTCAGCCTGGTAGCAGAATGTGTCCTCATGGGCGACGTAGGCATGACGCACGGCACGCTTCGCCATGATCGCTGCAAGCGGAAATGTGTCCCCGGACGAATACTCGACCAGATCGCGCGCGTCTGTACCGCCGGGAACCTCTCCCCGCACGTGCCCGCGCTGGATGATGCAAAGATTCTTTGCCTGCCCGTCGTCCGGACCGGTTACCGGCGCCCCTTTGGGGAAGTAAGCAAGAGACAGCCGGGGCACAAGGTACTCCAGCGTGTCCTTGTCCATGCGATCGTAAGGCGCATGGCGGCGCAGTGCCTCTACCGTTGCACTCATGAGCTCTGCGGGGATCGGTGCCATGTCAACGCACCGAAGGCAATGGCCCGGTCAGCGCGCATGGCGGAATTGCAATCCGACACTTGCATGCCCGGCGGCAGGAACCAATAATGCGCATCTTCCCCTCCGGCTTCGTCCGATGAATAATGCCACGCGCGCGCTGCTTCGCTACTACTACTCCCAACTGCTTACCCGGATTCATCTCGACGAGTTCGCGATCGGACAGCTTCGCATCGCGGTATCCGCAGACCGGAACTGTGCGCGTGCATGGCGAAGCCTCGGCTTCATGCTCGCCAACGGCGGCAAAACCGACGAAGGCATAAGCTCTCTTCTCCGCGCGCTCGAAATCGAGGGCGATGATGCGGTGACGCGATTCAATCTCGGGTTCATCTATCACGCACAGAGGCGCATTCCAGAGGCCATCGCGCAGTTCGAGCAGACCACCGCCCTTTCGCCGAAGAACGACCGCGCCTGGTACGGACTGGGCATATGCCACCAGGACCAGGGGGAATTCGAGAAATCCGTCGCGCCGCTGCAGGAGGCTGCAAAACTGCAGTACTTCAACCCGCATGCTGGCTACCATCTCGCGCTCGCATGGTTCAAGCTCGGCGACCGTGTGAAATGCGAAGCCGAGTTCGAACGAGTCCGGTCCTTTGACCCGAAGATGGCGGCGAAAATGCAGCACGATTTCGGCACCGCCTGACTCCGTCTCCCACACAGTGCCAAAAGCATCAGACCCTTAGTACATGATTCGTGGAGCGCGGTGCCGCGCGCTCCAGGCTGGCGCTTCCCTCCTTCAATGCACGGCAATCGGCACCGGTGCTTCTACACACCTGCGCCATCATCATGATCAACAGCAACCACAGCCAGAACAGGATCAGGGCGGTGACATAGGGGATGTGCCGGTCAATCACGAACTTTGGCGTGATGAACCGTGCAGCGCGGATCACGGGGCGCGTAAGCATCTTCAGCAACTGGTAGAAGTAGTTTCCCTCGCGCTTCTCGCCGGCAAGCAGGTAGAGCATCCCCTGCCCGAGCAGAAACAGTCCCGCGAGTTCGACAAGCGCCTTCAGGATGGTGAGTACCATCAACTCGGCTGGCATTGGGTGCTCCGAAAGATAAAAACCTGCTTCGGCGATTGTATTCGCCGCGAACTGCGGATGCATCGCGCCCGCGTGCATAAAAAAAGACCCGCGACAGGGCGGGTCCTTTGATCTGGTCCCGCGGCAGCACGTTCGCTGCCACGGGAATCCACTGCCTCAGTCGACCTGGGTGGCCACGCTCCCCTTGAGCACAGGGAACCGGACGTGATCGACCATGTCCTGGACATCCTTCTCCGGACCGGGCGTGATCAGGCTGACGATGATGATCACAGCAAATCCGACGGGAACACCGAACACACCGGCCGAGATCGGCTGGATACCCCACCAGATGTTGTCCGCGATCGGCGATGTCACGCCAAACACGCCTCTCAGCCAGGGCTGGGTCGTGACCATGTAGTAGAAGGTCACCGCAAGACCAGACACCATACCCAGGGAAGCACCCCATTTGCTCGCGCGCTTCCAGAAGATGCCGCAGACCAGCGCGGGGAAGAAAGCAGCCGCCGCGAACGAGAACGCCGCTGACACGAGAAACAGTATGTCTGCCGGCTTCTGGCTCGCGACCCAGGCTGCCGCGAGTGCGACCACGAGCAGCAGAACCTTGGACAGGGTCACGCGACGCTGCGTCGAGGCATTCGGATCGATCATCTTGTAGTAGAGATCGTGGGAGAGCGCGTTCGCGATGGTCAGGAGCAAACCATCCGCCGTGGAGAGCGCTGCGGCCAAGCCACCTGCCGCCACCAGACCGGAGACAACATACGGCAAGCCACCGATCTCGGGCGTGGCAAGCACGACGATGTCGCCGCCAATCGCGATCTCCGCCAGCTGCAATATCCCGTCCTTGTTCACATCGGCGATGCTCAGCAGCGCCGGATCGACCTTGGACCAGGATGCAGCCCAGGCAGGCAGCTTGTCGAACGGCGTACCCACCAGAAGCGTGTACACATCAAACTTGGCGAGCACCGCCAGGGCAGGCGCGGTGAAATAGAGCAGGAAGATGAAGAACAAAGACCAGGTCACCGATTCCCGTGCCTCCCGCACCGATGGCGTGGTGTAGTAGCGCATCAGGATGTGCGGCAAGGCCGCGGTTCCAACCATCAGGCAGAACACCAGCGCGAGGAAGTTTCTCCGTGAGGTGTCCCGTGCCGCTTCGTCCTTCCCGGGAAATGCCTCGGCATGACGTATGGGTGGAGCAGCCCGCGCAGCGAGGCCGGCCTCCCGCGTCCATGCGCCCTTGGCTTCGTCTACACTCTTGGGGAACTTGTCCACAGATTCCTGGAGCGGCTTGATCTGCTCAGCCGGCGCATTCGATGCCTTCGCCTCGTCGAGCGCCTTGCCTACTGCAGCCTTCTCGGTTTCGTACGACCCCGGCAAGCCCTTGAGCTTCGCGCTTGCCGCTGCGGCGCGGTCGGCGAATATCTTGCGGACTTCCTTTTCCTTCGGATCGTCAATGAGCTGCTTCTCGCGCTCAGTGACCTTCTCGAGCACTTTTCCGTACACGAGCTGCGGGATCGGGAAGTTGGTGTGTTTCACCGACAGCCACACGACCGGCATCAGGTAGGCCACGATCAGCACGATGTACTGCGCGACCTGGGTCCATGTGACCGCGCGCATGCCACCAAGAAAGGAGCAGACCAGAATGCCACCCAGACCGAGGAAAATCCCGAGTTCGAACGCCACGCCGGTCAGGCGCGTAGTGATCAGACCAACCCCGTAGATCTGCGCGACCACATACGTGAACGAGCAAAGAATGGCGGCGAATATTCCAATGAACCGCGGAATATGCCCGCCGTAACGCGCGCCGAGAAAGTCGGGAATAGTGAACTGGCCAAACTTGCGCAGGTAGGGAGCAAGAAACAGTGCAACGAGGCAATAGCCCCCAGTCCAACCCATGATGAAAGCAAGTCCACCGTAGCCGGTGAGGTACAGCGTACCTGCCATCCCGATGAACGATGCTGCGCTCATCCAGTCTGCGCCCGTCGCCATGCCGTTGAAAACGGCCGGCACGCGGCGCCCCGCGACGTAATACTCCGACACATCGGCGGTTCGGCTCATAACGCCGATGCCCGCGTACAACGCGATCGTTGCAAACAGGAAGATGTAGCCGATCCACGCACGGGGCAATCCCATCTGCTCGAGGATGCCGAGCAGGATGACGAACACGAGGAAGCCTCCGGTGTACCAGCTGTACACCTTCTTCAGCATTCCCTTGAATGCGTCCTGGTTTTGGGTCTGGATCGCCATTATTCGTCCCCCCCTTCATCGACACCGTATTCGCGGTCGAGCTTGTTCATGTAACGCGCGTAGTACCAGATGATGACGACGTACACCACCAGCGCACCCTGCCCACCCATCCAGAACGAGAACGGCCATCCAAAGAAGTTGAAGGTGAGATCCCGCGCGAAATAACCGACGACGAACGTTACGAACGCCCAAATCGCAAGCAGAATGAGCGTGATCGTGACGTTTTTCCGCCAATACTCCTTATGTCGATCCGTGAGTTCCATAGAGCTCCCCCTCTCAGTAAGCAACGAACTTGGCCGAGCAAGCAGCAATCCGCGCCCGCCTCCTGCGGCCAAGGCTAGGACGTCAAACTTACGAGATTCTTACGCTGCACCGCACCAAATCTCGTTTGACGACAATATTTTAGCCAAACGTGCCCCCCCCTGGCACGCGCTCAGGCGTTGGACGCACTAGAGCAATCCCATCGACGCCAGCACACCGCCGGCAGCTATGGACGCGAACGTCGCAAGCACCATCGAGGCCACGACGAACTCCGCCGCGTCGCCAGGTCGTACGCCAGCCACAATCTGTGCGCCGACATGCAGTTGATACCCCGCAAGCGGCACAGCCATCACCGTGACGATCGCAAGCAGGGGATAGAAATTCAGCAGCCCGCAAACCAGCAGGGGTGTCGCACCAAATCCCGCCAGAACCATCGCGCGCCCTGCGTCGCGATTCGCACCGTACATCGGCATCAGCGCCGTAAGCGAAAGGCCCAGCAGAACAATGGAGACGGCATAAAACGCAAATGTCTCCAAAGCGAGGACGAGAAATGCGAGCCAGGGATTGCGCGGAGGGGCAAACATTAACTGCCCCGCGGCCCACGAGATCGAAGAAAGAATCGACAGCATCCCGGCGTGCCTGAACACCAAGCGCAGTTGCCCGGGAGAAATCGCAGCGATCGCAACCCACTCGGTCATCGGGTTGGCCATCAAGCGACAGGTTCGCCCGAAAAATTCCTTCGCCTCCCCGATGGTGCTTTTTCCGGGCGCGGCCCCCGGACACGCGTCATCAGGCTGCACGATGGAGAGGCATCATTCGTGCGTTTGCGCGCGGCAATATCACGCGAAACACGGCTCCGGTCGCCGCAGGTATCAGAACGACCGAGCCATGGTGCAGTTCGGTGATTTCTCGAACGATCGCCAGACCCAGTCCGGAACCTTCGCTGCCCGTACCGAGTACCCGATAGAAGCGCTCGAACACAAGATCCCGCTCGCCCTCGGGAATTCCGATGCCGTTGTCCTCGACGTCTATGGTTACCGAGTCGCTGGACAGGGCCAGTCGCAGGGTCACAATGCCGCCGGCAAGCGTGTAGCGGATAGCGTTGTCTATCAGGTTGCCGATCATTTCCTTCAGCAGTACCGCGTCCCCCTCGACTATTGCAGCATCTGCGCCTGCGGCCGGCTCGTACCCGAGATCGATCGATTTGTCCTGTGCCTTCGCCACCCACTCACGTGCAACTTCTTCCGAAAGCTCATGCATGCCCAGCCGCTGCATTGGCGCCTGCGCGGGACTTTCGGCCCGTGCAAGGGCAAGCAACTGGCTGACGAGGCGGGATGCGCGATCTGCGCCGACCGCAATCAACTTCATGCTCTGCTCGATCCCCTTCAGGTCGTGCTGCCGAAGCGCGAGCTCCGCCTGAGTCTTCAGGCCCGCAAGCGGCGTGCGCATCTGGTGGGCCGCGTCTGCGACGAAGCGCTGCTGCGCCTGCAGACTCAACGACAATCGCCGCATGAGTTCGTTGATCGAATCGATGAACGGCCGGATTTCTTCGGGTGCGTCGCTTGGATCGATCGGCGACAGGTCCTGCGGCTTGCGATCCCTGATGGTGCGTCGGATCTCCTCCAGCGGGGCGATCCCCTTGCTGAGTCCGAACCAGACGAGTACGAGTGCCAGTGGCAGCAGGATGAACTGGGCAGCCAACACACCTCCGATGATGTTCGAAGCCAGCATCGAGCGTTTTTCTTCGGTTTCCGAAACCTGTACCAGCACCGCGCCGGTCAAACCGCGGACCTGTGCAAACATGTAGGCCACACGCACATCGCGGTGACGCAGGATATCGTTACGAAAGTACACGCGCTCCGGCTCCATGTCGGGCTGGAACTCGACCGCAGGAAGATCGAGGTCGCCATCGACGACTTCGTTTTCAAGTCCCCGGATCTGGAACGACACTTCGGCCAGTTCGTCGGACACCAGAATCTGTCTCGCGGCGTCCGCAATGGGCAGGGTCACCCGACCGTCGCGGTAGTCAATCTGCTTCGCTATGACGACCAGTTCGTTCCGCAATTCCCGGTCATACGCTGAATTCGCGACCGAATATGCAAGCGAGTACTCCAGTGCCATGCTGATGGGCCAGAGAATCATCAGGGGCGCCAGCATCCAGTCGAGAATCTCACCAAACAGAGATGGCTGCCGGTGCTGCTTCGGAGTTGCGAAGGCGCGAAACGGCACAGATTGACCTTTGGTGTGATCTCAGCGAACGGGCGAGGACCGGGGACTAGGCTTTGGGGCGCTCAAGGCAATAGCCCAAGCCGCGAACAGTCGATATCCTTACCGCGCCGGGTTCCAGCTTTTTTCGTAACCGATGCACGTACACCTCGATCGCGTTCGTGCTGACTTCCTCCCCCCACTCGCACAGATGGTCTACCAATTGCGCCTTGCTGACCATCCGGCCCGCCCGCTGCACCAGTACCTCGAGCAGCGCCAGTTCGCGTGCCGGTAGATCGAGCGCCTGATCGTGCAGGTGTGCGGTTTTCCCCACCTGATCGTAGCTGAGCGGCCCGTGACGTATGAGTGTCGGCGCCCCGGCCGCGCCGCGGCGTGTCAATGCCCGAACCCGGGCCTCGAGCTCTGCCAACTGGAACGGCTTGGCGAGATAGTCGTCAGCACCCAGATCCAGGCCGCGCACCCTGTCTTCGACTCCGTCGAGTGCGGTAAGGATCAGGACGGGGACACGCGAATCGCGCGTCCTGAGCCGACGCAAAACGTCCAGACCGCTCATGACCGGCAAGCCGAGGTCGAGAATAAGCAGGTCAAACTCCGCCCCCAGCAGGGCCGAATCGGCATCGCCTCCGTTGCATACGGCATCTACGGCATATCCCGACTGCCGCAGGCTTCGTGTGAGCCCGTCGGCGAGCAGCGCGTCATCTTCCGCTATAAGGATGCGCATCCCCCCCCCTATTTGCCGGTAGCACCCGGTGCCGGGCACCACGCTCCCTGGGGGGCAGTGTAGCAAGCCGGTCCGCATAATGAAAAACCCCGCCTGAGCGGGGTTTTTCAGCGCCCGAAAACCAACCTCGGGCGTCGACCTGATGCTTGCGCGTCAGAGGGAACCGGTTACATATCCATCCCGTCCATACCGCCCATACCGCCCATGCCGCCCATGCCGCCACCGGGCATGCCGCCGCCCCTGGGCTTGTCCTCAACGAGTTCGGCAACAGCGACATCGGTCGTGAGCAGCAGACCCGCGATGGACGCCGCGTTCTGCAGTGCAGTGCGGGTGACCTTGGTCGGATCGACAACGCCCATCTCGACCAGATCGCCGTACTCGCCGGTCTGCGCGTTGTAGCCGTAGCTGCCCTTGCCTTCGGCAACCTTGTTCAGCACAACCGAGGGCTCGTCACCCGCGTTCGATACGATCGCGCGCAGCGGCTCTTCCAGCGCACGGGCGATGATCTTGATGCCCGCGTCCTGGTCGGGGTTGTCGCCCTTGAGCTTGGCGATCGCCGAGCGGGCACGAATCAGCGCAACGCCACCACCGGCCACAATACCTTCCTCGACCGCTGCACGGGTGGCGTGCAGTGCGTCTTCCACGCGCGCCTTCTTTTCCTTCATTTCGATTTCGGTCGCCGCGCCGACTTTGATCAGCGCCACGCCGCCGGCGAGCTTCGCCACGCGTTCCTGGAGCTTTTCCTTGTCGTAGTCGCTGGTGGCTTCCTCGATCTGCTGGCGGATCGCCTTGACGCGCGCTTCGATGGCCTTGGCGTCGCCCGCACCGTCGATCAGCGTGGTCTCTTCCTTCGCGACTTCGACGCGCTTGGCGCGGCCGAGGTCCTTGAGGGTGGCTTTCTCGAGCGACAGCCCGATCTCTTCGGCAATGACCTGACCGCCGGTGAGGATCGCGATGTCTTCGAGCATCGCCTTGCGACGATCACCGAAGCCCGGCGCCTTGACGGCACAGGTCTTGAGGATGCCGCGCAGGTTGTTCACGACGAGGGTCGCGAGCGCTTCGCCTTCGACATCTTCGGCAACGATCAGCAGCGGCTTGCCGGCCTTGGCGACCTGCTCGAGCAACGGCAGAAGGTCACGGATGTTCGAGATCTTCTTGTCGTACAGAAGCACGAACGGATCGTCGAGGATCGCGATCTGCTTGTCCGGGTTGTTGATGAAGTAGGGCGACAGGTAGCCGCGGTCGAACTGCATGCCTTCGACGACATCGAGTTCGTTGTTGAGCGATTTGCCGTCTTCAACGGTGATGACGCCTTCCTTGCCAACCTTGTCCATCGCATCGGCGATGATCTTGCCGATATCGGCATCGGAGTTCGCGGAGATCGAGCCGACCTGGGCGATTTCCTTGGACGTCGTGCAGGGCTTGGAGATCTTCTTCAGTTCAGCGACGATGACTTCGACAGCCTTGTCGATGCCGCGCTTCAGGTCCATCGGGTTCATGCCGGCGGCGACATACTTCATGCCTTCGCGAACCAGCGCCTGGGCCAGAACCGTCGCCGTCGTGGTGCCGTCACCGGCCACGTCGGAGGTCTTGGACGCGACTTCCTTCACCATCTGCGCGCCCATGTTCTGGAACTTGTCTTTCAGTTCGATTTCCTTGGCGACCGAAACACCGTCCTTGGTGATGGTCGGGGCGCCGAACGAGCGCTCGAGCACGACATTGCGGCCCTTGGGTCCCAGCGTTGCCTTGACGGCATTGGCGAGGATATTGACGCCCTCAAGCATCTTGAGGCGCGCATCTTCATGAAAACGTACGTCTTTAGCAGCCATTTGGTTCTCCTAGCTTTCTGTCCGGGTACTTACTTGGTGATGACGCCCATGATGTCGTCTTCACGCATCACGAGATATTCGTCACCTTCGATTTTTACGGTCGTGCCGGAATACTTGCCGAACAGGATGCGGTCGCCGACCTTGACATCCATCGGCTGGAGCTTGCCGTCATCGGTGCGCTTGCCCGCGCCAACCGCAATGACTTCGCCCTGATCCGGCTTTTCTGCAGCGGAGTCGGGAATTACGATGCCACCAGCGGATTTGCGCTCTTCTTCGACGCGCTTGACCACAACGCGATCATGTAACGGACGGATTTTCTGCACGATTTTGCCTCCTTCATACACACGTAAATTAATGGGACACGGTGGTCGTATCCCACAGCCAAAGTTCAGTCTGGAGCGCCCACGTTGCTAGCACTCGTCTCTTGCGAGTGCTAATAATACGTCCGCCACGTGACAATTTCAAGTTGCCACCGAGAAGATTGGCATTGGGCTCGAATATCATCGGGAAAACAGCTATTTAGAAGTAATCTGGACACTCCGCCCTCCCCACCAGGCGCGGCACGCATCCCTCGCCAGTCATCGCCAGAAGAAATCGGAAATTTTCCGTCATGAAGCCAACGCCGCAGCAACACGATCGCCGACGCCGACATATTCGGAGCCGCTGCTGATGCGCCGGGGATCACCGCCGGTGCCTGCTCAGGCGAAACGATTCGCGCACCCCATTCTGGATTTCGCCTTCGCTCTTTTGATGCTGATGGCCGGGGTCAGTGCCGCCCAGCCTCTTCCGCAAGCAGTTGCCTCTGCGCTAACGAATGCGGGTATTCCGGCATCCGCAGTCGCCTTGTGGACGCAACAGGTCGGTTCGCAGAAGCCCGGCATTGCGATCAACGCGTCCAGACCGATGAACCCGGCATCGACCATCAAATTGCTGACCACGTACTCCGCACTTGAATTGCTTGGACCTGCGCACACGTGGAAAACCGAGGTTTGGGCGGACGGCGAGCTAAAGGGTGATGTTCTCGCAGGCGAACTCTCGCTACGCGGTGGCGGCGACCCACGACTGACGGTGGAGCATCTTTGGCGACTCGTCCAGGCGGTACGCGCCCGAGGCATTCGCGAGATTCGAGGGGGCGTGGTGCTGGACAGGTCTTATTTCGACATCACTGAGCATGATCCGTCGCGCTTCGACAGCGACCCCCTTCGCCCATACAACGTCGGACCGGACGCGCTGCTGGTGAACTTCAAGGTTTTCCGATTCACTTTTTCCCCGGACCCTGAGCGCAAAACCGCGAGGGTGAGCGTCGAGCCCCGATCAACACTGCTCGAATTTTCAGCGAATGTCGCACTCAACAACGACTCCTGCAACGACTGGCGCCGCGGCCTGCAGACCACATTTTCCGCAGGAGGAGGCCCGCGAAGCACCCGTGCGGTTTTCGGAGGCAATTTCCCCGCGACATGCAACGAACGCACCATGAATGTTTCCCTTATGTCCCATTCCGACTACGTCCAGGGTGTATTTACATCGCTCTGGGAGGCGTCCGGGGGCGTGATATCGGGCAACTGGAGGGACGGTCCGGTGCCCGCGGGATCACGCCTCGTCTATACGCACGACTCCCCGGCCCTCTCGGAGATCGTCCGGGACATCAACAAGTTCAGCAACAACGTCATGGCGCGACAA
>CANIEV010000111.1 GCA_947466535.1 Betaproteobacteria bacterium
AAGCGTTGTTCATCATCCAGCGCGGCCGCGAGCCGATCTGAACGGGAACATGAATTGCGAACTTTTCCGTTTATAGAAGTCCAGCTGATGAGTGAAATCGGTAAATTCGATTGCTAATTTTAGCAACAGGTTCATGAAGAAATATCTGAACAAGGGGGCATCGCCCCCTTGTATATCCCCCGCTCCAGAGGGATGCTCTGTTCGGTTCGTTGCACAATTGGAACTTGACCAGAGCTTCCTGAAGAAATTCGCCCCGTTTGCGCTCTGCGTCCTGCTTGCGGCGTGCAGTTCCGGCCCGCCTGTGCTCCCCAATCAGGAACCCGCGCTGCGGCAACTCAGCGAGACCGGCTACGTTCCGAAACGCAAGTACGGCACCACCACCCTTCGCGAAAACTGGGGCAGCCCGGACGCGCGGATCGATGTGTCGGTGATTGCGCCCTCGTCGGCGGGCGATGTGCCGTTTCCGCTCGTCGTGTACCTGCCCGGCCTCGGCGAACCCGCCACCGCGGGGCAACTCTGGCGAAAGGCTTGGGCGGAAGCCGGCTACTCGGTGGTGTCGATCCAGCCCGCCGCGCTCACCGAGGAAATCTGGGGCTCGCGGCAGGCGCGCGAAGGCGACTTCCAGGGCATGGCGCGGGATAAGTACACCGTCCAGGAGTCGATCGCGCGGCTGCGCATGCTCGATACCGCACTCGCGGAAATCCGGCGTCGCGCCGCCGCCGGCACCGCCCCGTATTCCCAGGCGGACCCGACGAATATCGTCCTTGCCGGATTTGAGCTCGGCGCGTACACCGCGTCCCTCGCCGCAGGCGAACGTATGTCCGGGACCGCAGGCGAACGTGTGTCCGGTGCAGCCGGCGAGCGGGTACCAGTGAACACACCCGCACGAAAGCCCGACATCCGCGCGCTCATTACGCTGAGCCCCTACTACAACCGCAACACCACCGACGCCGAGGCACGCTACGAGGCGATGAGCCTGCCGGTACTCGCAATCACCGGCAGCGACGACGACGACCCCTTTCACCTCGTGCGCGACCCGGAACTGCGCAAGTCTCCCTGGCGCTTGATGCCGTCAGGCGCGAAGTACCTGCTCTCGATCACCGGCGGCACGCACACCATGCTCGCCGGCGACGGCTTCTACGACACCAACATATCCCGCGAACAAAGCGACGCAGACGAAGCCGCGCGCAAGCGCGAGCAGCAACGCGGCATGGATCCGCCCTCGGGGCAACGCAGGCGACGCTTCGATGAACCACGACTGGATGCGATACCGGGATCGATGAATGCCGATCAGTCGGATCGTGGCGCGCGCGGTGAGCAAGCGTCGCGCGACGAAAGCAACCTACGCCGCCTGCGCCCGGTGAAGATCGCGCCGATTCCGTTCAACCTGAACCATCTTGCAGCGGTGACCTCGGTGAGCACCGCATTCCTCGATGCCCACCTGCGCTCGGATGCGCGCGCCCGCAAGTGGCTGAGCGAGGACGCCGCACGCTGGCTCGGCGCGGCGTCGCAACTTCAGCTGCGCTGAACTTTTCGGTAACAGCCGCGCCAGGCTCCGGACGTCCGCGTGCGGACGGAGCGCCTGTGCCTAGACCGGTATCCGGTGGCTGCGCATCGCCTGGTGCGTGACCGCGCCTTCGAACTTCGGGTAGTTGTTGAAATCCTGCAGGCCTTCGCGACGCTGCGGCGAGTTGCGCATCGCGAGCAGGCCGTCGAGATTGTCGAACACCGCCTGCACGATCAGCAGGTGATTCACTTTGTGCAACCGTGCAGTGCCGGTCCAGGGCTCGGGCGAATACAGGTTGAGGCTGCGGATGCCGGGCATGCGGTGCACGATCGGCACATGGTGGCTGCGGTAGTAGGCTTGGAACGCAGGCGGATCCTCCGCCGGGCCGTTGTACTGCACGATCCAGGACACCGCCTCGGGCCTGGCGCCCGGCTCGTCCGGTGCGCCCGGCGTGATGCGCTCGATCGACATGCGCTGGTGGCTCACTGCGCGCACGCCGGCGAAGCCGCGAGCAAGCGCATCGAGACGCTCGGCGGTCGAATCCGCCAACGGCCCGGAGACCTGGCACATCAAGAGGCGCGCATCCTGATCCACCGGCAGCGGATCGGCCCCCGGCAAGGTGATCGGCTCGTGCACCACCGCACTCATGCTGTCCGCGGGCCGAGCGCGAAGCTCCGCGTTCACCGCCGCGATCAGTGCGAGGCCGGTGCCGGATGCACCGTGAAAATGAATCATGCGCGTTGTGATCATTCCAGCCTCCCTCTGGCCCCGAACAGCGAATTCCGGCTGCGGCGTTGTTGACTACATTCAGTTCACCGATCAGTTCACCGCTCAGTTTACCGCTCAGTTTACCGCTCAGTTTACCGACGTTCCCAGCTTCTGAACGGTGGTGAAGCGGCTGACAAGGTAATCCCCCGACTTGATCGGCTTGTACTTCGGCGGCCGCTCGGCCGACTGGCAACCCGGCAGGCAGGCCACCGGCGCGTCGTAGTCGAGGTTGAAAAAAGTCGGGATCGAATAACGCTCGCGCCCGGTACGGTTGACCACGCGGTGCAGGTTGGACACGTACATGTCGTTGGTCCAGACCTTGAACATGTCACCGAGGTTCACAACGAACGTGCCTTCGATGTAGGGCGCGGCCACCCATTCGCCGTCGCGCTTGCGAAGTTCCAGCCCACCGATCGGGTCCTGGGTGAGCAGCGTGATCATGCCGTAGTCGGAATGCGGCGCGACGCCGAACTCCGCATCGCGCGCAACCGGCTGCGGCGGGTAGTGGAACAGCCGCGTCTGCACCATCGGCTTTTTCAGGTACTGGAGAAAGAAGCCCTCCTCCACGCCGAGGCTCACTGCGAACAGGCGCAGCAGGTGCTTGCCGAGTTCCATGGTTGCGTTGAAATAGGCCTCCGCCGCCTCGCGCAGCCAGGGCATATCCGCCGGCCAACGGTTCGGGCCGTGCAGCGGCAGGCCGCGCTCAACGTCCGGATCGGTAAGCGGCAGGTCGAGCGCGTACTCGTAGCTTTCCTTCAGGTCGGGCGCGAAACCGGGATGCTGGTTGATGCCGTAGGGCATGAAGCCGCGGCGGAAGCGGTCGTCGAGCTTCATCTCGAGGCGCTTTTCCTCCGACAGATCGAAGTAGCGCTTGGTGGCAGCGAAGGCATCGTCCACCACCTTCTGCGGCACGCCGTGGTTGGCGACATAGAAAAAGCCGGTGGTCTCGCAGGCGTGGCGCAGCTGTTTGGCGAGCGCGTCCAGCGATTCACCGCGCAACAGCGGGCCGAGATCGAGTACCGGCAGTTCCTCGCGCGAAGCCGCGCGCGGCGCGGTGGCGATTTTGGATGCTTCGTCGATGGTCGTGAGTGACATGGTTTCCCCCCTGAAAGCGGACAGTCCCAGGGGACTGTCCCCAAGTTTTACCTACGCCCCAATGACTTTGTCACTGGAGCTGTCCATCCAGGGGAGTAACGCTGCGAGGGGATACTCCCCTCGCACTCCCCTAAGTTTGATTACGCTCCAATGACCTTGTCACTGGAGCTGTCCATCCAGAATACGACTTTTCGTTGCACCGCATTGACCGCGAGGTGCAGGCCGATGCCCATGGCCGAGAGCACGATCAGGATCGCGAACACGCCGGCCATGTCCATGTTGAAATTCTTCTGCAGGATGAGATACCCCAGCCCCGCCTGCGAGCCGACGAATTCGCCGACGATCGCGCCGATCACCGACAACACGATCGCCACGTCCAGCCCGACGAAGATGTAGGGCAGCGCCTGCGGCAGGCGCGCGAGCTTGAACACCTGCCAGCGCGAGGCGGTGAAGGCCACCATGAGTTCGATCTGTTCCTGCGGCGCGGCGCGAAGGCCCACGATGGTGTTGGCAAGCAGCGGGAAGAACGCGATCGTCGCGGTGATCACGATCTTGGAGGTCACCCCGTAGCCGAACCAGATGACGATGATCGGCGCGATCGCCACTTTCGGCAGCGTCTGGAACGCCACCACGTACGGGTACAGCGTGCGCTCGAGCAGCGGAAACTGCCCGATCAGCGCGCCGAGGACAAGGCCGGTGGCCGAACCCAGCACGAAGCCGGCGAGGGTTTCGTAGAAGGTAATGCCGAAGTGCTTGAGAAAGTCGCCCTCGAAACCTGTCCAGAGCGCCTGCGCGACCGCGGTGGGCGACGGCAGCACGATCTTCGGGATGTCGAAGACGCGAACCGCGAGTTCCCAGCCGCCCACCAGCACCACGAACAGCAGCACCGCGAGCGGGATCTCGGGTTTTTCCTTCATCGTCTGCATCAGGGTCCGCGGCTTGCCGGATTCGAGCAGTTCGTGTTCTTCGCTTGCGGATTTGCTCATGACTAGTCCAGAGCGCTCAGGGACTGGAAATGGCGGCGGATCGCCACCACGTGTTTGCCAAAGGCTTCCGAGTTGATGATCTCCAGCGGCCTCGGGCGCGGCAATGCGATTTCCATGATCTCGGTGATGCGGCCCGGCCGCGGCGACATCACGATCACCCGGTCGGCGAGATACACCGCCTCGGGAATGCTGTGCGTGACGAGCAGCACCGTCTTTTTGCTTTCGGTCCAGATGCGCAGCAGCTCGAGGTTCATCTGCTCGCGCGTCATCGCATCGAGCGCTCCAAACGGCTCGTCCATCAACAGCAGCGCCGGTTCGTGCACCAGCGCGCGGCTGATGCCCACGCGTTGCTGCATGCCGCCGGAGAGTTCGTTCGGGTACTTGTTCTCGAAGCCTTCCAGCCCGACGAGCTTGAGGTAGTACTTTGCGCGTTCGAGGTACTTCACGCGGTCACGGCTCTGGATCTCCACCGGCAGCATCACGTTCTCGAGCACCGTGCGCCAGGGCAGCAGCACCGGTGCCTGGAACACCACGCCGACATCGCGGCTCGGGCCGTCGATCGGCGCGCCGCCGAGATGCACATTGCCCGAGGTGCGCCTCAGGATGCCGGCGAGGATCTTCAAGAGCGTGCTCTTGCCGCAACCGCTCGGACCCACGACGGTGATGAACTCGCCTTCGCGGATCTGGAAGTTGACGTTGGACAGCGCATGGATGTCCGCCCCCTCGCGGGTGCGGTACATCTTGTTGAGCTTCGAGACGTCGATCAGCATCGGAATTTCAGCATCGCGCTGTCGCCATCGCGAGGGCCGCCGTCGGAACCTGCACCGGCATTACTTGACCGGGCAGGCGTTCGCCGAGGCGCGCACCGCTGCCGCGTCGAACTGGTTGATCTTCTCGAAGAAGCCCGGGATGTTGATCATGTAGGTCGAGGCCGGCATCGTCTTTTCGATCAGCTTGGCTTCGAGCATGAAGTTCTGGATGCGGGTGTAGGCATCCACCGTGGCCAGGCCCACCAGCTTGCCGCCGTTCATCTGGAAGGCATCGGTCATCGAGTCGAGCTGCGCCTTCTGGTTGTTCATGTCGAAGCGCGCCGCGGTGGCCTCATCCACGCCCGAAGGCTTGGTGTTCGGATAACGCGACCAGTGGACGCGACGAGCGCAATCCGGATTCGCCCAGGCGAAGATGGTGGCCCTGGCCGCGCCGCGCGCAATCGCCTCCACCATCGCCGGATCGCTGTCGATCGTCTTCTGCAGCGTGCTGAAGGTGAAGTCGGGGAACTTGCCCCAGTCCGCCGCGCGCAGGTGACGCAGTTTCAGACCTGCATTCTCGAAGGTGGCTTGCGCCGAGGCCCAGAACAGCAGCGCCTGCACTTTGTTGGTGCGAAGCGCCTCGACCGGGGGCGCGCCCAGGCCAACGGCCACAAGGTTCACGTCCTTGTCCGGGTCCATGCCATTCTGGCGCAGGTAGGACTTCATGAACGCGATGCCGCCGGTGGCGAGGCTGAACACGCCGATGGTCTTGCCCTTGAGGTCACGCACGTCCTTGATCGGACCGTCCTGCAGCACCGTGAGCGACCAGTCGATCACGCCGTTGTTCATCACCACGCGTGCCGGGATACCGTTGACCACGTTGGCCTGGATCACCACGCTCGAATTCAGCTGGGCGAAGTCCGCGTTGCCCGCGACCATCTGCTGCAACGCCTGCAGCGAGGCGCCAACCGGCAGGACTTCCACGTCGTAGCCGTCGGCCTTCCAGTAATCCAGTGCCAGCGGCAGCGTCAGCCAGGGATAGCCGACGTTGAGCACCGTGGTGCCGACCGCGATCTTTACCTTCTTGAGCGGCTTGGCCTGGGCGTGCGACTCGGTCATCAGGAAACCCTGAGCGGCAGCAAGAACCAGCACCAGGGCAACCGCTGCGAAGGCAAGAGGCCGTTGAAAACCACGGATGAAATTCATGTAACTCTCCCTGAGAATTGGAATTAGTGCGAAAACCCGGCGAAAACCCGGCGACAAATCGGCGGAAACCGGGCGGCAGTCCGGTCTAGCGGACCGGTGTTCTTTCAGCGTGGTAGCCTATTTTAAGCTCCGGGCGCGCTTCATGCCCGCCCTTCGCCCGCGGCGGGACCGGCGCAACCGTAGAAAGCGGACCTCCGCGGGCAGAAACCTTGAACTGAAACGCCATTACCGAAAGAGCAAATTGCATACCACGAACCAAAACACCTCCTCCAGCCTGCGTTCGCGCATCGCGGGCATGCCCAAGACCGAACTCCATATGCATCTGGAGGGTTCGCTGGAGGCGGACCTGATGTTCCGTCTCGCCCGCCGCAACAAGATCGAGCTTCGCTGGAAATCCGAGGACGAACTCCGCGCCGCCTACAAGTTCTCCTGCCTCCAGGATTTTCTCGATGTGTACTACGCCGGCCTGACGGTGCTGCTGACCGAGCAGGACTTCTTCGACATGACCTGGGCCTACCTCGAGACGATGCACAAGGAGAACGTGCTGCACGTCGAAGTGTTCATCAGCCCGCAGGCCCACACACGCCGCAACGTGCCCTTCGAGGCGATGTTCGAGGGCATCGACGGCGCACTGAAACAGGCACAGAAGCAATGGGACATGACCACCGGGCTCATCTTCGGCCTGCAGCGCCAGTGGTCGGAAGAGGATGCGATGGCGATGTTCGACCAGGCGCGGCCGGTGGCCGACCGCATCGTCGGAATCGGCCTCGGAGGTCCGGAACTGCCCAATCCACCGTCGAAATTCGTGCACGCCTTCGAGCGCGCCCGGGCCGAGGGCTGGAAAACCATGGCCCATGCGGGCGAGGAAGGCCCGGCGTCGTATGTAGCGGACACGGTGGACCTGCTCAAGGTGGACCGCATCGACCACGGCGTACGCTGCGCCGACGACCCCGCGCTGGTGGCGCGCCTCGCGAAGCTGCGTATCCCGCTCACCGTCTGCCCGCTCTCGAACGTGGAACTCAAGGTGTTCCCGACGCTGAAGGACCACAACCTCAAGACCCTGCTTCGGGCCGGCGTCGCGGTGACGATCAATTCCGACGACCCGTCGTACTTCGGCGGCTACATGAACGAGAACTTCAGCGCGACGCAAGAAGCGCTCGACCTCACCGCGGACGATGTGTACACGATCGCGCGCAACGGCTTCGAGGCGGCCTTCCTGCCGGCCGATGTCAAGGCGCGGCATATCGCCGCGCTGGATGCCTACTGGAAGCCATGAGACTCCTGCCCCTCGAGCGACCTTTGGCCGTGGCGGCGGCGCTGATGCTCGCGCTTCCGTGCACGGTGATGGCCGCCGATTCGGCAAATTCCGGCCGGAAGGAACGGGAGCACGGACAACAGCACGAGTACATCTACGGCGCCGAGCTGATGACGCCGCTGGAGCGCGAGCGCTACCGTACCCGACTGCGAAAGGCCCAGGGCGAAGGCCGGGAAGACACCGAGCGCGACGGTCATCGCCGGCAGATCCGCGAGCGCGCGCGCCAACAGGGCATCACGCTCGCGGAACCCGCGGGCGTGCTCCGCATCCCGGAGAGCCCCCGGTGATCCGCGCGCTGATCGCAGCGCTTGCGCTCGCCGCAGCGTTCGCGGCACCGGCGGCGCTTGCCGCCGATCCGGTGAACGGCGAGAAACTCCACCAGGACTGCCTGCAATGCCACGGGACGAAGATCTACCTTCCGCCGCGGCGCAAGATCAACTCCGTGAAAGCGCTCAGGAAGGAAGTCGAGCGCTGGAACGACTCCTACAACCCGAAGATGAAGAAATCGGAGATCGACGATCTCGTCGCCTATCTCGACCGCGATTTCTACAAGTTCGGCAAACCCTGATCGCGCCCGGACGCCGCGGCCGGAAACACGCGCTTACAAATTCGCCTCTCCCTGAAATAATCGACTTACAAACCAGTGTTGAAATGAATACGTCGCTCCCACCGCCTCAGCGCAACGGGGGCAGCGGATTTCAAACAGCAAAGGAAGCATGACCATGAACAGCAACGCACGCAATCTCGGCCTCGCCACCCTTCTCGGCGCCTGCCTCGCGGCCGGCACCGCCTTCGCCCAGCCCGCGCCGCAGGGCGGCCCGGACGGCAAGGGTCCGCGCGGGGATGGTCCACGCATGTCGCCGGAACAGCGCCAGGAAATGCACGACAAGTACGAGAAGGCCACGCCGGAAGAGCGCCAGAAGATGCGCGAAGCGATGCACAAGGCGCGCGAAGCCCGCGGTGACGGCAAGGGCCCTCAAGGCGATCACCCGCAGATGACGCCGGAGCAGCGCCGCGAGATGCGCGAGAAAATGGAAAAGGCCTCGCCCGAAGAACGCCAGAAAATGCGCGATGAAATGCGCGCGAAGCGGCAGAAGGATCGCGAAGCGCGGGGCGGTGAAGGCAAGGGACCGCACGGCGACCGCCCGCGCATGACACCCGAACAGCGCCGCGAGATGCGCGAGAAGATGCAGAACGCCACGCCGGAAGAACGCAAGAAGATGCGCTCGGAAATGCACAGCAGGATGCACAAGGAAGGCGAAGCCCGAGGCCCGGGCGACGGCAAGGGCCCGAACGCGGCGCCGGCGAAACCGGGCGAGCCCGAGCACAAGCACTAAAAAAATCACGCTCACCGGGGAAGCGAACTCCCCCGCGCCCCGCTAAGCTGGAGCCTGCCGGGAAAAACCTCGGCGGCCTCCGGCTTTTTTCATGGATGTTTCCGGAGGCGACAACAACCGTCATCTCCCGGAGGCGCAGTGATCAGCAACAGGGTTCTTGCAGGCATCGCAACCGCCGTCGTGCTCGGCGGCTTCGCCGCAGTCTGCTCGGCGCAGGGCTACCCCAACCGACCGATCCGCTACATCGTCCACTTTCCCGCCGGCGGCAGCGCGGACGCCACCGGGCGCGCGCTCGCGAGCAAGCTGCAGGAGACGCTCGGCCAGCCGGTGGTGGTGGACAACCGTCCCGGCGCGGGCGGCAACATCGGCGCCGAGATCGTCGCCCGCAGTACGCCCGACGGCTACACCCTGCTCTACGGCACCAACGGCCCCTTCGGCATCAACCCCTCGCTGTATGCGAAGCTGCCCTACGACCCGGCGCGCGATTTCACGCCGATCTCGCTTGCACAACTGGTGCCCTCGATCATGGTGGTGCACACCTCGGTGCCTGCCAACAACCTGCGCGAATTCATCGCCTGGGTGAAGGCCAATCCCGGCAAGGTGGATTACGCGAGCGCGGGTAACGGCACGATCGGTCACCTCGCCGGCGAGACGCTCAAGACGATGGCGGGCCTGGACATGCAGCACATTCCCTTCCGCGGCGGTGCGGCGGCGATGACCGAAATTCTCGCCGGCCGCATCCCGATGTACATCGAGACCGCGCCGAATGCATTGGCGAATGCGCGCACCGGCAAGGTCCGGGCACTCGCGATCACCACCGCCGTACGCTCGCCGCTCGCGCCGGACATTCCGAGCTTCGCGGAATCGGGCGTGCCGGGCTACGACATGACCTCATGGTCGGGCCTTTTTGCCCCCGCCGGCACGCCGCGCGAGGTGATCACGCGGCTTGCGGCCGACATGCTGCGGATTGCACGCATGGCCGACTACCGCGAGCGTCTCGCACCGCTCGGCTCGCAGCCGGTGGAAAGCTCACCCGAGCACTTCAGCCAGTTCGTGCAGGCCGAACTTACGAAATGGGTGAAGGCGGTGAAGGAGTCGGGCGCGAAGCTGGATTAGTCAAGGCAACAGGCACTCAATCGGCAATTGACAACTTTGCCTTTTTCAGATCGCCTACCCGCGCCTGAAAGCGGGTAATCCGGTTGCTGAATTTGGCAACCGGCGCTCCGCATCACTTCTCGTCGATGACGGTGTTGCGCAGCACGCCCAAGCCGGTGGCTTCCACTTCCAGCACATCGCCCGCCTTCATGTAGAGCGGCGGCTCGCGGCGGTTGCCCACGCCCGCCGGCGTGCCGGTGGAGATCGTGTCGCCGGGTTCGAGCCGCGTCATGGTGGAGACATAGTTCACGAGAAAACCCAGGTCCCAGGCCATCAGGTCGAAGCCGCTGTTTTGCATCTCCACGCCGTTCAGGCGCGTGGTGAGAACCACCTTTTTCGGATCAGCGATTTCGTCCTTGGTGACGAGGTACGGCCCCCAGGCGCTGCTCGCATCGAAGTTCTTTCCCGCGGTGACGCTGTGCTTCTGCCAGTCGCGCGCCGAGCCGTCCATCAGCAGCGTGTACCCGGCGATGTGCTCCATCGCCTTCTCCGCCGGGATGTTGCGCCCGGCCTTGCCGATCACGATCGCGATCTCGCCTTCGAAATCGTACTTTTCGGTGGCCTTCGGCTTCACCAGATTCTCGCCGTGGCCGACGAGCGACTGCGGGTGCTTGCTGAATATGAACGGTGCTTCCATCTCCGCCTTGCCGGTTTCCACCATGTGCGCCTTGTAGGCCCAGCCGAGCGCGAACACGCGCGTCTCGAGGTTCGGGATGGGCCCGAGGACACGCAGCTCGGAGAGTTTGTGATCCGGCTTGGTGCGCGCGCAGTAGGCCGCGGCTTCCGCGAGATGATTGCCCGCGAGCACGCCTGCCACGCTGCTTGCGCGGCCGAGGAACTGTTGCGTGAGATCGATGTATCCGTCACCGACGATCGCACCGAATGTGGGTTTGCCGCCGATGACTACGCTTGCGAGTTTCATTGTCCTGCTCCCTTGATTTTTCTGATTGCCACTGCCGATACTGTCATTCAATCGCTGAGGAATCTTGAACGCAGCGACTCAGTCGCTGAGGAATCTTGAACGCAGCGACTCAGTCGCTGCGTACGCCGGCCTCCTTCACCACCGCGCCCCACTTGTCCGATTCGCTGCGCAGGAAGTCGGCAAAGCGCTGCGGCCCGCCGCCTTCGAGTTCAGCACCGAGTTCCAGCAAGCGCGAACGCACGCCGGGATCGGCAAGCGCGCGGTCGGTTTCCTGCGCAATCCGCGCGATCGACTCGCGCGGGGTGCCCGACGCTGCGATGAACCCGTACCAGTCATAGGCCTCGAAATTGCCCAGTCCCGATTCGCCTATCGTCTCCACCGCGGGCAGCGCGGTCGAGCGTTTTTGCGAGGCAATCGCCACCGCCTTGAGTTTCCCGGAGCGGATATGCGGCAGCACCGTCGATACCTGGTTGAAGCCCATGTCGATCTGCCCGCCCATCAGGTCGGCGATGACCGGACCGCCGCCCTTGTAGGGCACCAGCACCGCGCGGATCGCGGCACGGCGGATGAACATTTCCGCCGTCAGGTGGTTGGCGGTACCGTTGCCCGCGTGGCCGATGCTGAATCGCCCGCCGCGCGCGTTGGCAAAGGCGATCAGTTCGCGCACGTTGGTCACCGTTGACCCCGCCGGCACCGAAAGCACATTGGCCGACTTGCCGATCAGCGCCACCGGCTCGGTATCCTTGAGCGGATCGAAGTTCAGCGACGCGCCGGGAAGAATAGGCGTCACCACATGGGTGGCGGATGCGAGCGCAAGCAGGTAGCCGTCCTTGGGCGCGCGCGCCACCTGCTCGGTTGCGATCATGCCGCCCGCGCCCGGCCGGTTCTCGATCACCATCGGCTGACCGAGGCCCTCGGCCATCTTCGGCGCGATCACCCGCGCGACGATATCGACCGTTCCGCCCGGCGGCCAGGGCACCAGCACGCGGATGGCACGGGCGGGAAATTTCTCCTGCGCAATCGCTTGCGCGGCAGGCAGGGCAGCGGCGCTTCCCAGAAGCAGGCTTGCAGCAACCCTGAATGACAAATGTAGAACCGAACCCATGCTGTTGAACCTCCGTGCGTACAACGGACAGATCAGGAAAAAAAACGGTTCGCCGGACGCGGCAGTCCGAGATGCTCGCGCAGCGTGGTGCCTTCGTACTCGCGGCGAAAAAGACCTCGACGCTGCAGTTCCGGCACCACCTTGTCGACGAAATCGTCCAGCCCCGCCGGCAGGAACGGGAACATGATGTTGAAGCCGTCGCTGCCGCGGGTCTCGATCCACTCCTCCATCGTGTCGGCAATGGTCGCGGGCGTCCCCACCATCGCGAGCCCCGAGTATCCCCCGAGGCGCAGCGCGAGCTGGCGAACGGTGAGATTGTCGCGCGCCGCCTCCGAGATCGCGCGGGCGCGCGAGGTGTGCGAGGCGTTGGTCGGGGGAATCTCGGGCAGCGGGCCGTCGGGATCGAACTTCGACGCATCCACGCCAAGCGCAATCGAAAGCGACGCGATCGAACTTTCGTAGTTGACCATGCTGTCGAGCAGTTCGCGCTTGGCGCGCGCCTCGGCATCGGTGTCGCCCACCACCACGAAGCAGGCGGGCAGCATCTTCAGGTGCTCCGGGTCGCGGCCGACCTTGGGCATGCGGCCCTTGATGTCGGCATAGAGCTTGCGCCCGTCCTCGAGATTGCTCATCGAGGCGAACACCGCCTCCGCGGTCTCGGCGGCCAGTTGCCTGCCCGCCTCGGACGATCCCGCCTGCACGATCACAGGCCACCCCTGCACCGGCCGCGCCACATTGAGCGGCCCGCGCACCGAGAAGTATTTTCCCTTGTGGCCGAGCACGTGCATGCGTGCGGGATCAACGAACACACCCGCCTCCACATCGCGCACGAAGGCATCGTCCGCCCAGCTGTCCCACAGACCGGTGACCACATCGTAGAACTCGCGCGCGCGGCGGTAGCGCTCGTCGTGCTCCATGTGATCATCCAGCCCGAAATTGAGCGCCGCATCGGGGTTGGAAGTGGTGACGATGTTCCACCCGGCGCGCCCGCCGCTCAGGTGGTCGAGTGCGGCAAAGCGCCGCGCCACATGGAACGGCGCATCGAAGGTGGTGGAGCCGGTGGCGATCAGCCCGATGTGCTCGGTCACCGCCGCAAGCGCGGGCAGCAGCGTCGACGGATCGAACGAGGTGACGGTGGCGCTGCGCCGCAGGGCCTCCACCGGCATGTTGAGCACCGCGAGGTGGTCGGCCATGAAAAAGGCGTCGAACCTGCCCTGCTCCAGCTTCTGCGCGAGGTACTTGAGACGTGGCCAGTTGAAGTTGGCATCCGACCACGCGCCGGGATAGCGCCATGCGCCGGTATGGATGCTCACCGGGCGCATGAAGGCGCCGAGGTGCAGTTGACGTTTTTCGCTCATTTCATCTCCAGACTCAATTCAACTATGACAGCCCGAGGCGCCCGCCACGCCTGCTTTGGCACAGCCAGCAGGAAACAGTAGTGTCGGTGACCATCATGGCAGGTCCTTGCTCCTCCGCAAAAGCCTGCCGGAGGCGATTGTAGGGGCGGCAAGGACGATCGTGTCTTTCGGGTGGAATTTCGGGCCATCCCGACTATTGATTAAAAAATCAATAGTCGCTATAGTTAAATTGATTAAAAAGTC
>CANIEV010000112.1 GCA_947466535.1 Betaproteobacteria bacterium
ATCAGCGTCGCGGTACCGCTCGCCGCATCCCAGTCCCCGAGCGCTGAGCGCGGTTCCATCTGGCAATTCGCGATCCGCTGGTTCACGAACTCATGACGCACCACATGCGATGCCGCCGACAGCGCAGCGACTGTCGCCGCTGAGTCGCCGTATTCAAGCGAGAAACAGCAATTGCCCGGGATCTGCCCCCACACCTGCGGCGCATCCGGCAGGGCCGCCGCCGCGGGCGATACCACCGCGTCCATAGTCTCGTATTCGATTTCGATCAGTTCCGCCGCATCGCGTGCCGCCAGCGCACTCGTCGCCACCACCACCGCAATCGGCTCGCCCGCATGCCGCACGCGACCAACCGCGAGCGGAAAATGCGGCAACTCGATGACGCGCCCGTCCTCGCCCGCGATGAAGGCGCGCTTTTTTACATCAATCGCATCCAGCGGATTGGCCGCATGGTCGATGCCGGGCAACCCGTCGACGAGCCAGTCGTCTCCGGTGAGCACCGCGAGCACGCCGGGGGCGGTAATCGCCGCCGTGGTATCGATCCGCACGATGCGCGCGTGCGCATGTGGCGAGCGCAGGAATGCACACTGCGCCTGGGCATCGAGCGCCACGTCGTCGGTGTAGCGGCCGCGGCCGGTGAGAAACCGCTCGTCCTCGACCCGAGGCAGGCGCCGCCCGATCCAGGCGCTCATCGCGCTTCATGGCGCAGGAATACGCCGCGGAAAATTGATCGCAGAAAATTGAAAATGTCAGGATATCGCCCGTTGAGCCGCATGGATGCTGGGGATTTTTCAAAAATTGTCAGTATTGATGCGGACGCCGGGGCCACCGGTCCGGCCGCCGAATGCATCCGTCACGGTACATTTCGTACGGCATGAAAACTATGTCGGGCGAGGTGATCATCGTATCATCGAGCACCGAATACAGACCATGTGCTGCAACACACCCGCGTATCCGAAGGAGCTTCACTGATGAAACGAAAACACGACCGGGTCATTGTGATCGGTGGCGGCCCGGTAGGCTGCGTCACCGCCCTGCTGCTTGCGCAGAAGGGCATACCCGTCACGGTCGCGGAGAAGGAAGCCGGCATGGTGCTCGACTATCGCGCCTCCACCTTCCATCCGCCGACGCTCGATCTGCTGGAGGAGTCCGGCGTCACCGAAGCACTGGTGCACATGGGGCTGAAGTGCACCACCAACCAGTTCCGCGACCGCAAGAAGGGCAAGATCGCCGAATTCGACATGTCGGTGCTGAAGAACGACACCCGGCACCCCTATCGGCTGCAGTGCGAGCAGTTCAAGCTGGTCGACTGGGCCTACGGCGTGCTCGGCAAAATGCCGAATGTCGAACTGCTGTTCCGCCACGAGTTCTCCTCGCTCACCCAGAGCGAGGACGGCATCACCGTCACGCTCGACTCCCCCGAGGGACAGCGCACGGTAAAAGCGGATGTCGTGATCGGCACCGACGGCGGCCGCAGCGCGGTGAGGAAAAACCTCGGCATCGAATTCGAAGGTTTCACCTACCCGGAACACTTCCTTGTCGCCGGTGCGCGCCACGACTTCAAGAAACAGATGCCCGACATCTGCTCGGTGAACTACACCGCCGATCCGGACGAGTGGTACCTGCTGCTCGAAATACCCGACATGTGGCGGATCATCACCCCCGCGGACCCGAACATCGAACCGAGCGAGGCGGTCAAGGAAGAGCGCCTGCAATCCAGTCTGCAGAACATCGCCCCGCGCACCGAACCCTACGAGATCCTCGTCAAGGGCATCTACCGTGTGCACCAGCGGGTGGCCAAGACCTACCGGCAGGGCAATGTGTTCCTCGCGGGTGACGCCTGCCACCTCAACAACCCGCTCGGCGGCATGGGGCTGAACGGCGGGCTGCAGGACGCGCTCTCGCTCTGCGGCCGGCTGAGCAAGGTGTGGCACGGTACTGCGCCGGATGCGGAACTCGACGGATACGAACCGCAACGCCTGCCCGAAGCAATCAACGCGATCCACGCGATCACCCAGCGCAACAAGAAGCTGTTGGAAGAGCGCGACACGGTGGTGCGCGAGCGCAACCTCGCCGAAATGGCGGCGATCGCCGCGGACCCGAAGCGCGCCTACCAGTACATGCTGGACGCCGCGATGATCACGTCCTTGCGCCGCAGCGGGATGCTTCGGTAACGCAAGGTTCCGGACGTATCTGGCCAAAACACCATCGGCCGTGCAACATGCAAAGGAGTGACACGTGAGGATGAAGCAGGTGCATGCATGAAACGCGACTTCGACAATCTCGTCATCGACCGGATCGATGACGGCCGATTCACCGTTCACCGCGACGCGCTGCGCGACCCGGAAATTTTCGAACTCGAGATGCGCTACATCTTCGAGCGAACGTGGATTTTTCTCGGCCTCGCCTCCCAGGCGCCGAAACCGCACGACTATTTCACCGCATGGATAGGGCGCCATCCGGTGGTCGTGAGCCGGGACGCGGACGGTCGCTTGCACGCCTTCCTCAACACCTGCCGCCACCGCGGCGCGCTCGTCGTGCAGCACGCGCAGGGAAATTCCAAGTATCACGTCTGCGCGTACCACGGCTGGAGCTATGACAGCGCCGGCCGCAACATCGATATCAAGGATCAAAAGGAAGGCGCCTACAGCGCCAGTTTCGAGGCCGAGAACCACGACCTGGTCGCGTTGCCGCGCTTCGAGGAATACCGCGGCCTGCTGTTCGGCTGCCTCGACCCGGACGTGCACAGCCTGGACGACCATCTCGGCGAGGCGAAGTTCTTCATAGATCTCGTGATCGACCAGAGCCCCGACGGCGTGGAACTCGTGCCCGGTTGCTCGACTTACACCTACAAGGCGAACTGGAAACTGCAGGTGGAGAACGGCATGGATGCCTACCACCTCACCTCCACCCACCCGAGCTTCATGAAGATCGTGGAGCGCCGCAAAAGCGGCGAGTCCAAGAACAAGCTCGCGGCGCTCGATTTCTCGCTCTACAAGCTGCGCGGCGGCTTCACCTTCGATCACGGCCATGCGGCGGTGTGGTCGCGTAACCCGACGCCCGAAATCCGGCCGCTGTTTCCCTCGCTTGACGAACTGAAGAAACGCGTGGGGGATGTTCGCGCGGAGTGGATGCTCAACTCGCGCAATCTCGTGCTTTTTCCCAACATCCAGTTTGCGGAGAACGCCTCGCTTCAGCTTCGCACCATCCGGCCGCTCGCGGTGAACCTCACCGAGATGAAAAGCTGGTGCCTCGCGCCGGTGGGGGAATCCGCGGAAACACGTGAATTCCGTCTGCGCCAGTTCGAGGATTTCTTCAACAGCTCCGGGCTTGCAACGCCGGACGACACAACCTGCTACGAAGACTGCCAGACCGGAAACGGAGCGCGCATCGTTGACTGGCAGCAGGGCTATTCGCGCGGCATCACTTCGGTCCGCAAGGGGCAGAACGAGGTCGCGCAGACACTTGGCTTTCGCCCCGCCACCAGCCAGTCGGGCGCGCACGAGATCCAGGACGAAACCGTATTTCATTCCGCATATCGCGAATGGCTGCGCCTGATGAAGGCAGGTGCTGCGCGCGATGCAGCGCGCGCCGATGTCCGGGTCGCCTCCCGCGTCGCCGGAGGCGCGTGATGAGCGACCTCCTCGCTGAATGCACCGCACTGCTGCAGCGCGAAGCGCTGCTGCTCGACACGCAGAACTGGGACCACTGGCTGGAACTGTTTACGGATGATTGCGAGTACTGGGTGCCGTCCTGGAAAGGCGAGCATCAGACGACCGAGAATCCGCGAAGCGAACTGTCGCTGATCTACTACAAGAACCGGGCAGGCCTCGCCGATCGCGTATGGCGGGTGCGCCACGGGCGCTCGGTGGCCTCCGCAGTCCTTCCGCGCACGCACCATGTCATCAGCAACGTCACGCTGGCGCCAGCGGGCAGCACCGGCATGCCTGCGTCCGGTCGCCCTCCGGTGTCCGGCCCGATGGCGGTTGATGCGGTGGCAGTGGACGCGTACTGGACAACGCACCAGTTTCTGGTGAAGGAAAACCAGGTCGAGGTCCTGTTCGGCAGATACCGCCACGAACTCGTGCGACGGCCCGACGGCCTGCGCATCGCACGAAAGACGATCATCGTTCTCAACGACTACCTGCCCGCGCGGCTGGACTTCTACAGCCTGTAGGCAGTCGCAGGGCAAAATCCTGCAATGCCGGGACGGCGCATCGGCGCCCGACCCCGCATCACCACCTGTCGCGCCGAAGCGAGACATTCCCGGAGGAGATCTTCATGGCAGCTGCCAGACACCTTTTAACCGCGTTGGCACTATTCATCCCGCTGTTCATCACTCCTGCCGCGCCGGCTCTGGCACAGACCTGGCCCGCCAAGCCGGTCACGATGGTCGTCGGTTATCCACCCGGATCGGGCATCGACAATGTCGCGCGTTTTCTCGCCGAGGGCCTGCGCGAACGCACCGGCCAGCCCTGGATCGTGGAGAACAAGCCGGGCGCAGTCGGCAATCTCGCCGCGCAGGCAGTGGCTCGCGCCGCGCCGGACGGCTACACCGTGCTGTTCACGCCGAACTCCTCGCACGGCATCAATCCGCACATGTTCAAGAAGCCCGGCTTCGACCCGATCAAGGATTTCCAGCCGGTGACAACGATCCTGACGCTCGGATTCGTGCTGGTGGTGAACCCGCAGACGGTACCGGTCAACACGGTTGCCGAACTCACCGCCTATATCAAGGCGCGCCCGGGCAAGCTGGCTTTCGCCAGCGGCAACGCCACCGGCCGCGTCACCGCGGAGTGGTACCGGCAGATCACCGGCATCGACGCGGTGCACGTGCCCTACAAGGGCGTGCCGCAGGCGATCACCGACCTGCTCGGCGGTCAGGTGCATTTCATGTTCGCCGACGCCACGCTCGGCATCCCGACCGCGCGCTCGGGCAAGCTGCGCGCGCTCGCGGTGACGAACGCGAAGCGCGTCTCCTCCGCGCCGGACATCCCGACGATGCTCGAATCGGGCGTGCCGGGTTACGTGGTGGAAAGCTGGTTCGGCGTGCTGATGCCGGCGGGCGTGCCGATGGACATCGCGAGACGCTTTGCCGATCTCAGCAACAGTACGATGGGCACCGAGCGCGCGCGCGAGTTTCTCTCCAAACTCGGCGCCGAGCCCGCTCCCGGATCGCCGGAGAGCTTCGGCCGCGCGATCGTCGCGGAAATTGCGAAATGGGGACCGATCGTGAAGAACGCCGGCATCGAGGCAGAGTAGGAACCCGCCCCGATACCGCGCAGGACCGGCGAATCAGAACGGTTCGAAATCCTTCAGCGCGGGAATAACCTTCTCGCCGAACAAGCGGATCGAACGCATCAGGTCCTCTTCCGGCAGGTCCGCGAAATTGAATTCACCGAGGAAGGTGTTGAACAGGCCTTCCGATGCAGCCTTGTGAATCTTCTCCGCCACCGTCTTCGGCGAACCGATGAACACCAGATCGTTCTTCAGGATGTAGTCGGGGTCGAAGATGTTGAGGAATATCTTCGCCGCGCCCGCCTCGCCCCGCGCGATGAACATGTCGGCGAACGCATTGAGACGCTGCTCGAAGGTCTCGCCGGGTTCCGGTTCCTTCAGGAAGCCCGAATAGGCGCGGCTGGCGCGAAAAAGGGCCTTCTCTATCGCGATCTCGTCGGTTTCGTCGACATACACCGGCAGCGAGTAGGCGATCTTCGGTTTGCGGGTGTGACCGGCCTTCTGCCAGTCGGCGAGATACTTGCGGTAGCGCGGCGCCGCCTCGAGGCGCGGGAAAACGATGAAGTAGCCGGTGTTGATTCCGTGCTCGGCGCAGAACTCGAGCGTCTGCGGGTCGCGGCTCTGCATCCACATCTCCGGATACGGCTTCTGCATCGGCAGCACCGCGAGCTTCGCGCTCTTGGTGCTATGGCATTCGCCCTTGAAGGAGAACGGCTGTTCGCCGAAGGCCGCTTTCAGATAGGGAACGAACTCGAGCGTCGGCGACTTGCGCTTGCCGTGGTCGACTTCGAACGGGATGAAGTACGGCGCGGTGATGCCCGGCACGAGGCCCAGTTCCATCCGGCCGCCGAGCATCTGGTCGACGATCGCGATTTCCTCCGCCAGGCGCAGCGGATGGTAGAGCGGCACGATATAGCCCATCGGGCCTATGCGCAGGCGCTTGGTACGCGCCCCCGCGCCGACGCAGAACAGCGACGGCGAACTCATCAGGCTTTCGTCGGGACGGAAGTGATGTTCCACGCAGAAGGCGTAGTCAAAGCCGGTGTCGTCGCAGACCTGGAGCTCGCGCCACAACTGCTCGTAGCGCTGATGCGGAGTCATGTCGGGCTTGGCCCAGACGTGGGAGAAATGCGCGAATTTCATCGTCTTTCCTTCTGCGTTGCGTTTCGGATTCCAGTCAACGGAGTCATGCCCGTCAGATATCGATACATCTGCAATCAGTCGAGCTTGGTTCCGGTCACTTTCACCACTTGAGCAAACCGCGCGGTGTCGGCCCGGATCGTCCGGGTCACTGCGTCCGGCGCGCCACCGATTGAGACAAAATCGATCTTCGCGAGTTCCGCCTTGAGGTCGGGAAGAGCGAGAACCGTGTTGATCTCGGCGTTGAGCCGCGAGGTAATCGCCGCCCGCGTCCGCGCGGGCACGACGAACGCGCCCCAGGCGCTCGCAGTGAAACCCTCCACCTTCGCCGCCTCGGCGACCGTCGGAATATCCGGGAACGCTGCCGCGCGCTGCGGTGCGCCGGTGGCCAGCGCACGGAGTTGCCCCTGATTCACCAGACCGGAGACACTGCCGATGCCAAGAAACATCGCATCGACGTCACCGCGAATCAGCGCGGGTACGAAATCCCCGCCCTTGAAGGGCACATGCGCCATCTGGAAATTCGCCCGCGTGCGGAAGTCCTCCATTGCAAGGTGCGCTTCGCTCCCCGGCCCGAGCGAGCCGTAGTTGAGGCTGCGCCCTGGCGTGCGTGCGGCCGCAAGAAGATCGCCGAGCGTCTTGTAGGGAGACTTGCCGCCGACCAGCACGTAGAGCGCCGTGCTGAACGCCATCACCACCGGATCGAAGTCCTTTTCGGGATCGTAGGGAAGATTGGCGTACACGCTCGGGTTGATCGCCATCGCGGCAAGGCCCGCGTAGATAACGGTGTACCCGTCTGCGGGCGACTTCGCGCCTGCCTGCATCCCGATAAGCGCGTTCGCGCCGGGACGGTTCTCGACCACCACCGCCTGGCCGAGCGACTGTGTGAGACGGCCGGTGACAAGGCGCACCAGATAGTCGGGCGGGGTGCCCGCACCGTAGGGCACGATGACCCTGACCGGGCGTTCGGGCCAGGTCTGCGCCGCTGCTCCCCCGCTGACAAGACACAGCAGCAGCGCCAGCAGGGCGCCTATCCGCGAAACCGGTGAAGTGATACGCATGGCTGGGGACCTCCGGAAAACAGAAAAGTTGCAGTCGGGCATCGGTGCGAATTTGCAGTCGTGTTCTTCTGATCGCGCCGTCGTCGGCGATTGTATCGCCCACGGATCGTCGAGGGAAATCGCCCACTCCGGATCAAGAGCCGTGGGGCGAGTGCGCATGAGTTTGAATTACACTCTGCACCCCATCGGGCATTCGCACCGTCCCTTGTCACGGGAATTCAACGGAGGAACACCATGCTGCGCACACTCATCACGGCACTCGCGCTTGGCGCGTCGAACCTGTGCGTTCCCGCCCTCGCCCAGACCTGGCCGGCACAGCCGATCAGGTTCGTGGTGCCCTTCACCCCCGGCACCGGGATGGACATCATCGCCCGCACGGTCGGACCGAAGCTCTCCGAGCGCCTCGGCCAGCCGATTGTGGTCGAGAACAAGCCCGGCGCGAGCGGCAATATCGGTGCCGACGCGGTCGCCAAGTCCGCCCCCGACGGCTACACCGTGATGGTCGGTGCGAACACCATGCTGATCGCCGCCAGCCTGTACAAGAACGTGCCGTTCAATCCGGTGAACGACTTTGCGCCGATTTCGCTCGCGGCCTACGGCACCCTGCTGCTCGCCACCAATCCGAAGGCGAATTTTACGAGCGTGCAGGACATGATCGCGCAAGCCAAAGCGCGCCCGGGAAAAATTACCTACGCATCTCCGGGCGTAGGCACCCCGCATCACATGTCGATGGAACTGTTGAAGGACCTTGTCGGCATCGACCTGCTGCATGTCCCCTACAAGGGCAGCGCGGGGGCGCTCACCGACACGCTCTCGGGTGAAATCAACCTGATGTTCATTCCGATCCATGTCGCGATGCCGCACGTCCGGTCGGGCAAGCTGAAAGCGCTTGGCGTCGGCGCAGCGAAGCGCCATCCAAGCGCCCCCGACCTGCCAACGCTCGGCGAACTCGGCGTCAAGGGTGCAGAGGTGGAGATGTGGTACGCCTTCTTCGCCCCCAAGGGCACGCCGGCTGCGGTGGTGGGCAAGCTCAACGCCGAACTGCGCGGCATCCTTGCCCAGTCCGACGTGAAGGGCGCCTTCGACAAGCAGGGAATGGACGCTTCGCCCTCATCGGGTGACGAACTCCAGAGCCTGATGCAGCGCGACTTCGTACGCTGGGCAAACATCATCAGGAAAAACAACATTACCGCGGAATAGGCACCGCCCCCGGCCGGTACCCTCAGCGGCCTTGCTGTTCCGAAGACGCGACCGCCACTCGGTCGCGCCCGGCGTGCTTTGCCGCGTAGAGCGCGGTGTCGGCGGCGCGCAGCATCGCCTCCGCATCGTTACCGCCGCCGGGAAACGCAGCCAGCCCGATCGACACCGTGAGATGCCCGAGCGAGCGTCCCCGGTGAACCAGATCCAGCTTCGATACCGCGGCGCGAATGTCCTCGGCCCGCCGACGCGCGATGTCGAGCGTCGAGCGGTGCATGATCAGCACGAACTCCTCGCCGCCGTAGCGGCAGGCGACGTCTCCGCTGCGCGTCATCGAGTGCAGAAGCGTCGCCAGTTCCTGCAGTACCCGGTCGCCCGCCTCGTGACCGAAGTTGTCGTTGAAGGCCTTGAAATGGTCGAGATCGAACATCAGGAGCGCGAACGGCTCGCCGCTGCGCAGCGCACGGGCGATCTCGCGCGGCAGATACTCGTCGAGGTAGCGCCGGTTGAGCAGCCCGGTGAGCGAATCGGTCATCGCCTGCGCGTTCTTTTCCTTCAGCGCGCGGTTCAGATCGTCATCACGACGCTGCAGTGCCTCCGCCATGAGATCGAATTCGACACCGAGTTGCGCGAGTTCGTCTTTCCCGGGATGGAGTCCCGTGCGCACCCCGAGGTCACCTCCTCGCACCCGCCTTGCCGCGCCAAGCAGGCTGCGCAGCGTACGCAGGATGAGCAGCTCGGCGCCGTACCATCCCACGACGAGCAGGAGCAGCGTGCCCACGAACAGTCCGGCAAGGTTAAGCAACACTGCGCGGCCGGCCTCCGCATAGACCGCGGCGAGCGGCATCTGCACCAGCACCTGGATGGCGGGCGTTCCGTCTGCGTCGGTCGCGACCGTATCGTATGCAAAAAGGTGCCGTACCTTCGCCGTATCCACGCCTTCGAACACGCCCGAGGCGCCGGACAAGCCGCGCTCCAGGCCGGGCAGATCGCGCAGCTTTCGGCCAATCGCGGACGCCGCCGCGGGCTGCCTCGCAAGCACGATGCCGCCGCGGTCCACCACCGTCATGACTGCGGAGCTCGGCAATTGCGTGGACGCCACGATCCGGTTGAAATTCGCGAGGTTCATCCCGATGAACGCCACGCCGATCTTGCGTTTTTTCTCGTCTTCGACCGGAAAGCCGAAATTGACCCCCTCGAGCCGCGTGACCCGGCCAATCTGGTATTCGCCGATCGCGAACTTGCCGATGGCAAGCGCCTCGCGGAAATAGCGGCGGTCGTCGGCCCGGACCACGCCGGTGACGGGCATCGCGTTGCAAAGCAGATGGCCGTCTGGATGAAACAGGCCCATTGAGTGATAGAGCCCGGCGCTGTGGCCGAGCACCCCCGCGAGATAGCGGTCACAGCTCGCCCGATCGGTGTGCAATTCCTCCAACGCATGCACCGCTGCGGCAAGCGTGATCCTCACGCCGTCCACCGTACGCTCCTGCTGACGCGCCGCGAACGAAGCGGTGCGTACAAGCGCAGCACGCGCCTCGGCCTCCGCGGAGTCACGCTGGAGCAGCGCCGCGACGACGATCAGGATGAACGAAGGCAAGGCCGCGATCACCACCAGCAGGGTGATTCGTGCACGCGCGCTCAGGTCTCTCAAATCCTCTCCCTCGGGGACCGCATCGGCTTTCTTCCGCAACTTGGACGAATTCCGTGTCCGGTATTATCCCAATCGCCCGCATTTCGCAACACTGCGCATTGCGAGAGGCGCCCCCACCGTCCCGCCGTGCCATCCCACCGCCCCTTCGACACCCTCCTTGTCTGGTACTTCGTCCTCACCTGGGGCGCGGGCTATCTCGCGGTAAAAGCGGCGCTTCCCTACGCACCGCCCTTTACGCTGCTCGCATTGCGATTCACAGTCGGTGCCCTGCTGATGCTGCCGGTGCTGCTGATCACCCGGCCCGCGATGCCCGCCTCCCCGGGGGCGCTGCTGCATGTCGTCGCAGCCGGCGTGATGGTGCATGCGCTCAACCTCGGTGGCAGCCATTACGCGCAGTACCTCGGCATGTCGGCGGGCATCTCGGCACTGACGCTGTCGCTGCAACCGCTGCTCACCGCGATGATCTCGGTGCGCTGGATGCACGAACGCCTCACCCGTCTGCAGTGGCTGGGCGTCGTGCTCGGTTTTGCCGGGGTAACCCTGATCGTCTGGCACAAAATAAACGTGCGCGAGTTGTCCGCGGGTGCGCTGTTCGCGGTGTCGTTCGCACTGGTCTGCATTACCCTCGGCACGCTCTACCAGCGCCGCTTCTGCGCCGGCATCGACCTGCGCAGCGGAGCAGTGATCCAGCTCGGCGTTTCGGCGGCCATCATGATTCCGCTCGCCTTCGCGATCGAGGGCGCGCCAGTCACCCCCTCCTGGCCGCTTTTCTGGTCGCTCGCCTACCTCGTGGTCCTCAACTCGATCCTCGCCACCAATGTGCTCCACACCCTGATGCGCCACGGCGAGGCGACGCGGGTGACCAGCCTGCTCTACCTGACGCCGATTGTGGCGGTCGCGCTCGAGGCCGGCATGTTCCATGTGGTCCCGAACGCGATCACCGTATCCGGCATCCTCGTCACCTGCGCGGGCGTCGGACTCGCCGCATGGAGGCGGCGCGACCCGCCGGCGACGGAGATCTGAGAGCAGACGCAACCGGATTTCGATTCGGACGTCCCGACCGTACGCGCGACAGATCCGCAGGTCCCTCCACAACTAGTCGAAGCGGAACAAGCTTGCGGGAACCTCCCTGAGGATCTGTGCCCGCTGCGCATCGTCCGGCAGCCAGCTGTCGACCCAACGTCGGCATTCGATGTAATCGTGCCGGCCCTCGAAATTCGTCCACGGCCAGTCGCTGCCCCACCTCAGCCGCGACGGCCCGAGTGACGCGAGCAGGCGCCGCGCGCAGGTGACGACATCCGCATCCACACGATAGGGTGCGGACAGTTTCACGAACACCGGTTGCGCCGATGCGCGTTCCTCGAGCGCGCCCAATACGCGATCGATCGCGCCTTCAGCCGCGCCCGGCCTGCCGAAATGATCGATCACCAGCGGCACGCGAGCCTTGCCGATGCGGCGGAAAATCTCCGACAGGCGATCGCCTTCGGCATGCAACTCGACATGCCAGCCAAGCGCGCCGATGTCCTCGAACAGCGACTGCCAGTCCGATGAGTCGAGCGAAGGGATCGATGCACCACCCCACAGATTGAGACGAATCCCCCTCACGCCGGCCGCATCCCAGCGCTCGAGGGTGCCGCGATCCTCGCCGGGTTTCACCACGACCACACCGCGCAGGCGATCCGGATGCGCGGCAAGCGCTGCGAGCAGCACGCTGTTGTCGGTGCCATAGAAGCTCGGCTGCACCAGCACGCCGTGCGTTACACCAACACTTTCCTGCAATGCGAACCATTCGGCCGTATCCGCCGCGTACGCGGGCGCGTACCGGGCCCCGGGCGCGAACGGTCCGTCAGAGGGAAAGACATGTGCATGCGTATCGATCGCGACCATGGAGCGCATTCTATTCGTGCCGGATTGCGGAACACGCAATCCGGCACTGTTTCTTCTTTGACCCCTCCCGCTACGCATGGCAGCATGCGTTCACCCTTTCCGGATCCGCTCATGAACCTCTCCCGTCTCGCCTTGTCTGCCGCAACCGCCCTGTCCCTCGCAGGATGGATTCCGGGCGCCCTTGCCCAGACCTATCCGTCCAAGGCAATTCGCCTGATCGTTCCGTTTCCGCCGGGCGGCGGCGTGGACGTGATCGGCCGTGTGGTTGCCGAGGCGCTCACGCAGAACATCGGACAGCCGGTGGTGGTGGACAATCGCGCGGGTGCCGGCGGCGGCATCGGCGGCGAGGCCGCCGCCAAGGCGCCGCCCGACGGCTACACGCTGCTCATCGGCACCGCGAGCACCCACGGCGCGAACTCCGCGATCAACCCGAAGCTCTCGTACGACCCGGTGCGCGACTTCACGCCGGTAATCCTGCTTGCGACCACACCCTACTGTCTCGTGGTCACGCCATCGCTTGCGGCAAATACGCCTTCGGAACTGATCGCAATGGCGAAAGCCCAGCCGGGCAAGCTCAATTTCGCCTCCTACGGCCGCGGCAGCCACAACCATCTCGCAACCGAGTTGCTTCGAGTGATGGCCGGCGTGGACGTGGTGCACGTGCCCTACAAGGGCTCCTCGCCCGCGCTTGCCGACCTGATCGCGGGACAGGTGCAGTTCATGCTGGATACCTTCTCCACCTCGCTTGCGCAGGTGAAGGCGGGCAAGGTGCGCATGATCGGCGTCACCGGCGCACGGCGCGCGAGCTTCGCTCCCGACGTGCCGACGATCGCCGAGTCCGGCCTGCCGGGCTACGACGCAGTGACTTTCTTCGGCTTCTTTGGCCCTGCGGGCCTGCCGCGACCGGTGGTCGATACCTTGAACCGCGAGACAGGACGAGCACTCACCCGCGCAGACGTCCGCAGCAGGCTCACCACGCTCGGTGCCGAAGTCGTCGGCGGCGCACCGGAACAGCTCGGCGATACGGTCGCGACCGAAGTACGCAAATGGGCGCAACTGGTGAAGTCGCAGAACATGAGCTTCGATCAATGACGAAGTCGGCAGCGAACATGAGCGCGGGCATCCACGCAGACCCGATCACCGTGATCCCGAGCGGCGCCGCGGTGGGCGCGGAGATTCGCGGGGTCGACCTGTCCCGCCCGGTCGGACCCGACACATTCGCGCAGATCGAAGCTGCACTTCACGAGCACGGCGCGGTCTGGTTTCGCGATCAGAAGCTCGACGACGCGCAGCAGAAGGCCTTCAGCCTGCTGTGGGGCGATGAACTCGACATCCACCCGCTGCGCAAGTTCGCCAAGCCCGGCCATCCGGAAGTCTTTGTCCTGTCGAACATTCTGGATGTCTCGGGTAATCCGGTCGGCGCGGTGGACGCGGCCCAGTACTGGCATTCCGACCTGTCGTACTCGACGCACCCGAGCCGCGTGTCGATACTCCAGGCGATCGAGATCCCGACGCAGGACGGCATGCCGCTCGGCGAAACC
>CANIEV010000113.1 GCA_947466535.1 Betaproteobacteria bacterium
CTTCGCGGTCCCTGAACGGGTCCTGCTTTGCCTCTCTATCGTTCTTGCTTTCGGTGCGACGTAATGGCCGCTTGGTCATTCTGTGATTTTCTTATAAAATTCGCCACTTGATGCCGAGGTGGCGAAATTGGTAGACGCACTAGCTTCAGGTGCTAGCGATGGAAACATCGTGGGGGTTCGAGTCCCTTCCTCGGCACCAGATTCCCGGATGAACCAGGTTTGGAGTTGTTGGCCGGCCTGAGGAACTCCGTATCCAGCCAGCCCGACCGGGCTGACAACGGATAAAAAACAAAAAAGCGCGATGCAGCAGTGCATCGCGCTTTTTCATTATGCCCGAGTCGCCGGGCGCCCGCTTAGTCGAGGAACTTCCAGATCTTTCGCTGCACGTCCGGCACCAGAACGGTATGCGGGATGTTCGCGTCTCCGGTGTCACGGATCGTATAGCTGTTAAGGCCGCGGAATGCCTTGAGCTTGGTGAACTCGGTCATGATCAGTTCACGCGCTTTCGCGGGGGGCGTCGTTCCGTCGATACCGGTCCTGCGCATGATGTCAGCCAACAGGAGAACCGCATCGTAGGCGACGTTGTTGTTGGCCACGTTCGCTGGAATTCCGAGCGCGGGGTCCTTCACGCGGTCGACATACCGCTGAACGACCGTCTTGTAGAGCGCCATGTCTCCTGAGCCGGATTCATTGGTGGAGTAGCCGATCGTGTGCCAGTTCTTGCCCGGGTCTCCTACGTTATTGACGAACGATCCCGGCCAGATGATCGAATTCGCCAACACCGGCTTGGTGTAGCCCTGCCCCGAAAACTCGCGGGCAAGCAGGATTCCGGACGGCGTCAGTGCCACTGCGAAGACCGCATCCGGGTCCAGGCTCTTGACCTTGATCGCCACCGGCGACAGGTCCGTTGCACGTGTGGAAAACTCGACCGTGTCCAGTATCTGCAGGCCATTCTTTTTCGCCAGAGATTCGAAGATCTCCGCTCCGGCCTTGCCCGAAGCCTCGCGCACATCGGCGACGATTACCACCTTCTTCACGTTGGGATACTTCTTGAGGAAAACGGCCACACCTTCCGGAATCGCGGTGTCATCGGCGGGCGTCAACCGGAGCGTCCACGGCTTCACGGTAATCCCGGGTTTGCTGGCGTTGACCGTGATCGCGGGCATCTTCAGCTGGTTGGCGAGGGGGCTGACGGTTTCCCACTGGGTGCCCGACATCGGACCTACGACCGCGAACGCGCCTTCGTTCATCAATTTGCGAAACAGCAGCACCGCCTGCCCCGGGTCAAGCTGGCTGTCCTCGGTCTGCAACTGGACCAGGCTGCCATTGACACCGCCCTTGGCATTGATGTCCTCGACTGCAATCTTTACGATCACCTCCTGCAGTTTGCCGTACGAAGAAGCCGGACCGGTCATGATCGCGATATGCCCGAGCTTGATCGGGGGCTTGGATTGTGCAAAAGCCGGTAGAGCAAATGCGCTTGCAACCGCAACTGAAAGTGCAGCGACCAGAGTCCGACGTTTCATGGGGATTACTCCTATTCGACGGGATGAAAAATCATGAGGCGGACCGGGTATGCGTCCCATGTCCGAGGTAACCGGCAACGATGGCCGGGTCGTTCGCAAGTTCTGCTGCGGAGCCTTCTGCGGTGAACACGCCCTGACTGAGTACGTAGGCACGGTTCGAAAGCGCCAGCGCGCTGCGTACATTCTGCTCCACGATCAGGATGGTGACACCGGCGTCCCGAAATTCACGCAAAACCTGAAAAACCTCCTTGGTCAGAATGGGCGACAGTCCCAGCGACGGCTCGTCCACCAGGAGCAGCTTCGGTCGGTTGATCACGGCGCGTGCAAGCGCGAGCATCTGCTGTTCTCCGCCCGACAGGTTGCCGGCAAACTGTGTACGCCGCTCCTCCAGCCGGGGGAACCTCGCAAAAACTGTCCTCACCGCCTCGGGAAACGGGATGCCCGACGGACGAATCTCCCAGGCGAGCATGAGGTTTTCCTCAACAGTCATGTATCGCAGAGTCCCGCGTCCCTCCGGCACATGCAGCATTCCGGCGCGCGCAAGCCCGTGTGAGGTGCCGCCTGCGCCAAGGTCCAGTCCTGCAAAACTCACCCGGCCAGAGGCGATCGGGAGCACGCCCGACAAGGCCTTCATCAGGGTTGTCTTGCCTGCGCCGTTCGCACCTACAACAGCCACGGTTTCACCGGGCTGGACCGCAAATGACACGCCGCGCAGGGCCTTGATCGCCCCATAGGCCACGTGCAAACCGCTGACTTCGAGAATCGGACTGGGTGCGCTCACGCGTCTTCTCCCAGATAGGCTTTCTTGACATCGGGATGCGACAGCACCTCATCCGGAGTTCCCTCAGCGATCTTGCGGCCATAATCCATCGCAACGATTCTGTCCGACAGGGCGCGGATCAGGCTCATGTCGTGTTCAATCAGGGCGATTGCCTTGACGCGCGGGCGCGCAGTCTGAATGTCTTCGACCAGTCGTCCAGTCTCGGTTTCATTCATTCCCGCCGCAGGCTCATCGAGCAGAAGGAGTGAAGGTTTCCCCGCAAGTGCACGCGCAATTTCCAGACGTCGCGCCTCTCCATAGGGAAGGCTTCCTGCGCGGTGGTCGGCCTTGTCCGCAAGCCCCATCAATTCGATGAAGTCCATCGCCTCGGCAATCGCCGCACTTCGCTGACCCCAGGCGAAATATGCTGACAAAGGACGCGCCGCATAGTGCTTGTTGGCGACCATCACGTTCTCGAGCACCGTCATGCGACGGAACAGGCGGATATTCTGGAATGTTCGCGCGATGCCCAGCCTGCCGATGCTGTGCAACGGTTCCGCAGTGATGTCCCGTCCAAGAAACCGGATCATGCCTTCGCTCGCCCGGTAAAAACCCGTGATCGTGTTGATCAACGCAGTTTTCCCGGCACCGTTGGGCCCGACGATACCCAGAATTTCACCTTCTCGAACGTCGAGATCGATGCCATCCAGCGCCCTGACTCCACCGAAAATCTTGCGCAGCGCTACAACTTCAAGGACTGGAGAACTCATCGCTCCTCCGTGCCCTGCTCGGCGCCGGAGCGCCCCCGACGCTTTAGACGCGCCGTCACGACCCTGAACGAGAGCAAACCGTCCGGGCGGAACAACAACATCACCACGATAACGGCACCGAATACGGACGGGCGCCAGTCAGCCAGCACACGGAAGTACTCAGGCAGGAGCGTCATGATCGCGGCGCCGACAACAGCACCGAACAGATTGTTCACGCCACCGAGAATGACGTAAAGGACTACGTATATGGACACCAGAATGTCAAAATTGTCAGGACGCACGAAGTTCATGAAATGTCCGTACAAAGCGCCACCGACCGCCGCGATCGCCGCTCCTCCCGCAAATGCCAAAAGTTTCACGTAGGTGACGTTTATCCCGAGCGACGCCGCGACCCGCTCGTCTTCACGCACCGCGTCGAGCACGCGTTGCAGAGGGCTGACCGAGAGCAACCAGAGCAATATTCCAATGATGACCACCGCGATAATCACTGCGGTGAGATCGGCGCCCTGCATGCCGCCGAATCCGCCCACTCCTCCAAGAAACTTGATGTTCTCGATAAGCACGCGAATGCAGAACGTAAAACCGACGGTAACAAGAATCAGATAGATGCCGCGAACGCGCAACGCAGGCCAGCCGAGAATCACGGCAAACACTGCGGATACCGCTGCAGCGATCAAGGTTGCCGGAAGAAGCGGCATTCCGAGTTTTGTGGTCAGCAGACCAGCCGCGTAACACCCCACAGCCATAAACGCGCCTTGAGCGAACGAAAGGTTACCGGTCAGCAGGACCAGGTAGACACTCCAGGCGAGGATGATGTTGATGCCGGTGAAGAACAACTGATCGGAAATCAAACCCGCTGCTCCCCGGAGTGCATGCCGCCGCTGAACAACCCGCCACGGCGCCAGATCAGAACGATCAGCATGGCCAGCCACACGGTCATTTCACCCAGCCTGCCCAGACCAAACTGGAAGGTAAGCGCCTCCAGAACGCCTATCGCCAGCCCGGCGATGACCGCGCCTCGCAAATCACCCATTCCTCCGATCGCCATGATCGCAATCGCCTTGAGCCCGAACGTCAGGCCGAGATCCGAATTCGCAACACCGGTACGCAACGCGAGCAACAAACCTGCAACTGCAGCAAGCGCCGACGAGATGAAGAATACGTTCTGGGTAACCACGCGCACATTTATGCCCAGGAGAGACGCGGACATCGGAGATTCGGCGACCGCGCGAATCTGGCGTCCCGCCCTCGTCCGCGAGATAACCAAATGCAGTCCTGCCATCAGCCCGAAGGTCACCGCGAGAATGACCACCTGGACATAAAGGAACTGGACACCTGCCACACGGAATCCTTCGGTAAAAACGGCGCCGGTCAAGCTAAGCGATACCGGCTCTGTCCCCCAGGCCTTCTGGACCACATCCACCAGGATAAGGCCGACCGCAAGGGAAGAAAGCGCGGCGGTAATTTTAGCCTCCTCGCTCCGGAACCGGCGAAACGAAATGAACTCGGTGAGCAATCCCGCAACGCCCCCGATGATGAAAGAGAGCGGAAACGCCCACCAGATCGGCATGTGCTGCGCCACGATCACACCGGAGAAACCGCCGAACATGAACACCTCCGGATGCGCAAAATTAAGCTTATCGAGCACACCGACGACCAGCGTGAACCCGATTGCAACCAGGGCATACATCGCACCGCTGACCAACCCGTTGACTATCTGACCTGTGAGCACCGACGCGTCCTCTCTCGAGAGTCAGGTCGCGACCGCATTGGAGCACGACTCGGATTTGAGCGCCTGAATGGACGGCAATACGTCCCGGGCAAAAAGTTCCATGTTTCTCCTGGTCAGATCTTCCGGCAAGGAACCGAACTGACACATCGTCAGTAGGTTATCAAATCGCATGTCTTTCCAATAGTGCTCGATGGACTCTCGCACGGTCGCCGCGCTTCCGCAGAAGAACATGCCGAGTTCTATCGCCTGCTCCGCTGTGATCTCGCCAGCAAGCTGTCCCTTGGCCGCCATGATCCCCTTCATCGATTCCCGTGACGTGTATCCCGGTGGCAGGATCATTTCGAACGGCATTTTCAGAAAACGGTTACGGAATACCTCGAAGTGCACCTTCGCATCGCGTAACGCCGACTCATCCGTATCCCCGACGTAAACCGGAACAGCCCAGCCGAGTTGACGATCCTCCGCGTCGTAGCCAAGCTCGTTTGCGGTATCGCGATAGAGCTTCAGATATTTCTGAACCGCTTTTACCGGGCTGAATGTCTGCAAATAGGTATAGCGCCTCTGCGGATGCGCGGCCCAGTCGATGGTTTCCTTGCTGCCTTGCGACGGAATCCAGATCGGCGGATGTGGGCGCTGGAAGGGGCGCGGCCAGATATTCACGTACTCGAGGCGGTAGTGATGACCGTGAAAAGCGAAGGGTCCGGTCTCGGTCCACGCTCGCACAATCAGGTCGTGTGCTTCGTGGAACCTTTCGTGTGAAAACGTCGGATTGACTCCGAAGGTGTGATATTCCGCGCCTATGCCACGGACAAATCCGCTGATGAGGCGACCGCCGGTGATGACGTCGATCATCGCGTGCTCTTCCGCGATTGTCAGCGGATGCTCGCGCAGTGGCAGTGCGCTTCCGAGCACCGCGATCTTGACTCGCTTTGTACGACGCGCCAGTGCCGATGCAGTGACGATCGGGGACGGCATGATTCCGTACGCTGTCTGGTGGTGTTCGTTGACGGCGACCCCGTCAAATCCGAGCTCTTCGCCATACTCCAGTTCGTCAAGAAAGCGGTTGTAGAGCTTGTGCCCTCGCACCGGATCAAAGAACGCGTTCGGAAGCTTTACCCAGACTGTTTCATAGCCGCGTGTCCCTTGAAGGTCCAGATCGGCATAGGGCATCAGATGAAACAGGATCACTTGCATATCGCTACCCCTTGTTCGCAATCCGGAAAACGATATCGCAAAATTCGTCGACCTTTTCGACCTGCGGCAAGTGGCCACATCTGCGCACGACGTTCACTTCGGCATGAGGAATCCGCTTCTTGAATTCATCCGCATATGCCACCGGCAGTATCCGATCCGACTCCCCCCAGATTATCCCGGTGGGAACGTCAATTCTGTGGAGCCACTTTGCGAGAAATGGATTATGCAGCCGTGGCTCCCAGGCAAGCCGGGCCACCGTGAAACGGTTCTTGATTGCGGTTTCCATCTGCTCGGGCGATACCGCATGGGACAGCATGCGATCCGCGAGCGCCTGGTCGAAAAGGGTATTGCGGACGAGTTGCTCGGGCGTCCACAGGAAAATGTCACCGGTTTGGAGCCCCGGAACCTGAATGCCGGACGGCGCTACAAGCATAAGCGAAGCAATCCGCGAACTATCCCTTACAGCAATCTCGAGCGCCAGCCAGCCACCGATTGAACTGCCCACAATATGGACGCGGGTGAGGCCCATCGTGCGCATGAAGTCAAGATAGAAATACGCCAGATCGTGGATATTCTCCAGCCAGTTCGGCTCATCTGATAGCCCGAACCCGGGGTGCTCGGGAACGATCACGTCAAACCGTTCCGCCAGTTTCGTCATGAACGGCTGAACGGCGCCCGCCCCGTTTGCACCATGCAGGTAGAGCAGCAGTTCACCGGCCCCGCCGCGAAGCATGCTTATCCGGCATTGGTTGATTTCGACGAAACTTTGCTTGAACGGCATACCTGACGATCCTCGATCCGATGTGCCGGTTCAGTCCGGCGGGTTGAAGCGCGGGCGGGGTGAGACAGCCAGCTAGCTTTGGAGATCCTCCACCGACATCAGGTCATAAAGCTCGAACGGCTGGTGGATCCACGGGCTGTCCACAAGGTATTCGACGTAATAGTCGGGCACGTATTTCGATACGGACTTGTACCAGAGCACGGCAGTGCGAATGTCCGTGATCGTAGGGTACTCGATGAGCAGGTGTTTCTTCACCACGTCCAGCGTGACGCCTGAATCGACGAGGTCGTCGACGACCAGTATGCGATTACCCAGCGAGGGCGTCGTCATCGTCATGTACTTTGCGACCGTAATATCACCACGAACCGTTCCGGCATCGCCTTCGTACGAATGGGTGGAAATGATTGCCAGGGGAAGCTTGAAAATTCTGGACAACACATCACCTACCCGCATGCCTCCACGGGCGATGCAGACTATCTGGTCAAAGTGCCAGGACGAGTCTCTAACCCGGACGGCCAGGCGCTCGATCGATCGGTGATACTCGTCCCAGCTTACATGCTTGTGGCCCATCCCCACCCCTCAGTCAGTAGCACCTCGGATACGCGTTCGTCAGACGGACGCTTATTTGAATGGATGCCGCTTGACGATCGTTTCCTCGCGATCCGGTCCGGTGGAAATCATGTCGATCGGCACACCGCAGATTTCTTCAAGGCGGTCAAGATAACGGCGGGCGTTGCCCGGCAGTTGCGTGAGGCTCTTCGCACCTACGGTCGTGTCCGACCACCCGGCAATCGACTCATAGACGGGTATGCAACGTCCTGCATCCTCCGCACCGATCGGCAGGAGATCCGTAAATGCGCCGTCGATGTTATAGCCGGTGCAAAGCTTGACTTCCTCCATACCGTCCAGGACATCAAGCTTCGTGATGCAGAGACCGGATACGCCGTTGATCTGGATCGAACGCCTCAATGCGGCCGCATCGAACCACCCGCAGCGCCGCGGCCGCCCGGTGGTTGCCCCGAATTCCTGCCCCTTCTGCCGCAGGTGCTCCCCCATGGGATTATCGAGTTCCGTCGGGAACGGCCCCGACCCGACTCGCGTTGCATAAGCCTTGGTGATCCCGAGGACGTAGTGAAGCATTTGCGGGCCGACACCAGACCCCGCTGCCGCCGCGCCGGCAACGCAATTGGACGACGTCACGAACGGGTACGTACCGTGATCCACATCCAGCAATGTCCCCTGCGCACCTTCGAAGAGCAGGCTTCGCCCTGCCTTGTTCTCTTCGTAGAGAGCGCGTGGGATATCGGCCACCATGGCGGAGAGCCGTGGCGCCAAAGCCATCGCACCGTCCAGCGTCTGAGAGAAATCGACCGCGTCCGCACCGAGGTACTTGGTCAGTACAAAATTGTGATAATCGAGAAGTTCCCGCAATTTCGTGGCGAACCGCTCGGGAGCGAAAATGTCCTGCAGACGAATCGCGCGCCGGGCGACCTTGTCCTCGTACGCCGGACCGATCCCCCGTCCTGTCGTTCCTATCTTGCCCGCTCCTTTTGCCGCCTCGCGGGCAACATCCAGCGCCACGTGATACTGAAGAATCAGCGGGCACGCCTCGGAAATTCGCAAGCGAGACGCCACATCAATGCCAGCCTGCTCCAGTTCATCGATCTCATGGAGCAGTGCCGAGGGAGAGAGCACCACTCCGTTTCCGATATAGCAGTTCACGCTGCCGCGGAGAATTCCCGCAGGCACAAGGTGCAGTACTGTTTTCTTGCCCCCGATGACCAGAGTGTGTCCGGCGTTATGTCCACCCTGAAAACGAACGACGCCATCGGCATGGTCCGTGAGCCAGTCGACGATCTTGCCTTTACCTTCGTCACCCCATTGGGTGCCTATTACAACAACGTTTTTTGCCATGGTTCCTCAGGGAACATCGAATTGATTGCAGCGACTCGCATTCCGGAGCATCACGATTCGCCCCCGGACATAGCGGACTCTATTTCAAAAGGCTTCGTACGACCCATTTTCTTCCGTCGCGCACAAGTTCACGATCGCATTGGATTCCGGGGCCATCATTTCCAGGAAGGTCGGTAACGACAACCTCGCCTGAAGAGCGTAGACGATGGACTTCTGCTACCAACCCGGAGTCATCGGAATAGGGTGCGCGGATGACACTGACGTTTTCCATCGCAGGGATCACATGAACCAATTCCCGCAGATCCATTGAAAAGCCGGTGGCCGGCCTCGCCCTGCCAAATGCCTTCCCGACATCGTCGTAACGTCCTCCGAGCGCAACAGCGCTGGAAGATCCATTCACATACGCCGCGAAAACAGCTCCGCTGTGATAGTGGTAGCCGCGAAGGTCAGCGAGGTCTATTCCTACGTCGAACCTGGAGGCACGGGCGAGAGTCGAAAGATCATCGAGCGCCGAGGATATTGCCGGATCAGACGGAAGTACGTTTCGCGCCCGCGCGAGTACCGAATCGTCGCCATAGAGTTCCGGCAACAAACGCATCGCGTCACGGACAATCGGATTCAGCTCCCCAGTTACGTCGCTGATTCGTGCCACATCCTTGCTTTCGAGCGCCTCCTGCAGGTCGCTCTCGACGCCCTGCCCTACGTTGCCGAGCCTGCACAAGGCCCTGAATACCCCGACATGGCCGATGTCCAATCGGGAAGCGCGGACACCGCATCCCATCAGTGCGTCGTACATCATGGATTGAACCTCGACATCCGACTCAATGCCGGGATGCCCATAGATTTCCGCTCCGGCTTGAAGTGGCTCCCGGGTGGCTGTCATCACACGCGGACGCGTATGCAGCACCGTGCCGCAATAGCAAAGGCGCGTGAGACCGCTTGTATTAAGAAGGTGGGCGTCGATTCTCGCAACTTGCGGCGTAATGTCAGCACGTATCCCCATCATTCGGCCGGACAACTGATCAACCAGTTTGAACGTGCGCAGGTCAAGGTCATGCCCGGTCCCTGTCAACAGCGATTCGAGGTATTCAAGCATCGGAGGTATGACGAGTTCGTATCCGTAGGAACGGAAAACGCCAAGAAGCTTTCCGCGCAAAATTTCAATCCGGCCCGCCTCTACAGGAAGGATGTCTTCTATGAACTCCGGAAGCAGCCAATTACGCATGATCTTTGATGGAAAACCGCTCTACGCGCAACGATTATCCGTTTCGCGACAGCAATTCCTTCCGCACTTTCCGTTATTTCGAGAAATAAAGCAGCACCAGTCCGGCAATCATTGATGAAAGACCTAAAAACCGGATTTGTCCGTCTGACATCGCGAGTACCTTCCGGAAAATCTCGCGCCAAATCTTTGGTGCCAGAAACGGGAGAGCACCCTCAAGTACCAGCATCAGCGCGATCGCCGCGAGTACGGCTTTCCCCATGGCGATCTCTAACGAGCGGGGCAGATGCTTCGACCCACCCGTCGCTTATTTGCCGCCTTTTCCAGGGTTTCGGAAGTACTTGAAGAAATCGGACGACGGCTCCAGAACCAGAACGTCGCTCTTCTTCGAGAAACTGGATTTATACGCCTCGAGACTTCTGTAGAACGCGTAAAATTCCGGATTATCCGAAAACGCACTCGCGTACACCGCCGAGGCACGACGATCCCCCTCGCCCTTTACCCGCTGCGCTTCCTTGTAGGCCTCTGCGATGATAATCTCCCGCTCACGATCGGCCTCCGCCCGGATCTTCTCTGCCTCCGAGAACCCTTGCGAACGAAGTTCGCTCGCAACGGCGCGTCGTTCAGCCTCCATTCGGCGATAGACCGACTCGGACACTTCCTGCGGCAACTCCACACGCTTTAAACGTACATCCACCACCGAAACGCCGATCCGCTTCGCGTCGTCCTCGAGTTTTTCCCGAACGATTCGCATGATCTCTTCACGTTCACCCGAGACGACGTCATGCACCGTGCGCTTGCCGAACTCTTCCCGCAAAGCGGAGTTGACAGTCTGCGACAGACGAGTGTGTGCGCGCTGCTCGTCGCCCTGGACCGAAACGTAGTACTGCTTGAGATCACCGATTCTCCACTTGACGAACGAGTCAACCAGGACGTTCTTCTTCTCCGAGGTGATGAAGCGCTCGGTATCCGGCGTATCAAGGGTAATTATCCGACTTTCAAAATAACGGACGTTCTGGATCAGCGGCCATTTGAAATGCAGTCCGGGCTCATCGATCAGGTCCTTGATTTCACCGAGTTGAAATATGATCGCGCGTTCCCTCTGGTCCACGGTGAACATCGACATCGATGCCAGCACGAACATTGCCGCTACGACGGCGAGAATTGCTCCAATGCGGTTGCTCATGATCGCACCGCGCCTCAGGGGCGCGCCTCCCTCTCACGGGCACGGAACGCTTCGCGCGAGCGCGCGTCCGCGGGTGGTGTTGACGCCTCGACGCGTGGCAGCTGCGACGGGGGACTGACGTCGGGTGCGCCCGACACTCCCGGCATCTGCAGCAACTTGTCCAGTGGCAGATAAAGCAGATTCGTCCCTGCACGAGCATCAATCATAACTTTAGTCGTGCTTGAGAGAATTTGCTGGATCGTGTCGATGTACAAACGGTCGCGAGTAACTACAGGAGCCTTGTTGTACTCTGTAACCACCTGCTTGAAGCGAGAGGCCTCGCCTTCTGCATTTGCAATTACGCGCTGTCGGTAACCCACAGCCTCTTCCGTCAGCCTGGACGCAGCGCCTCGAGCCTTCGGGACGACATCATTGTAGTAAGACTGCCCCTCGTTCTTTTGGCGCTCCAGGTCCTGCTTGGCCCTGACGGCGTCATCGAACGCGCCCTGCACCTGCTCGGGCGGCTGTGCGTTTTGCATCGTCACCTTGCTGATAGCCACTCCGGACTTGTACCGATCGAGGATGTCTTGCATCAATTTCTGCGCTTCGACGGCAATCTGCTCCCGACCTTCATAGAGCGCAAAGTCCATCTTGCTTTTTCCGACGATTTCGCGGACCGCGGTCTCACCCGCCTGCATGACGGTCTCATCGGTACGCCGATTGTTGAAGAGGTACTCAGTCGGGTCCTTAAGGACATATTGCGCCGCGAACTGGATGTCAATGATGTTTTCATCATCCGTGAGCATCAGGGATTCACGCAGCACCTTGGTCTTGACGCTATTCCGATACCCTATCTCAACAGTGCGAACTCCGGTCAAATCAACGATCTCATGCGACTGAATCGGATAGGGGAGGCGCCAGCGAAGTCCGGAGTTGGTTACTTCGGAAAACTTGCCCAAAGTCAGTACGACGCCCCGCTGACCTTCGACTACGATATAGAAACCGCTTGCGAGCCAAACCAGCAGAACGAGGCCGGCGATCAGTCCGAATCCGCCACCAATCTGCCGCATGTTGGGAGCGCCCCCACCTCCGCCTCCGCTACCGGCACCGCGACGACCAAAGATACCGTTCAGCTTCTGGTTGAATTTTCGCCACATTTCGTCGAGGTCAGGCGGTCCATCATTACCGCCCCCGCCTCCGCCTCCGCCGCGTCCCCATTGAGGGTCATTTAGTGACATACGTGTACTTACGCCTCTGCAACTCTGGATTGCTGATTAATCATGGGATTCTTCAATATGGCAGCCTCGGTGAGAGCCTGACGAAGTCCCTCTACACCGTCGCCCGTTTGAGCGCTAAGGCGAACGCGGGAAATCTTACCATACTCGTCACGATCAATACCCGATTCGAGGGCTCGCCCCACTGACTTGAGATCGATCTTATTCCAGACAAAAATGTGCGGAATATCCGCCGCACCTATTTCGCCCAAAACGCGTTCGACTTCTGAAATCTGGGCATTACGAACCGAACTGGACGAGTCGACGACATGCAACAAAAGGTCCGCGTGAATTGTCTCTTCAAGGGTTGCCCGGAACGCCGCAATCAGTCCGGTCGGCAACTCACGGATAAAACCTACGGTATCGGATATCACCAGATTTCCCGCCGCTGGAAGCCAAATTCGCCGCGTCGTTGTATCCAATGTCGCGAAAAGTTTGTCCGCCGCGTATGCGCCTGCATGCGTCAGGGCGTTGAACAGCGTCGATTTGCCGGCATTTGTATATCCGACAAGCGAAACAGATGTCGTCATCCCTCGCGCTCGTGATCTGCGCTGAACCTCACGTTGGGATTGGAGCTTTGCGAGTTTTTCCTTCAGCACCTTGACCCGCTTGGAGATCAGCCGACGATCTGTCTCGAGTTGCGTTTCGCCCGGCCCCCTCATACCCACACCGCCACGCTGACGCTCAAGGTGACTCCAGCCCCTTACTAGCCTGGTCGCCAGATGGTCGAGTTGCGCCAATTCAACCTGCAGTTTTCCTTCGTGGCTTTTTGCACGCTGCGCGAATATGTCCAGAATCAGTGCAACACGGTCCACGACCCGGCACTGCAGCGTAACCTCAAGGTTTCGTTCCTGCGCGGGCGACAGTTCATGGTTGAAGATTACGAGGTCGGCATGGCAGCTCGCCACCGCCAACTTGACCTCTTCGACCTTCCCGGAACCGGCAAACAAGGCCGAATCCGGCCTGTCACGCTTCCCAAGCACCACTGTGACAGGTGAAAGACCCGCGCTCACCGCCAGAAGCTTTAGTTCCCCGAGACTTTCATCAAAGTCGTCGTGCCCGAAATCCAGCGCGACCAAGACGGCATTTCGACCGCCCGACGGGCGATCAAACATGTCTATGATCCTGTCCGGTTTAGGCTCGTGCTGCCGCTGCTGCGACCCTCAACCATCAACCATCTGCCGGTAATTGCTCGATCTGGAAATTCACCGGGCGCGATGGCACGACAGTCGAGATAGCGTGCTTGTACACCATCTGTGTGACAGTGTTCTTAAGCAGAA
>CANIEV010000114.1 GCA_947466535.1 Betaproteobacteria bacterium
GTACAAGGACATCGTCTGGTCTGCCACCGCACGCCATCCGAACCGTTCGGTAACCAGCAACCTTCCTACACGCGAAAGGCTGATCCGCAACTGCCGATCATCTCGCAGCAGTGATATTGCGTTGGCGATGCCTACCGGCCCCGCTTCAGCGTCAAACAGAATTGCGTTCTCGCCATGCCGGAGATATTCCGTCATGCCGCCTTTCCGCGCAGCCAGCACAGGGACTCCGCACGCCATCGCCTCGATCGCAACCATCGAGAAAGGTTCCTCAAATCGGGACGGAACAACAACAATGTCCCCGACGTGAAAGTATCGGTGCACTTCCGTGGGCGGCACCACGTCGATTACCGTGTGCGCAATGCCCTTGAGCGATTGTCGAAGGGTCGCTGCAAATTTGACCCGTTCGCTCAATTTGGCGTCACCCTGTGGCCATTCACCCACGAGAACCAGGTGCGACTTACTAACGTCAAGCGCACGAAATGCCTCTACAAGACGGTCCACTCCCTTCTCGGGAGAAATTCTTCCGACATACAAGACAACGAACGCATCATCGGGTATCCCGTGCGTGCGGCGCAGGTCCATGTCAGTAGGCCCAGGGGCAAACCTGTCGAGGTCGACCCCGTTCGGAATTACTGAAAACTTGTCTGCAGGAAATCCGCGTTGTCTGTACCAGTCGACGACATATTGACTGCAACCTACCAGCCTGGCCACGCCTCCTGAATTCCGGAAAGTCTTCTCGTTGTGCATGTGAAGAACGAGACGGACAGAAGGAAGAATCTCTTGAAGTGGCGGTACAAAGTGAGGCGCGTTGTGCAGGTGGACAAGTGGCGCGCCTATTTCTCTCACATAGTCCGCAACCCTTCGGATGTAGGGATAGGGGTCCAACCTGCTGATCTTCCGGAAAATTCGGTTGTACAGACGGCCGACGCGGACACGATGGTAGACAACTGGACCGTCCGTCTCATCATCCGGCCGTGTCGGGTGGGGAACGCTGACGACGTGAGGCTCAACGTTAGTCAGTCGATGGGAAACCGCATCGATCCACTGTTCCACCGCCGCTCCCTTCAAAGGCGGGACTGGGTGAATCTCCTGCGAAAGCAACACGACGCGCGGCATCACTTGCAAGTCCGCCCATCCAGCAATTGCACCACTTGGGTCCACACGGTGTCGACGCTGATTTCGCCCATGTCGCTGAATTCACTGCATCCGCCGCCCGTTGCGGGATGCTCGATGATTCTGCAGTTAATATGTCCAAGCGGTGCGAGGTTTCGCCCAGGATACATGCAGTGATAAAGCGCCACCATCGGTATCCCGAGCGCACCCGCAATGTGCGTTGGCCCAGTGTCCACACCTATATACAGGTCGAGTTCCGACATGATTGCCGCCGACTTGCGCAACCCCATCTCCCCCGCGGCAACCGCACAAGAATCCCCGAGGCGTCGTGCAACATCGATCGCACGCTTGCGGCCGGACTCGTCGCCAAGAAGTACAAACCTGCTTGCACCAAATCGAGATCGAATCCTCTTCAATAGATCAACGAATTTTTCCGTCGGCCAATCACGATGGGACTTTGTCGCGAAGCTCTGCAATTGAACACCGATCAAGGGCCGTGCGTCGAGTCCGCAGCGACTTCCAACCCATACGCTCGCTGCCTCTCGCTCTTCAGGCGATAAGACGTAATCGAGGAAATATCCGTCCGCCACCGCGCCAACAGCCTCTACCAGTAACAGCCGTTCATGCACCGCATGAATGGAGTCTACCGGCCGCCGCACGCGAACGATACGTTCGTCCGAGATTCGCCCAATATCCGGATTGCCGAACGCGACGACACGGTCTGAGACGCGCAATGCGAAGCGCTCGAGCTCAGTATCCGGGTTGAACACCAATGCGAGGTCATTCCGTTTCCCTGACACCCAGCCCATGAACCGCGCGCGACTAGGGGTGATCGACCCAAGTCGATCGATATGCGGGTTGTTTCGGAATACGTCCATGCGCTTCGGATGGCCCCTCACCTCCAGATGTGCGTCCGGAAATTTTCCTTTGAGGGCCCGAATTGCGGGTGTGACAAGGAGAGAGTCCCCGATCCGGGAAGCGACGAGGACGAGCAGACGCATATCAGGAACGCGCCCGACGCTTTGCAGCTTCCATGAATATCGTCTCCATGCGATCGAGCATCAACCGGGACGAAAAACGGAGGAGCGCCTCTTTTCGACCCGCATCCGAAAAGCGAGTCTGGCGTTCCGTGTCGATCCTCAGCTTGTTGATCGCGTTCGCGATAGCTCCGGAGTCTCGCACCGGAACAACGACGCCCGTCAAGTCGTCCTTCACGATTTCCGGAATTGCCCCCGCGGCCGTTGTAATGACCGGAACACCACATGCCATGGCCTGCATGATCGCCTGCGGCACACCCTCATTCGCGTATGACGGAAGCACAAAGACATCCAACGCCCTCAGCCAGGGTACGACATCGCTTTGCTCGCCCGCAAACACGACTCGACCGCCGATTGTTAGCGCCCGGACTTGCTCGTTCAGGTTGTCCCGCCCCGGCCCGCCTCCGACAACGATCAGTCGCACGTCGGGGTCATCGATCATCGCGATCGCATCCACAAGATAGCGATGCCCCTTCCAGCTTCGAAGTGTCGCGACGATTCCGACCAGAAAGGCATCGGCGGGCAAGCCAAGTGCGTCACGTACCGGCGCCTTGTCGGCGGGAGAAAATCTTTCCAGATCTATGCCGGTGGGTACCGAATCGACGCGATTTCCCTCTAGCCCGGTCTCATGCATGACCTGGGTGCGAAGGCTCTCGCCTGTCGTGACAACTCTTCCAGTCGCATACCGGTATAGCCAACGCGATGCTAGATTCCGGGGAATTGGTGCCGAAATATGCCTGGTACGAACCAACGGAGGCGGATTCGACATGATCCGTGCCGCCAGAGCACAGACCCAGCTATCGGTTGAACTATGGCAGTTCACGACAGAAGGAAGACATTCGAGGAAGGCTCGTTGCATCGCGAACACGCCCGCCACGGATTTCCCCGCGAGTGGCATCTCCCTAACCGTCAGGCCGCGCGTCCGGGCGGCTTTCAGGATTCGTGACCCCGGCGCAGCCGCGATCGTTACTTCGTGCCCACGCCCAACCATGCCGGAAGATTCATCCAGAACACGCAGTTCCTGGCCGCCCCACCCCAAGGACGACTCAGTATGCAGTATCCGAAGCGCCGTCAAAACCGCACCGTCAGGACTCCGTCCCGTATTCGTCCAGTGAGAACTGGATCCGATAAAGCCTCGCGTACAAGCCGTCACGGGCGAGGAGATCCGCATGATTGCCGACCTCGACAATCTTGCCTTGCTGGAGGACGGCAATGCGATGCGCATGCTCGATGGTCGAAAGCCTATGCGCGATGACGATCGTGGTCCTGCCCTTCATCAGCGTCGCCAGCGCTTCCTGGACATGGCGCTCCGATTCGCTATCGAGCGCAGAGGTCGCCTCGTCAAGCAGAAGGATAGGTGCATCCTTGAGCAGCGCACGGGCTATCGCTAGACGCTGCCGTTGCCCACCCGACAGACGCACGCCGTTCTCGCCGACCATCGTTTCGAAACCCTCCGGCATATCGACAATAAAGTCGAATGCGTGCGCGGCTCTCGCCGCAGCCTCGATGCTCTCCCTGGACACGTTGCCGAGCGCGCCATAGGCGATGTTGGCTGCGATCGTATCGTTGAACAATGCGACGTCCTGCGAAACTAGGCCAGTATTCGCGCGCAGCGAATCCAGCGTGATCTCCGACAGATCCACGCCGTCGATAAGAATACGACCCGAATTGGGCTGATAGAACCGGGGGATCAGGTTCACGAACGTGGTTTTTCCTCCACCGGACGGACCAACCAGGGCAACAGTTTCGCCTGGCGCGATTGCGATGCTCACCCGATCCAACGCTGCCCGGCGCCCTTCGGAGTACGCGAACGAAACCTCACGAAACTCGATCGCGCCCCGGGCACGTCCAAGGTCCACTCGCCCACTGTCGGGTTCGGGAGTCTGATCAATCAACTCAAACACACTTGCCGCAGATGCAAGGCCCCGCTGAAGGGGAGCGTTGACGTCAGCGAGATGCTTGAGCGGCTGCAGCACCATCAGCATTGCAGTGATGAACGAGACAAACCCGCCCACCGAAAGCTCGTTGGCGGCGGATTGCTGCAGGGCGATGGAGATGATTATCGCGAGGGCGAGGGCCGCGAACAGTTGCACGATCGGTACCGTCGCGGATGCCGCGATAGTCTGGCGCATGTTGTAGCCGCGCAGTTCGAGATTTGCCCTGTCGAAACGGCGAAGTTCATAGGCTCGCCCTCCGAAAATCTTCACCACCTTGTGGCACTCGACCGCCTCTTCCAACGTGTGGGTGATTCGCCCCATCGCCTTCAGCGACTCCTCGCTCATCCTGCGCAGCCGCTTTGAAAAAAGCTTGATAACAAGCGCGATGCCAGGCGTGATGATCAATGTCACGAGAGTCAGCTTCCAGTTCAGGTAAAGAAGCCATCCGAGCAGTCCGACGACCGAGAGAGTATCCCTCACTAGAACAGTAAGTACACCGGTTGCCGCGCTCGTCACACCATTGACGTCATAGGCCACCTTGGATATCAGGGCTCCGGAAGACTGATTGTCGTAATAGCGCGTGGGCAACTGCAGCAGGCGATCAAACATCGCGACACGGATATCGTGAATCACTCGATTGGACACCCAGGCCATCGCGTAGGAGGTCAAATACGTCAGGATTCCACGAATGAGGAATACGCCGATCAGGGCTATCGGTATCCAGCGGATATAGGTTTCATCCCGGGCAACAAAGCTCCCGTCCAGCAGGGGCTTCATAAGTGCCGGAAAAAGCGGCTCTGTCGCGGCGGTCAATACCATGCCACCAAGTGCAAGGGCGAACATTCGCCAGTGCGGCTGAACGTAACCAAGCAGTCGAAAGTACAAGATCTTGGTTGAGAGTTGGGGCAACAGAAATCCTCAAGAGCCAGCAACGTTGCCGGAATATGTTGAATTGTAAAGGAATAAGCTCTCTATCCCGTCCGCCTGATAGACGCCGTGGATGGAGAACTGCACGTGACGCTGGCTCTCCAACGGTCATGGCAATGATCGCTACCGGGCGCTGGTGCGCCTCAACAGATCAATCGCTCCCGGATGCCCCTTGTCGGCGGCCTTCTGCAGCCATGCTAGCGACTCGATCAGGTCTTGCTGCACGCCGCGACCTTCCCCGAGCATCACGCCAAGGCTGTATTCGGCATCGGTGTACCCCTGCGCCGCAGCGCGCTTCAACCAGCGTACAACTTCCCCCTCGTCAGGCGGGCGACGAACGAGAAACGAAAGGGCATGCATGTATTGCGCCGGGGCATAATTTCGTTGAGAAGCTTGGCGTGTAAGGGCGGCGGCCCTATCGATATCTTTTGGAACCGAATGCCCACTCGCGTAAAGCTTGGCTAAACTGAACAAGGCAGCCCCGTCATTCTTCGCCGCGGCCGCTTCGAACCATCGGCGCGCCTCTGCGTAATCCTGCGGAACTCCATTGCCGTCAAGGTGGAGCTTTCCGAGATTGTGCTGGGCACGCACCTCTCCTTGAATCGCTGCTTTCCGGAACAATTCCGCCGCAAGCGGCAGGTTCCGGGATACACCCATCCCGTCTTGGTACAAGACGCCGAGATTCGTTTGCGCAGGTGCATGACCCTTGTCCGCAGCGGCCTGATACCAGCGCGCAGCCGCTGGAACGTCGCGCAAAGCCCCGGGCGCGCGTTCCAGAACGACTGCCAGATCATGCATTGCGGGGACGTAGCCCTGTTCCGCCGCTTTCATGAACCAGGCGATCGTCAGTGCGTCGTCCCGAGCAACGACTGCGCCCGCAAGGTGCAACCGCCCCAAATAGTATTGAGCAAGCGAGGTTCCGATCTCCGCTGATTCGCGCAAGGATTTCAGTGCTTGCTGGTTGCTAGAACTGGCCTCCCTTGCCCAGCCGCGGATTTCGTCGTCGCTTGCCGCGTGTGCTGATGTGGCTGTCACAAGCAGCAGACTGAAAATCACATACTTCATCATCGCAATCAAATTCCGGCCTCCGGAACCAGTTCCCTGTACAGCGCCACAAGCTGATCCGCCATGGAATCAATACCCAGCCGTTCCGCCGTAGTTCGGGACACGGCGGACAGCTTCCCCGCGACCGCTCCAATCGCTTGCATGCACTCCGTCAACTCATCAACCGAGAGCGGATCCTCGCAGATCGCTCCGTTTTCGAGATGTTTTATGAACTCGGCGATCCCGCTCGCGCGCGTGGTGATCACAGGCAGGCCCGACGCCAGGGCCTCAAGCGCCGCGTTCGGAAAGGGGTCGTAGAGCGTTGGGAGAACAAATACATCTGCAAGGCCGTACCACCCCTGCAACGATTTCTGCGGACCCGCGAAGTGCACACTCTCGAAGATGCCCAGGTCACGGGCGAGGTTCTGCATTTTTCCCAAAGACTTGTCTTTGCCGACAATAACAAGCCGTGCATTCCGATCGGATTGACGTGAAAAAGCTCGCAAAAGCGTGGGAACCCCCTTGCGCTCAAAACCCGACCCTACGAAGAGATACACCGAACTTGCTTCCGGAATGCCTAGCCTTGCGCGACCACTGGCGCGATGTTCGCCCCTGCAACGGGGATGAAATTCATCAAGATTGACGCCGTTGTACACGACTCGGAGCTTGGCCTCGTCTATCGCGAATCGCGTGCGAATTTCATCCAGCACCATGCGCGAATTGCAGATCACGGCTCGCAGCCGGCCGCCTTCAAAAAGCCGCTTCTCCGCGGCCAGCACATACCGGTGGTACGGATTGAATTTCATGGTTACGCGCCCGAACCATCCAAGCGAGCGCCCGCGCCGCTCGATCCAGGCTGCGTGGACGCCGTCACCTGCCCGGTAGACGTCACAGCATGTGATCCGCTCGTGCGACTGCACCAGATCATAAGTCGCAGATGCGAGTTTCCGGCAAACCTGCCGGGCAAAGCTCCAGTCTCGCCAGAGACGTCCAATGTGAAACGGCGCGCACCGAACCGCCGGCGCAGTGCCGGCACCGGTCCATTCACGCGCGTACACCGTAATGGAGAGCCTCCCCGACAGAGCCGACGCCGTACGCTCGATGAAACGCTCGGCGCCGCCGTACGGGTTGTAGCGCTGTCGAACGATTGCGAGACGCATTCGCTCATTATAAGGAGTGCCATTCGTCCGGGCATGCCGAACAAAGGACCGAATCACTGATCAGTCAGGCAATCAGCGATTCCGCCGCAGCCAGAACCTCCAACGATGTCAGCGTTTCCAGGCAGTCGCTCACTTTGCCGCCCCCGCATCCATCACGACCGCAGGGCCTGCATGGATGCTCCCTCGACGCGATCACCCGATGCGGAACCATCCACGGCCCCCACTCCTTGTCTCCGCTGGGACCGAACAATGCCACGATAGGCGTGCCCATTGCTGCGGCGATATGCATCGGCGCGGAATCCATCCCGACAAAAAGTTTCGCCCTTGCCGCAAGCGCCGCAAGTGCGGACAAACTTAGCTTTCCTGAAAGATCCACCGGGAACGTCGTGCACAGGGAAAGAATCTCGTCCACCAGTTCTCGCTCCTCGCTGGAAGGCGCTCCCGTGATGACCACTCTTTCACCGCGCTGCCCGAGCAGGTCGATCAATTGCGCTGTCTGCCTTGCGGGCCAACACTTGAACGACCATCGCGATGCCGGATGGAGGTGGACAAAGTCCGTTCCGGATATTCCTGCATCCGCCAACAGGCCCGCAACCTGGGTGTCCGCTTCTTCACCCGGAACCAGGGTCAGACGTCGCTCGTCGGGTGCGGGATGCAATCCGAGACGACGCAATGCGTCAAGGTTCCACTCCGCCATGTGCCGATTCGCGTTGAGCGGCAGGGAGAACAGATGGCTGAAACTCTTCTTCCAGAACCGCGATCGACTCTGGTAGCGCGGCGCAATCGAGAACCGACATCCCAGCAATCGTGCAAGCCAGGCACCGCGAGGGTGCTCGGTCAGATGGACAAGCAGGTCGAATTCCCGGCTGCGCAGCGACGATAACAGGCCCCACTCGCGGCCCAGCCGCGCAGGTGCGGACAGACTGCGCCAGTCCCGGCCAACCGTATGTACTTTGGAAATCGCAGGATGGCGCACAAGCATTTCCCGTGTGTCCGAATACACCAGCGCGTCGATTTCCAGGTGGGGCGCATGCTTCTTGAGCACGGAAAACACCGGTGATGCGAGAAGTACGTCGCCGTGATGCCTGAGTTTTACGACCAGAACGCGACGAATTTTCGAAAAATCGGGGGAGTCGGGCAAGCCTCTGTACATTTCGCGAAACATAGCAGAAATACCCGACCGGAACGCGCCGTCCCCTGCACGTGCACCAGGACGTGCAGCGCCCGCCCGCCCGAAACAGGCAAGCACGGACGATACCCGGAAGCAACGCCCGTTGAGGCAGCTAAGTGCCGGATAACAATGCGAATCTACATTGAAAATGATGTCTTATGCCTTGACTTAACAGGATTTTGACTACTATAGTGTCGCGATGGACGCTGAACTCACCGCGCTGGAACTTCGAATCCGCCAGGCAGCGGACCTCTGTCGGCGACTACGCGAAGATAACGACAACCTGCGCGCAAGCATTGCGACGCTTGAATCGGAAAAGGGCACGTTGATCGAGCGGATCGACAACGCACGCGAGCGCCTCGAGACCCTGCTCAAGCAGATACCCGATCAAGGATGATCAGCAAGTGAGTGGCAAATCCAAGACCATGGACGTGACGATCATGGGGCACACCTACAAAGTGGCCTGCGCCGATGATGAGCGCGAGGCCTTGCTCGCTGCAGTGGAACATCTCGACCAGAAGATGAACGAGATCAAGTCCCACGGCAAAGTTGCGAGCGCAGAACGGATTGCGGTCATGGCAGGCCTGAACATTGCGCACGAGCTACTTGCCTCGAGACAGGGAACACCCTCTGCGACGATGCGTGCCGACAACTCGTCGTCAATTGACATCGAATCGGTCAAGCGTAGAATGGCTTCGATGCAAGCGACGCTCGATCAGGCGCTTGCGGCGCAGGAAAAGTTGCTCTGATTCTCGCCGCCTTCTGCAAGTGAGAGCATCGTTCAACGCTTATGTCCCCTGCGTTGTACGCCAAGGCCTCGGTATTCTCTGAACCAACATTGTGTTACTCAGGTTGCGGCCCATTGTTTCACCGGTGTGCGCGTCCCTCGCCATGCGAGCCGGATGTACCTGAAGGTGACTGGATCGTAACCGCCTTGAACCGAACGGTTCAGGAGCTGGGTCTGACGGCTTCTGCGGGGGGCACCCATTCTGCAATCGCAGGCGTCATTGCCTGCGATTTTTTTTCGACCTACCTTTCGGCTGCCTCCCATGAACTATTGGCTGATGAAGTCCGAGCCCGGGGAATGCTCGATCGATGATGTGGCGAGCGCAAAAAACCAGACCGTGCCCTGGACCGGGGTCAGGAACTATCAGGCGCGTAATTTCATGCGCGACACGATGCGCGTCGGCGATCTGGCGTTTTTCTATCACTCGAGCTGCCCGGAACCCGGGATCGCCGGAATTGTGGAAATAGCCACTCCGGCGTATCCGGATCCGACCCAGTTCGACGCGAAAAGCAAGTACCACGATCCGAAAAGCACCCGGGAATCTCCCCGATGGATGCTAGTCGACACCCGCCTTTCGCGAAAGACGCGGCTTATCCCGCTCGGCGAGCTCCGCGAGTACCAACAACTCGCTGACATGCGTATCCTTGCCCGAGGGAACCGGCTGTCCATCACCCCGGTCACCCCGGGCGAATGGAATTTCATTGCGAAAAAACTCCTGAAAATCTGAACCGCCCCGATTACCGCTCCGCCCTCTCGGCGCGGGTTACGCCAAAACAGTCCTCGGGCCCCATGACACTCGAAAACGACGTATTTCTCCGCGCGCTGCTTCGTCAGTCCGTTCCGTACACACCCGTCTGGCTGATGCGGCAGGCCGGACGCTACCTTCCCGAGTACCGTGCAACGCGCGCGAGCGCGGGAAGCTTTCTCGCGCTCGCGAAGTCGCCGGGATTCGCGACTGAGGTCACTCTCCAACCGCTCGATCGATTTCCGCTCGATGCGGCGATCCTGTTCTCCGACATTCTGACGATCCCGGATGCGATGGGCCTCGGACTGTACTTTGCCGACGGCGAAGGCCCGCGGTTCGAGCGACCGTTGCGAGACCGTGCCTCAATCGCGCGGCTTGCCGCCCCGGACCCCGACGGTGAACTGCGTTACGTTCTCGATGCAGTTCGGGAAATTCACAAGGCACTCAAAGGACGGGTGCCCCTGATCGGATTCTCGGGCAGCCCGTTCACGCTTGCCTGCTACATGGTCGAAGGTGGCGGCAGCGATGATTTCCGACATATCAAGTCCCTGCTCTACCAGGACCCTGAATCGGCACACCGGTTGCTGGAGGTGAATGCGGAGGCCGTCACCCGTTACCTCAACGCGCAGATCGAGGCCGGCGCTCAGGCCGTGATGATTTTCGATACGTGGGGCGGTACGCTTTCAGACGCCGCATTCAGGGAATTTTCCCTCGCCTACCTCAAGCGCGTGATAAGCGGCTTGCTGAAGGAAGCTGATGGCAGGCGCGTGCCAAGCGTTGTATTCGTCAAGGGCGGTGGCCTGTGGCTCGAATCCATCGCCGACTGTGGCTGCGACGCAGTGGGCGTGGACTGGACCATCGAACTCGGTGAAGCGCGCAGACGCATCGGCGGGCGTGTTGCACTCCAAGGTAATCTTGACCCCGCGATCCTGTTTTCGACGCCGGAAATCGTGCGATCCGAAACATCCCGGGTACTCGCGAGCTATGGCCAGGGCACCGGCCATGTGTTTAACCTTGGTCATGGCATCTCCCAGCACACCCCTCCGGAGAATGTCGCTGCGCTGGTCGCGGCAGTGCACGAATTGAGCCCCGGATACCATCAGAACCCGCTTCCGAGATAGCCCGCCGGCATGAATTGAGTCTGCAACGCGAGCGGGACTTATACACAACACCGGCTGGAAACCCAGTATTGGCGCGGGATTTCGGGCGACTCCCTCGGGAGATTGCATAAGCTATTGATTTATTTAAAATAAATACCTCGCCTCCAAAACAGGCTATTGGAAAAATGTCTTTTGTCTTGCCAAGTTACGTTGCAATGACAGTCTTTTCCACAGATTTACCCACAGAAAATGTGAATAAGATAAAAAAGCTATTTGGTCCAAGGGGTTTAGGCCATTTTTGAAAGAAAGTACTTCATGAAGTCCACGCATCGTTTTCGTTCTTCAAGACAAGCGCCCGGACCTCACCACTGAGTTCACCTTCATGCCCTTCGTTCGCGTCGCTCTCGACGTCCCGATTCCGCATCTGTTCGACTACAAGGATGACTTGGCGACAGACCAGACCATCGGGTGCCGCGTTGTGGTTCCCTTCGGGCGCAAGCGTCTGGTCGGGGTCGTTGTCGAGATTGACGACACCACCGAACTTTCAGAGCAACGCATCCGGTCAGTCGAGGCGGTACTGCACGACCTTCCACCGCTGCCGAAAGCGTGGATTGATTTTTGCCGGTTCGCCGCCGATTACTACCAGCGCCCGCTTGGCGAAGTCATTCATGCCGCCCTTCCTCCTCGCCTGCGCAAACCTGAGCCGCTTGACCCACCGCCCGCGCTCCTGGCCCTGACATCCGAAGGCCGCACGCTTCTGGACGCCATTCCTGCGCGGGATCGCGCGAAGCGCCGCGTGCTTGAATCCTTGCTCGCCGGCCCGCTACCCGAAGACGTGCTCGCGGTACAGGCAGAGGTGCCGCGAGCCAGCGTCGTGCGCATGATCGCCTCGGGAAGCATCGAATCCGTTGCAGCGGAAACCGTGACACCCTCGTTCATCGCCGCCCACCCACTGAACGACGAGCAGGCAACTGCTGCCGATACGATCGCCGGAACTGCGGGTTTCGGTGTCTATCTCCTGCTCGGAATCACGGGCAGCGGAAAAACCGAGGTCTACTTTCACGCGATCGCACGCGCCCTTGCGAAAGGGCAGCAAGCGCTGGTTCTTGTCCCGGAAATCGGGTTGACGCCTGTACTCGAGGCGGCATTCCGCAACCGGTTTCCCGGCGCAAATCTGGCAGTGCAGCACAGCGGCCTTGCCGAGGGCGAGCGCGCTCGCGCCTTTCGCTCCTCGCACGAAGGCACCGCGCACATTCTTCTCGGAACACGACTTGCCGTACTCACGCCAATGCCGCGCCTCGGGATAGTCGTCGTAGACGAAGAACAGGACTCGTCCTTCAAGCAGCAGGACGGCTTTCGCTATTCCGCACGCGACCTCGCGGTTGTCCGAGCCCAACGTGCATGTGTCCCGGTGGTGCTGTCCTCCGCAACGCCTTCGCTCGAAACCTACCGGCACGCGCTCGACGGCCGCTACCGTATGCTGCGTCTTGGTCGCCGCGCGCATGGATCAGCGACCCTGCCCACAGTAAAGATGATCGACACCCGGGAATCGCCGGCGAAAGACGGTCTGTCGCCGCTGCTCGAGAAAGCAATCGCGGAGCGGCTTGCCCGCGGCGAACAGTCGCTGGTATTTCTCAACCGGCGCGGCTATGCGCCGTCGCTGCTCTGCAACTCATGCGGCTGGGTCGGCGACTGCAATCGCTGCTCAAGCCATCTCGTGGTGCACCTGAAGGAAAAGACACTGCGTTGCCACCACTGTGGCTACAGCATAGCGATACCGCGCGCCTGCCCGCACTGCGGCAACGTCGACCTCGCGCCGGTGGGCCGGGGAACCCAGCGACTCGAGGCGGCGCTTGCGGAACGCTTCCCGAACGCAAATATCGTTCGCGTGGACAGCGACAGCACCGGTGGAAGGCCCGCGGACATCCTCGTGCGCGCAGCACAAGCCGACATCCTCGTCGGAACTCAGATTCTCGCCAAAGGCCATCACTTCGCCCGTGTCACGCTGGTCGGCGTAGTCAACGCGGACGCGGGACTTTTCGCCGCGGACTACCGTGCAGCCGAGAGGCTGTTCGCGCAACTCGCCCAGGTCGCAGGACGATCGGGGCGCGCAGACCTCGCGGGCGAAGTGATGGTGCAGACGCGCTTTCCGCAACACCCGCTGTATCAGGCACTGCTGAGTCACGACTACGAAAATTTCGCGCACTCGCTTCTCGCAGAGCGAGAACAGGCTGGATTTCCTCCCTACCTTTTCGAAGCTGCATTACGGGCCGATGCGCCCGAGATGGCCGAGTCGATCGCGTTTCTAAAGCAGGCCGCATCCGTGGCACCCGACGCACCGGGCATGACAGTGTTCGAGCCGGTGCCGCAAACGCTCGAGCGCCTCTCCGGCCGGGACCGCGCGCAGCTCGTGGTGCAATCCGCCTCAAGGCAGAACCTTCAGCGCTTCCTCCGTAAATGGCGAACAACGCTGGAGGCGCAGCGCCTGAACGCGCGCGTGCGCTGGCACTTCGATGTCGACCCGATAGAATTCTAGGGAGCCACTGAACAAGGGGGCTACGCCCCCTCGTA
>CANIEV010000115.1 GCA_947466535.1 Betaproteobacteria bacterium
ATTTCGCAGCGATGACGCCGGAGGAAATCGGAAAGAACGGCGAGCCCTTCTTTCCGAAGGAAATGCTCTCGGCGATGGTCGTGGCGGGCAGGGAGGTGATATGCCCTGTGCCTCGGAAGGGTTGAGCAAACTCACGGCAGATTGGCTCGGGCGGCGTCCGGGCAGGGGTCGTTAGCCGCCCGGCCGGGAATACGCTTACTTCTTGATGGTGAGCTCGTCGTGGATGCTGTGGGTGCCTTCCACGCTCCGCGCGAGTTTCAACGCGCTGTCGATCTGGCCCTGGTTGTCCACCACGCCGGTCAGCCGGACGTCACCCTTGGAGGTCACGACCGCGATGTCGAATTTTTTCAGGGCCTCGTCATTGAGGAGGGCGGTCTTGACTCCGGTGGTGACGTCGGCATCCGTGGTTTCCACCTTGGGCGCAACGGCGACGGGCGCGGCCGCCGTGGGTTCGCTGGTTTTTCCGCATCCGGTGAGGGATACCGCCAGCAGGCAGGCGAGCGCGGCGGCGGAGAGGCAGTTCTTGATGTGTGCGTTCATGGCGAATTTCCCCAAGCATTTTGCGTTTATGGATTTATTCATAGTGAATTATGCCCGTATCCGGTCGCGACGCTCTGTTCGCCAGCGCACATAGCGGTTTTTTTTCGGATGAACTGCCACCCGAGCACTACCAAGGATTTACTCTGGCGGGCCGCGGCTTGACATGCCGTCGATGATAAATACAATGTATTTATGATCAGGTTCGAATGGGACCCGGCCAAGGCCGCGGCCAACCTCAAGAAGCATCAAGTTTCCTTCTACGAGGCGAAGTCGGTGTTCTTCGACGATTTCGCCGTGCAATTCTTTGATGAAGACCACTCATCAGACGAGGCGCGCTTCCTGATGCTTGGCATGAGTGCCGGCGCCAAGCTGCTTCTTGTCTGCCATTGCGAGCGCGAAGACGGCGAAGTCATTCGAATCATTTCCGCTCGCAAGGCTACCCGGCGTGAAAGCGCGTTCTATCAAGGGAACTGACATGAAAACCGAGTACGACCTTTCCAAACTGAAATCCCGCAAAAATCCGTACGCTTCCAGGCTGAAAAAGCCGGTCACGATGCGGCTTTCCGAAGACGTCGTGGAGTATTTCAAAGGCATGGCCGCGGAGGCCGGTGTTCCTTACCAGAGCCTCATCAACCTGTACCTGCGTGACTGCCTTGCGAACAACCGCAAGGTGCAGATCAAGTGGCCGTCTGCGGGGTAGCATCGTTCTGATCAGAACGGAGAAGCCATGTTCTGGCTTGAATCCGCGATTGAGCTTGACCAGCACGTCGGCCTTTCGCAGCGAGAGATCCACGAGGCACTTCGATTGGTTGAGGAGCACCGCGATGACATCCGTAACGCCTGGAACACGCATTTCTCCGGTTGAAGTAATCAACATTTCCAGCCATGGTTTCTGGCTGTTGCTTGGCAATGAGGAACTGTTTCTGCCGTTTTCGGAATTCCCGTGGTTCAAGGATGTTCAGGTTGGCAAGATACTGAACGTTAAACTTCATGCGTCCGGCCACCTGTATTGGCCTGACCTGGATGTTGATTTGGCGGTTGAATCCATCCGGTATCCGGGGCAGTTTCCGCTCGTGAGCAGAGTCGGCGCTTAGGAGCAGGGCGGAAACGTGTCGGGAACACCTCGAACTCCCGCAGGCGCATCTCCGCTCGATCACCCCGCCAACGCCGGCTTTCGCCGCCGTTTCGAACCCATGAACCTTCGGCCCGATCTGCAGCGGATCGCGAGGCCGGATCAAGTGGAGCATCCGCATTACACGCTCGGCTTGCATCCGGACCTGCTTGCGCGACTCTGGGAGGAGCTTCAGGCCGGTTTGCCTGAGGACTGCCGTGCAGTGTTCCTCGGGGTGCCGGTGTTGATGCATCCGCGTACCGGCGTGGTGTTCGGCCTGGCGGCGGGTACGCATACTTACGCGCTTCGCCTGCCGCCTCGCGAGTACGCCGCGGCGCTGCAGGCGGGGGCGGTGCGCATCCGGCACTATCCTGTCAGGCAGCCGAGCTTCGATCTGGAGGACATCGGTTCCGGGTGGCTGTTCTGCGAGTGGTACGAGGACGAGGCGGCGTGGTGCCTTGGCGCGTACGAGTACGCCGGGCGGTAGATCGTTCGACGAAGGGAGTGGCTTCAGGTCAGGATGGCGCCCGGGGTGTTTGGCGCCGCCCAGCGTCTTCACCGCGGTCGGCGCAGATTGCGCTCAGGCCAGACGGGATGGAATGGCACAGGCCCCGGCGGTGCATCGAATTTCCGATTTCTGCTTCATGGCAGGCCCATGCGAATGACCGCGCCCTGCTCATTGCCCAGGGTCATCCATCCGGTGCGGATGGCACCGCCCCGTTCGACGCGATGCGCCTGGATGATCCTGCGGGTCAGAAGCAGCCCCAGGCCGGTTCCGCGTTCCGAGCGCAGCGCCTCTGTGTTTCCGGATTCGAGGCCGGTGGCAAGCAGCGGCTCGGGAAATCCCGTTCCGTCATCCCGAATCTCGAAAACGAGGAAGCCGTCGATTTCAGCGGCCTTCAGCCGCACTGTGCTGCGGCAGAATTTGAGCGCATTGTGAACCGCGTTGGACAGCGTCAGGCGGATCAGCCGTTCGTCATAGAACCAGAGGGCGGGCGTCTCTTTCGACTCGATGTCGATGTGTTTTCCGGGGAACAGCTGCCGGTATTGCAGCGCCGTCTCCTCGAGCAGGTCTGCCGGACACGCAGCATCTATTGCGGGATCGAGCTCGTCGGATTCCACCATCAACGCGTGCGTCAGTGTTCCAGCTGCGTCGATTGCCAGCGCGGCCGCGCCCGGGTTGGTTTCGGCGAGGCACAGCGCCAGCTCCGCCAGCTTGTTCTTGACGTCGTGAGCGACCGCCCTGAGCATCACGCGGGAGCGCTTTTCCATTGTGCGAGAAGCGTATCGATCTGCACCAGTTTCGGATGGTTCGGATCGCGCAGGAGCATCAGCTTGCGGTACTTCAGGCAGTCCTGCATGCGTTGCTTGCTCGGATGCTTCTTGCTGATTGCGAGCGCGAGAACCAGTGCGGCATTTGAAATGATCTGGAGGTTTCCCGGAAGCCGCTCTGCCGCGTCGGTGAGCTTCCCGATGGCTTCGTCAAGCTGACCTGCTTGCGCCAGCCTCACCCCCGCGTTGTTCTCGTCGATTACTTCCTGCCGGAACCCCTCCACCATGGCTTTAGCTTCGTCCGGTTTGCCGGCGGCCGAGAGGGTGGCCTGCACCTCGCGGAGCACCTTCGGGTCGTCGGGATTGTTATGCACAAGATATTGCAGGTACTTGCGCCCCCGGGCATCGTCGCCGACGGTGTAGAGGGCCTTTCCCAGCGCGGCGACGGTTTCGCGGTCCAGGGATCCGGCGGAGGCTTCCCGTATTCCATCGAGTGCGCATGCGGCGGCTTCCTTGTCGCCCCGCGCGATATGCGCCGTGGCTTCGGCGACAGACAGGGTTTGCCTGTCCGCGTCAGTGGCAAACGTTCCTCGCGCGGCGCTTACCATCGAGAGCGCTTCGTCGGGGTGCCCCGCGCCGGACAGCACGCTCGCCGCCATCAGGTAGTCCCCCGCTTCCTTGACCGGTGAGTACTTGTGCTCGCTGATCAGTTGGCGGACGGTTTTCTCGGCGATCTCCGCATCGCCTGCCGCGATGGCGACCCTTCCCATGGAGCGCAGGCGGGCGACCGTGCCGGGTGAGACGCTGGTTGCGCGCTGCAGCACCGAGAGCGCCTGTTTGTCCCGGTCCGTATCGGACAGTATTTCGGCAAGCGTGTCGTAGGCTCCCATCATGTGTTTGTTCTCGGCTATGAGAGCCTCAAGGATCGTTTCGGCCTTCGCACCGTCATTCTGTGCCTTGAGCGAACGGGCCAGGCCCAGTTGCGCCCAGCCGATCGAACGCATGTCGAGCACCGATTGGTAGACGTCCTGCGCCTTCGCGTACTCGCCGGCCTTGAACAGCAGCGAGCCTTTCAGTTTCAGAGCATCGTTGGAAAACCTGTCCTTGGCATGGATCACGGCATCGCATTGCGCAACCGCCTGCCCGATGTCTCCCGCCTCGATTGCCGCATGAACCGGGAAAAGCCGTTCGCGCTTTTCTATCAGTTTTATCACCCGCGCTTCGAACTGGGCGGCGGTGAACGGTTTGACGAGGTAGTCGTCCGGCGCGCACTCCGCCGCCCGGATCACAGGTACATAGCCGCTTTCGGCGGTGATCATGATGAATATCGTCGAAGGGGGGATGAGTGCCTTTGCCCGCAGGTGCTCCAGAAACTGCTGCCCGGACGTGGCGTCGCCAAGGTAGTAGTCGCAGATGATGACGTCGTAGGCGAGTTCGGAGAGCCGCTCCATCGCCTCGCGGATGCCTGAGCAGACGCTCAGCCGCTCAAAGCCCAGCGTGACGAGAGTGGCCGTGAGCTGCGTCCTCATTCCCGCAAGATCGTCAATCGCCAGGATTTTTATGTTGGAGAGTCGGGTGATGATGGGCATGACGGTTCACGGACATGACGGTTCAATCGGGGCCAATGGGCCGTTACACCCCTATCGGCAGAAAAGACGAGGGACTGAAGCGCGACGACCGATTTTCGTCCGCCCGGGTAGGGGCCTGCCTTAACCGGACGCGCGCGCCGTCTGCATCGGACCGGACATCAGCGCGAAGCCCGCTGTCATCACAAGCAGTGCCGATCCCGACATTCCCGCCCCGGGGGAAAGTACGGCACGTCGTTGTTCCGGGTGCAAGACACGGATCAGAAGCGCACGTTGATCCAGTCCCGCACGTAGTTGTAGAAATTGCGCATCGAGTTCGAATACTGCCCCGGCGTCTGCTCGCAGGCGGTGCAGGGCGCGAAGCCGTGGTTCGCGCCTTCGATGACGACATAGTCCTTGTCGGCGCTTTTCGCGACTTCGTAGTGGATCTCATTGTCACGGATGAAGATGAAGGCGCCCATTGCGGCGAACAGCACCGGTACCGATATTGACTGGACCGCGCAGACGGTGGAGTTGTTGCTCGAGCAATGGTCGATACCGTCGAGCGAGTTGGTGGCGCGCACCGCATTGGCGCTCATGAACGAGCGCAGGCTGAAGAGCTTGGTGCCCACATCGAACGTAGGGTTCGTCAGCGGCGCGAGGCGGTCGGGCGCGAAGGCCATGCGCGCGATCTGCGTGACGACCGTGCCGTTGTTCTTCAGCAGCTTGCGCGGTTGCACCGTGCTGTTGAGACTCACCGTCGGGTCGAGCGCGGCGAGGTACACCGAGCCGCCGGGACCGGCGCCCGGGTTGCCCGCGCCGGGCATCACGATCAGGTCGTTGTCGGGGAAGGGGTAGGCCTTGTTCCGTATGCGGGCGAGTTTGTCCTGCGAGCTGATGATCAGCTCCTGTACGCGCTCGGCCTGGGCGCGGAAGAACGCTGACTGGAAGGCGGGCGAGTAGGTGGACGGTCCGTTCGGGTTGTAGCCGTTCTTCGGGTTGAACGGGTCGAGCGCCGGGTTGATGCCCACCGGCAGGCCATGCTCGGAGAGGATCGACGGGTTGATGCCGCGCATCACGATCGCGGGATTGCCCGGATGCGCGTCGGCGAACACGATGCCATCCGCCTTCGGCAGGTCGGCAAGATCGTCGCCGCACTCCACCAGCTTGTTCGAGCCCTTGCAGTAGCCGGTGCCGTTCTCGGCCACGGCCTGATAGAAGCTCATGGTCGGCGCGCCGCCGCTGTGGCCGAAGAGCACGATCTTGCTGATGCCCGGCTGCTTGCGCAGGTAGGCCACGCCCTGTTTCACATCCAGCGGCACCTGCTCCCAGCGCACCGCGATTTCGTTGTTCTCGAACCGGTTGTTCATGCACAGCACCATGAAGCCGCGCGCCGACAGCTCCCGGCAGCCGGTGTGGTTCAGGTAGTTGGCGGTGCGGTGCATGATGACGAGCGCCACGCGCGGCGCCGGGCCAGAGTCCGGCTTGTAGAGCGAGCCCTTGGCCGGGCCGAAGGGGATATAGGTCGGATTGCTTTGCGCCAAGACCGCGGTGGACGTATGCGAGAGTGAGAGCCCGGCAATCGACATTCCGGCGATCGAAATCAGCCGGCGGACGGTGGTCTGCATTATGTTGCCTTCCTTGTAGGTACTGCCGGCGCCGCCGGTTTCACCGCCTTCGGTGAACCGGTTCTGTACGCCAATCGACCGCTTTCCCGCACAGGACGGGCACTTTTAAAATGAATGTTGAACTTTTAGATATGGGACGGGGTTATTCTTTGCCCCTATTTCTCTTCCATCACCCAGACGCCTGTCCATTCGCCGGCAGGCGGGTTTCCCGCGAGGTGGGCGCAGCGCTCGACGTAGAGCTTCGCCGCCTTGTCTTTCGGGTTGAGTTCCACTACTTTTGCGAACAGTTCGGAGGCGGCTGCGAAACTGCCCTGCCGGTAGCGAGCGAGGCCGTCGCGGAAATAACCGAGCGCGTCGATCAGGTGCGGGTAGGTCTCGTCGGTGTGGTAGTCCATAACCTCGTACACCGCGACCGGTTTGGTCTTGCCCTTGACCACCACGTAGTCGAGCTCGCGGGTGCGGTAGGTGCCGCGAAGCTGCTTGAAGGTGAATTCGCTGATCAGGATGTGCGCGCCGTACTGCTTGCAGGCCGATTCCAGCCTTGATGCGAGGTTTACGCCGTCGCCGATGATGGTGTAGTCCATGCGCTTCTTCGAGCCGATGTTGCCCGACACCACCGTGTCGGTGTTCAGGCCGATGCCCATGTCCACCGGCGCCTTTCCTTCTTCGCCGCGCTGCGCGTTCCACTTGCGCAGGTCCACCAGCATGGAAATGGAGGCCCGCATCGCGCGGTCCACGTCATCGTCGTGCGCTACCGGGATGCCGAAGGCCGCCATGATCGCGTCGCCGATGAACTTGTCGAGCATCCCGCCTTCGCGCTGGATGCAGTCCACCATCAGGGTGAAGTATTCGTTCAGCAACGCCACGGTGCCCTGCGGCCCGAGCGCCTCGGTGATGGTGGTGAAGCCGCGGATGTCGGAGAAGAGGACGGTGGCCACCGTGCTCTGGCCGCCGAGCACTTCGGCGCCGCTTGCGACCAGCCGGTCGGCGATGCCCGGGTCCATGTAGCGCGACATCGTGGACTTGAGGCGCTTTTCGCTCGAGATGTCCTCGATCAGCAGCATCGAGCCGATGCGTTTCTGCTCAACGTTGCGAAGCGGCAGCACGGTGAAGTTGGTGGAGATGCGTTCCTCCGCGAGCGCGATCTCGGCGTCCATGATGACTTCGAGCTGGCCGCTGTCCACCACCTTCTTCAGCTTGTCGAGCACCCAGGCGTTGTCGCCGGTGAAGAATTCCGCCGCGGTGCGATTGAGGATGCGGTCCGGCCCGACGCGCAGGATGCGAAGCCCGGCGGCGTTGCAGGTGACGACCTTGCTGTTCTCATCCAGCGTGATCACGCCCGAGGACATGGATTCCAGCATCGCCTCGGAGTAGTTCTTCATGTTCTGCACGTCGGCGAAGAGCTTGGCGTTCTCCAGCGCAATCGATATCTGCGCGGTGAACGCGCGCAGCCGCGATTCGTCCTCGGCGGAGAAGGGGCCGCCGCGCTTGTTCAGCACTTGCGTCACGCCGATGGTCTTGCCGTGCTTGTTGATGATAGGCACGCACAGGATGGAGCGGGTGAAATACCCGGTCTTCTTGTCAAAACTCGGGTTGAAGCGCAGGTCGGCGTAGGCGTAGGGGATGTTGATCGACTTGCCCGAGGTGTACACCGCGCCGGCGATGCCAAGGTGATTGGGCAGGCGGATCTGCATCGACTCCAGGCCCTGGCCAACTTCGGACCAGAGTTCGTGCGTCTTGTCGTCGTTCAGGAACAGGGTGGAGCGCTCGGCGTTGAGCAGCCGTGTCGCCTCGCCCATCACCCGCTTGAGGAGCGAGCCGAGCTTGATGTCGGCGGTGACCTCCGAGACGATCTCGACGAACTCCATCTCCTGCGCGCGCACTGCCTTCATCCGCTCTATGAACTGCGCTCCCTGCAGCGCGAGCGTGCCCTGCGTGGTCATTGCCTCGAGCAGCATCAGGTCGCGCTGGGTAAAGCTGCCTTTGCGCTTGTTCAACGTCTGCGCCACGCCGATGACTTCGCCCCTCATCGTCCTGATCGGAACGCACAGGATGTTGCGGGTGAGAAAGCCGGTCTGCTCGTCGATCGAGCGGTTGAAGCGCTCGTCCGAGTACGGATCGTGGATGATCATCGGCTCGCCGCTGGTGAAAACGTGCCCGGCAATGCCGCTGTTGTTGAGAAGGCGGATTTCGCGCTTGATGTTGCCCTGCGCCACGCGCGAATACAGCTCGTTGGTGGTGGCGTCGTTCAGGAACAGCGATCCGCGCTCCGCGTCGAGCTCGGCGGTGGTCATCTCGACCAGGGCGCGCAGCACGTCGTCCAGCGTGTCGTGCGCCGCCATTTCGTGCGACACCTTGAGCAGCAGTTCCACCATCTTCAGACGGTGAGTTCCGGAACGCTCGCCGTTGCCGGTGCCTTTTTTCTTGCGAACCGGAAGGGCGCGGATATCCGCGGTGGGCTGGGATTTCTCGGCTGACATGATGTGCTGGCTGCCTCGGATCAGTGTGCTCTAGCGCGACGCTTCGGTGGCGGCATCCTGCAGGCGGTCTCGCAGTTCGCGCACTGTCGCCTGCAGGTCGGATATCTCGTTGCGGTGCTCCTTGCGCATCGCGGCTTCTGCGTCTTCGCGTGCAATGTTCGCCGCCTCGAGCTGGTCGCGCAAGGCCGCGATGGTGGAGCGCATCTGCGCGAGTTCGTCCTGATTGGAGGCGATTGCCTGGTGCACGGCTGCGTCGCGGTCGATGCGCGCGGCTTCCAGTTCGTCGCGCAGTGCGCTTGCAGTGGCGCGAAGCTGGACGATCTCGTTCTGGCTCGCATTGTGCGCGGCGCGCACTGCCTCGTCGCGTTGTGACTGCTCGAGTTCCAGCTGGTCGCGAAGCGCGGTGGCGGTGGCCTTGAGCTGGACGATCTCGTCGCCCGCGGCGGCGGCGGCGCGGGCCGCGGCGGACTGGACTTCCTGCCGCGTTGCCTCGAGTTCATCGCGCAGCACACCGACCGTGCTCTTGAGCTGCGAGATTTCGGCCATCGCGGTCGATGTGGCGTGTCGGACTGCGCTGTCCGTCTCGCCGTTGGCACGTTCGAGTTCCGTGCGCAGGGCGGCCACCGTGTTTTTCAACTGGCGGTTTTCACCTTCGAGAGCGAGAAAGTCGGCGTCTGTTCGGGTCATGGTCGTGGCATCCGCGGATGCGTATTTCTACCTGCCGGCCGTACGCCGGGAGCATCGTTCAAATAATAGCGCGCCCGGAGTAATACAGCCTGCGTGTCAGGGGCGAACCCGCTTCCTGTCACGCGTTCAGGCGAAGCGCGATTCAAGTGCGGCGCGGCCCGCTGGCGTGGCCATCACCACCAGCACATCGCCCTCCGCGACGGTGAGATCGTCGGCAGGATTGAATTCGGTTCCCGCCGTGCCGCGGACCGCGAGCAGGATGTGCTCGCGGCTCTTGAGATTGAGGTCGCCGAGGCGCGAGCCGTAGTTGCGACGGACCTTGATTTCCTCCACCCTCAGCGTTTTGTCCGAGCGCAGCATTTCATCGAGGAAGTTCACCACATGCGGCCGCACCATGGCCGATGCAATTCGCATCCCGCCGGTGAAGTCCGGCGACACGATGTCGTCGGCGCCGACGCGGCGAATCTTGTCGATGTAGCCGACTTCGTGGCAGCGCGCGACCACGCGCACCGCGGGGTGCGCCTGCTTGGCCGAGAGCGTGATCACGAGATTCTTGGCGTCGTCACCGGTGATCGCGAACACGCCCGCGGCGTGTTGCAGGCCTGCCTGCGCGAGTGCCTCGTCGTCGCTCGCGTCGCCGTGGATGTAGAACGCGTCAGGAAAATGTTCGCGCCACGAGTCGATCTTGGCCTGGCTGACATCGATGATCACGTAGCGGCGGCCGGTTGCCGCGAGTTCGCGCGCGACGTTGGTGCCGACCCGGCCGATGCCGCAGACGATGTAGTGGCCCCGCAGCTTCGCGATCGTGTTCAGCATGCCTTTTCTCCTCAACGCGACATTGATCTCGCCCTCGACGATGAAGGCGGTGATCATGGACATCATGTACCAGGTGGTGCCGATGCCGGACCAGCCGATGACCATGGTGAACACGCGCCCGACGGGCGAGAGGCTCAGATCCACCACCTCGCCGTAGCCGATGGTGGCGACGGTGATGAAGGTCATGTAGAGGCAGTCGAGCGGCGTGTACTTGGGCCCGCCGATCAGCATGTAGCCGATCGTGCCGACGACATGGATCACCATCAGCATGAGCAGCGGCCGTCCGATGCGTCGGCCGACGCGTTGTCGGAGTTGTTCCGGGATCGCCATGCTCAGGCCTGCGCGGATTGCCGGATATTCATCGTGCCGCCCGCGTGCGCCGGCGCCGCCGCCAGGAGAGCGTGACCTCGATCCGCCAGGCCAGACGCACCAGGCACCAGCCGGCGGCGGCAAGCGTCAGGGAGAGCGCGACAAGGCCCACGAGCAACGGTTGTCCGAGCGACAGCATCCAATGCAGGAACGCGTCCAGCCAGACGCCCGGATGCGTCCAGTCCATGTCCGGGGCCTGGCTGAGATGGATGCCGTCGGCGCCGGTGAGCAGCTTTCCGTATTCGTAGGCGAGCAGATACAGCGGACCGATGGTGAAGGGGTTGGTGTAGAGCGTGGTAATCAGTGCGACCGGCAGGTTGATGCGCAAGGGCACCGCGAGAAGCGCCGCGCCCAGCATCTGCAACGGGCCCGGAATGAGGCCGGCGAACAGGCCGATGGCCACGCCGCCCGACACCGAGCCACGGTTCAGGCGCCAGAGATTGGGGTGCTGCAGGAATCCGCCAAAGCGTGCGAACCATTTGTTGTTTTGCAGCGATTCGTAGGTCGGCAGGTACTTGCGAAAGTATTTGCGCGGCATTGCGGCCCGGGTTGCGGACTGCGGGAGAACATTCCCCCGCGCCCTCAGTCAGATTGTAGTCCGCGATACCGCGCGGGACGTTGCTTTGGCTCAAACGGCCGGCGGCACTGTTCAGACGCCGTAGTACACCGACCGGCGGCACTTTTTAGCCACCGTAGTAAACCTTCTCGCCGAGATCCTTCAGCCAGCAGATCGCGTCATCCGCACGGCCGGTCGGCGCAGTCTTGACGCGCGCTTCCACCACTTCTGCGACAAACAGCGTGTGGTCGCCTTTTTTTACCGTCTCGACCACGCGGCACTCGACGTGCGCCGGCGCCTTGTCGAGCACCGGGGCCTTGACCACCGAACCCGGGGCAAAGGTCTCGCCGCTGATCTTGTTGCCTTCGACCGTCGAGGGCTTGAAGAAGGCAAAGGCCAGGCCGTTGTCGCCCTTGGCGATGATGTTGAGGACGAATTCGCCCGATTCCTCTATCAGTGCGTGCGACTGGGAGTCGGCCTTGACACCCACGGCGACCAGCGGCGGGGCGAACGAGGCCTGAGTCACCCAGTTCACGGTGGCGGCGGCGAGCTTGCTGCCGTCCTTGCTCGCGGCCGTCAGCACATACAGGCCGTAGGGGATCATTCTCAAAGCGGTTTTCTTGGCGTCGTTATCCATTGCTGCTCCTCCGTTGAAAAGCCTTGTTGATAACATGGATTCTAGCGTGCATGCCAGGTTCCGATCCGTTTGTTCGGGGTCGGCGTGGGTGCAACGCATCGCCGGCTCGTGCGTTAGTGCTGCATGGCACGCATCGAAACCCTCGCATGAGACTCGCCGCGCTCGGTTTTGCCGCGGGTGCCGCGTGGCTGCAGTTTCAGCCGGTGTTGCCCGGCGGGAACGGGCGACTGGTTCTTGTAGTGCTTATGCTGCTGGCTGCGGCGTCGGCGCAGCCGGCGGGGAAACGCCTTGGAGGCCAGGTCAGGTTGGTTCTTATCGCGCTTGCGTTCGTGTTCGCCGGTGCGCTGCTCGCCACGTTCATCGCGCAGGCGGGCCTCGATGACCGGCTCGCGCCGGAATGGGAGGGCAGGCGGATCACTCTGGTGGGTGTGGTGTCCGACTTGCCCCAGCCGGGTGACCGGTCCCTGCGCTTTGATTTCGATGTGGAATCGGCGATCCCGCCGGAGGCGCACGTTCCATCCCGGGTGCGGCTTTCCTGGTTCAACGGGCTGGACAAGACCGAATTCGAAACCCTGCAGCCGATGCGCGCGGGCGAGCGCTGGCGATTGCCGGTGACGCTCAAGCGTGCGCACGGCGGGGTGAACCGCGACGGCTTTGACTACGAGGCCTACCTGTTCGAGCGCGGCATCCGCGCCACCGGCACGGTGAACGCGGCGGGCGCAGGCGAGATCGAACGCCTCGACCCGAAGGCGGGCGGAATCGGCCATGCGATCGACAGGCTGCGTGAATCGGTTCGCGAACGCTACTGGGACTCCGCCGGCGACCGTCCGCTCACCGGCGTTCTGGTGGCGCTTGCGATTGGCGAGCAGCGCGCGATCGAACCCGCCGACTGGGACGTGTTCGCGCGCACCGGAACCGCCCACCTGATGAGCATTTCGGGACTTCACGTGACCATGGTGGCGGGGCTGTTCGCCTGGGTTGTCGGGTTTGCCTGGCGGCGGATTCCGCCGCTCGCGCTGTCGCTGCCGGCGCAGAAGGCGGCAGCGACAGCGGGTTTTGTCGCGGCTTTCGGTTATTGCCTGCTGGCGGGGTTCGCAGTTCCGGCGCAGCGCACGCTCTACATGCTCGGCGTGGTTGCGGCGGCGCGACTCTTCGGTCGCGACACGAGTGCATCGCATACGCTTGCCGCAGCGATGCTGGTGGTGTTGCTGCTCGACCCGATGGCGGTGGTCTCACCGGGGTTCTGGTTGTCCTTCGGCGCGGTGGCGGCGATCTTTTATGCCGGGCCGCGTTCGATGCTGCCGCGGCCGTGGTGGAGCGAGTGGGGCAGGATGCAATGGGCGGTGACAATCGCGCTGGTGCCGATGTCGCTGGTGTTTTTTCAGCAGGTGTCCCTGGTGTCGCCGCTTGCCAACGCGATCGCGATTCCGGTGGTGAGTTGGATCGTGACTCCGCTTGCGCTGCTGGCTGCGGTATTGCCTGCCGGCCCGATGCTCGGCGCGGCGCACGCGGTGCTCGAACCGCTGATCGTGTTCCTCGGTGTGCTCTCGGCGTTTGATTCGGCGCAATGGACTCAGCATGCGCCGCCGCTCTGGAGCGTGGCACTTGCGCTCGCGGGCCTCGCGTGGCTGCTTGCGCCTCGCGGCATTCCGGCGCGCAGCCTCGGTGCGGTGCTGTGCCTGCCGATGATCGCCCTGCCGCCCGCTGCGCCCGCGCACGGCGAACTGCAGCTTACGATGCTCGATGTCGGGCAGGGTCTCGCGGTGCTTGCGCGCACGAGCCATCACACGCTGTTGTTCGACACAGGCCCGTCCTGGGGGCAGGACAGCGACAGCGGCAAGAGGGTGGTTGTGCCGGCGCTGCGCGCGCAGGGAATCTCGCGCCTCGATGCGGCGGTGGTGTCCCACGACGACAGC
>CANIEV010000116.1 GCA_947466535.1 Betaproteobacteria bacterium
AATCCCCGCAGACCAGCACGCGAAAATGCGGCGCAAGGCCGATTGCCTCGAGCAGCGGCACGGTGAAGCGCCGTGCCTTGTTGGTGACGCAGGCCATCGGCACGCCGCGCAACGCGAGTTCGGTGATCGCCTCGACGACCCCGGGATAGACTGTTCCGAGTTGCCCGGAGGTCTGCTCGTAGGCGACCGAAAACAAGCCCAGGCCGCGCTTGTGCAGCTCGGCCGGCACATCGCCACCGCCGAGCGCTGCCCGCAGGGCGCGCTCGACCAGTTTTTCTATGCCCTTGCCGATCCAGTCGCGTACTGGCGCCACGCCGCAGGGCGCAAAGCCGAGGTTCACGAGCATGCGGTCCACCGCCGCCGCGAGATCGGGCGCGCTGTCGACCAGCGTGCCATCGAGGTCGAAGAGCACCGCCGAATATCCTGTGTTCATTCCTGTCCCAACGTGGATTTCTCCCGGGATTGCATGCATCCGAAGCGAAGGAAGCTCTGATCAAGTCCCGATTTTGCAACGAATCAAACAGAGCTTCCCTCTCGAGTGGGGGATATACAAGGGGGCGATGCCCCCTGGTTCAGATATTCCCTAAAATGGGCGGCGCATTATGGACCGACAATGACATCAACAATGAACCCCGTCAGCCTGCGTCACCTCGACCGCAACGAACTCCCGCTCTACGTGGCGCGGCAGCTCTGCCATTTTTTCCCGCTGCCCGGTGCGTCCGACGCTGCGCTTGCCGCCGAACTCGCCGCCCCGGTCGCACAGGCGCTCGATCGCCTCGGCCACTGCTTCGCCGGCATCCACCGGCACAAGTTTCAGGACGCCGTGGGGCCTTCGTTCAATCCGCTGCATCCCGACCACTACGCGATGTTCCTGTACCTGCTTGCCAATTCGCTTCACGCATCGAGGAGCGACCAGGAGGTACGGGGTCTTGAAAGTATTCAACAAGGTCGCGACCTTGGCCGTATTCAGCAAGGTCGCGACCTTGACCGTATTCAGCAAGGTCGCGACCTTGCATTTCGCGTCTATTATCTCAACAAGGCGCTGCACGGCGTGGACGTGTTCCCCGATGTGGCCCTGCCCGAGGTGTTCCAGTTCATGCACGCCACCGGCACGGTGATTGGCAACGCCCGCTTTGGCGGTCATTTTTGCATCTACCAGAACTGCACTGTCGGCTCGAACGAAGCGGGCGACTACCCTGAATTCGGCGACGGGGTGGTGATGTACACCGGTGCACGCGTGATCGGCCGCTGCAGGATCGGCAGCAACGTGGTGATCGGCGCCAACGCACTCATCATCGACCGCGATGTGCCGGACAACACGGTGGCGATCGCGGGCGAACTGAAGGTGCGACTGCTGCCCAACACGGTGCCGGTGCTGGAGCGCCGTTTCAGCTAAGCAGAGCGGGATTTCGAGCACCACTCCTGCCAAACGCCGCGCAGCGTCACTTCGAAATCACGGGCAAAGCCCGGCGCGTCGCAAAGCGGCGAGGTACGCATCGCATCACGCAGGCCGGCACGCATCGAAGCCAGTGCCACCGGATCGCGCGCCAGCCCGAGGGCCTTGGTGACGTACTCGTCGGTGCTCGAAGCAATCCACTCCGGCCGTCCGATGTTCGCGAGCCAGCTCGCACCGACGCGCTTGAGATAGGCATCGCCCGCCAGCGTCACCACCGGCAATCCCATCCAGAGCGCTTCGCAGGTGGTGGTGCCGCCGACCAGCGGAAAGGCATCCAGCACCGTATCCATCCGTGCAAGCTGCTCACGGAAGGGTGCGGGCTCGAGCGTCGGAAGAAACGCGATGCGCGAGATATCCACGCCCTCGGCCTGAAACGCATTCTCGATGCGTGCGCGCGTCGCGGGTTCATCGGCGCGCAGCATCGTCAGTCGCGAGGACGGCAACTCGCGCAGGATGCGCGCCCAGGCGCGCACCACCTCCGGGCCGATCTTGGCCGGGCTGTTAAGCGATCCGAAAGTGACAAAGCCATCCGTCGACGCAGGCAGCGGCGAGACGTCCGGCCAGACCCCCGACGGCTGAAAACAGCAAAGCACATGCGGCAGGCGCAGCAGGCGCTCGGTGTAGTTCGCCTCGGTCATGCCCGGCGGATCGGCGAACGGATCGCTGATCCGGTAGTCGATCGTGGACAGCCCCGAGGTGTTCGGATACCCGAGCCAGGTCGCCTGCACCGGCGCCGGGCGACGCGCTAACAACAGCAGGCGGTTACCGCGCGTATGTCCTGATAGATCGATCAGGATGTCGATGCCGTCGCGACGGATCAATTCCGCCGCTCGATCGTCCGGCATGCCGGCTATCCGGGTGAATCCGGCGACTTGCCCGCGAATGCGCCCCGTGACCTCGTCCTCCGGCCAGTCGTTGTAATAGCAATGCGCTTCGATCGTCGAGCGGTCGTGGTGAGCAAGCAGCGGCTCGAGAAAAAAGCTCACCGCGTGATAGCGAAAGTCCGCCGACACATAGCCCACCTTCAGCACACGCTCCGGATCGGGGGAATTGGCGAACACCGGCCGTGCCGGTATGAAACGGCCGGCGACCTCCGTGCCCCAGCGCGCGTGTTCGTCACGCAATTCCGCGGAGCTTATTCCCGGCTTGTGATCAAGCAGGAACAACAGCGCCGAGGATGCCGGCGCATGATCGGGCTTTTGTGCAATTACGCGGCGCAGAAAGGGTTCAGCCTCCTCCAGCCGGTTGCTGCGCTGGAGCACGATACCCAGCGAGGTCTGCGCCTCCAGCGAATCCGGGAGCCGGAGAAGTACATCACGAAGCAGCCGCTCCGCGTCTTCATGCCGGTTGCGGCGAAGCGCGACCGTCGCGCGGCCGAGCAAGGCGTCCACCGATTCCGGCTCGCGAACAAGCGCGGCGGCATAGCGCGCATCCGCGTCGTCCACCCGGTCGGTCTCGACCAGCAGGTTGCCGAAATTGCACAGCGCCCGCGCATGACCCGCATCGATCTCGAGCACGCGTTTGTAGATCGCCTCGGCCTCCGAAAGCCGGCCGCAGGCCTTTAGCGCCATGGCGAGATTCACCAGCACGTTCGCCTCGCCGCGCGAATGCAGCACCGCCTTCTCCAGCACCCCCACCGCGTCCGTGGCCGCAGCATCCGTGTCGCGTCCGAGCAGCAGGAGACCGAGGTTGTTCCAGGCTTCGAAGTAGTCCGGCTGCAGCGAAATCGCACGACGCAGGGACGTCTCCGCATCGGCATCGTCCCCGCAGGCCTGCGCAGCGAGTGCGGCTTCGTTCCATGTTTCGGCCGAAGCAGGCCGGAGTTTGAGCGCACGTGCGAGCGCGCTGCGTGCTTCGCGCGGCTCGCCCGCCGCGTTCAGCGCCTTGCCGAGGTTGAAGTGAATCGCCGCTTCGCGCGGCAGGCGCATCGCCGCCTCACGAAAGGTCTCCACCGCTGCAAGCCAGTCGCCGCGCTGGGCGCGCAGGATGCCCAGGTACAGCACCGCCGGGTACTGCCCCGGCTGCGCTGCAAGTATGCGGATGTAGGCGGTCTCTGCTTCGTCGAGCGCGCCGCGCTGATGCAGTGCAAGCGCGTGCGCGAGTGCGTCGGGGCCGGGCGTGCCGGCGCGGCCCGCGGAGGTGCGCACAGCGGATGTCGACGCGCCCGAAACGCCATGACAATGCTTATATTTCTTGCCGCTGCCGCAGGGGCAGGGCTCGTTGCGACCCGGACCGCTCACGCGCGCGTGGCGTCCGCGACGGCCTTGCGCATCGCGGTGATGGTGGCCGCGTAATCGTCCGCGCCGAAAATGGCCGAACCGGCGACGAAGGTGTCGGCGCCCGCAGCCGCAATCGCGCCGATGTTGTCCGCCTTCACGCCACCGTCGACTTCCAGCATCACCTTGCGGCCGGTCTTCTGCGCGTTCGCGTCGATCCGCTGGCGCACTTCGCGGATCTTCTCCAGCGCATGCGGGATGAACTTCTGGCCGCCAAAACCGGGATTCACCGACATGATCAGCACCAGATCCACCAGGTGCAGGGTGTGATCGAGGTAGGAGAGCGGCGTCGCCGGATTGAACACGAGGCCCGGCTTGCAGCCGCTGTCGCGGATCAGGCCGATGGTGCGATCGACGTGCTCGCTTGCCTCGGGGTGGAAACTGATGATGTTGGCACCGGCCTTCGCGAACTCCGGAACGATGCGATCGACCGGCCGCACCATCAGGTGCACGTCGATCGGCACATCCACCACCGGGCGGATCGCCTCGCACACCAACGGACCCACGCTCAGGTTCGGCACGTAATGGTTGTCCATCACGTCGAAGTGGATCATGTCGGCGCCGGCGGCAACCACGGCCCGCACCTCTTCCCCGAGACGGGCGAAGTCGGCCGAAAGAATACTGGGGGCGATCAGGATGGCGGGCATGATGGTTGACCTCGATTTTACCCGCATTCGGAGCGCTGCCCGCCCGCGAAAGCCTGCCGAAAGTACGCCACGGCAATTCACGGTTCAATGCATGCGATACTTTTGGCACGCATCGAACCACACAGGACGCCATGGCCGAGAAGAAACGTTACGAAGTGACCGTGACCTCACGCAGCCGTTTCATGCCGGAGGACTCCGACACCAGAAACGGGCGCTATGTCCATCGCTACACGATCACCCTAACCAACACCGGGACTGTTGCCGCGCAGTTGATGACGCGTCACTGGATCATCACCGACGAGAACCACGTGATCCAGAACGTGCGCGGGCTCGGCGTGATCGGCAATCAGCCGGTGATCGAACCCGGGACTAGCTTCGAATACACCAGCGGCACCATTTTCTCCACGCCGCTTGGCACGATGCGCGGTACCTACGAAATGCACGCCGCCGACGGCACGGTCTTCGAGGCGGAGATCCCCGAATTCACGCTCACGCCGCCGCGCGTGCTGCACTAGGAACCGTGGCTGCCATCCTTTGAGTCCTCCGGCGATTCCTTCTTTTTCTTCGGCACCGTCCACCAGACGATGAACCCGAGAAGACCGAGCGCGATCGCCGCCTCGAGCAGGATGATCCAGAGCCCGGATTCGATCACGGGCAGACTATCCGACCGACGCGGCGCACTGAACGACGTCCTGACCAAATTTTCAACATGACTTGTTGTCCTGATTCCATGAGTTTTAGAACCGCAATTTTCGAACCGCACCGATGATACGTCCTTCACGCGCCGGCCTACTCGCGCTGCTCATGCTCGCGCTCCTTGCCGGCTGCGCCGGAACAACGGTCCAGCCGTCTGCGGGAATCTGCCCCGCACCTGCGACAAGCGCCCCCGCGGCGGCACCGGTCTGCCCGGTATGCCCGGTATGCCCCGCAGTACCGCTGCCGCTGCCCGTGCCGCCCGAACCGCCGAAGGCCGAAACCTTCGAACGCGCCAACTTCGCCGATCTGCCAGGATGGCCGGAGGACAGTCTGTCGGACGCCTATGGCGCGTTGCGCGCCTCCTGCTCGGTTCTGCGCAACCGCAACCCGTGGCGCGAGGTCTGCGCGGCTGCCATGAAGCTGGAACCGGGCGCGCTCAAAAGTGATGCCCTGCGCGCGTTTTTCGAGTCGCAACTGGCTCCCTGGAGGATCGCGGGCAGCGATGGCTCGACGCAGGGCCTCGTCACCGGCTACTACGAACCCCTGCTGCGCGGCAGCCGGGTGCGCACGGACAAATACCGGGTTCCGCTGTACGCGCCGCCGGATGACCTGATCACGGTCGATCTCTCGAGCGTTCACCCTGAATTGCGCAATCTGCGCCTGCGCGGACGGATCGAAGGCCGCAGGCTCGTGCCCTACTGGCCGCGCGCGGACATTGACCGCGGCAACGCGCCGGTGGCGGGCAAGGAACTGCTCTGGGTCGATGACCGGATCGAGGCCTTCTTCCTCGAGATCCAGGGCTCGGGTAGGGTGCAGTTCGACTCGGGGGAGACGGTGCGCGTTGGCTACGCCGACCAGAACGGGCACCCGTACATGTCGATCGGCCGGGTGCTGATCGACCGCGGCGAACTCAAGTCGAACGAGGCCTCGATGCAGGGCATACAAGCCTGGGGCCGCGCCAATCCGGCACGGCTGCAATCGGTGCTCGATGCGAACCCGAGTTATGTGTTTTTCCGGGAAACACCGGTGGCCGACGCCTCGGCCGGACCGGCGGGCGCGCTCGGGGTGGCGCTCACGCCGCAGCGCTCGATCGCCGCCGACCCGCGTTTCATTCCCCTCGGCGCGCCGGTATTTCTCGCCACCACCCTGCCGCTATCCGACCAGCCGATGCAGAAGCTGATGTTCGCGCAGGACACCGGAGGCGCAATCCGCGGCGCGGTGCGGGCGGACTTCTTCTGGGGCTTCGGCGCCGAGGCCGGCGCGCTCGCCGGGCGCATGCGCCAGAGCGGGCGGATGTGGCTGCTGTGGCCGAAGGATTCAGCTCCGCCGCGGCCCCGGCCGTAGGGTTCGCCGCCCTCGACAGACGGCAAGAATCTCAAGGATTTATTTCAAAAGCCCAGAACCTGCGCCTGAGGGCAGGCGATTCCAATACCGTATCCGGTATAATCCCGGGCCGTGCTCAAACGCTCAGTTCTTGCCATCCAGCGCACGCTGAATGGACGCGAAGCGCGCGCCGACGATGCGCTCGCCTTCGGAGGTGAATGTGGTGGGCGTGCCGCTGATGCCCATCTTCTGGCCAAGTTCGAGGTTGCGCGCAAGCGGGGTTTCGCAATCCATGCCCACCGCCGGATTCGTCCCCTTGAGCATCAGGTCCAGCCACGCCTTGCTGCGGTCGCGAGAGCACCAGATCGCCTTGGCCTTGCGGGTCGAATCGCCGCGATTGCCGGAATCGAGGATCGGATAGAGGAAGGTGTAGATGGTCACGTCCTTGAGGGTTGCCAGTTCCTGCTCGAAACGCTTGCAGAAGCCGCAATTCGGATCGGCGAACACCGCGATCGCGCGCTTGCCGCTGCCGCGCACCGTCTTCACCGCGGCCTCGAGCGGCAGGTCCTCGAACTTGATCGCCGAGAGCTTGGCCTTGCGCTCTTCGGTGACGTTCTCGCGCGTCTTCGAATCGATCAGGTTACCCACCAGCAGGTAGGTGACCTTCTCGTCGGTGTACATGATGTCGTCACCCAGGCGAATTTCATACAGGCCGTAGGAGGTTTTGGTCACGCCATCCACCTTGACGCTGAAGCGCGACTCGACGTTCTGCTTGACCAGTGCTTCCTGCGCGATCGCGGGCGCCGCGAGACAGAATGCAAACAGCAGGGTGAAAGCCGCGGAGAGAAAAGTTCGCATCGCAGGGGTTCGCATCATTGTCTCGATTCAGTTGGCAAGCGCGTGGCGCACGAGCAGGTTTTTCAGCACCGGAAGACGTTCGGTGAGGGCAAGCCCCGCGTTTCGAACGCGCGCAAGGCCGGGAATCTGAGCGGAAAACAACCGGTTGAGCCCGGTTGTCGCCACACGCATTGCGAGTATAGCCTCGGCCCGCCGGCGCCCGTAGCGGTGCAATAGCAACGCGTCGCCTGCATCGCGCAGCGGCCCGCGCGCCGACAGGACCGCGGCAAGCGCCTCCGAATCGCCGAACCCGAGGTTCACGCCCTGCCCTGCCAGCGGATGCACCACATGCGCCGCATCGCCCACCAGCACCACCCTGCCGGCGATCAGCGCGGCGGTGCTCAGGCTCTCCAGTGGAAACGCGGCCGCACGGGTGAGGAGTTCGAGTGCGCCGAGCGCGTTCGAACCCGCGGCGGCGACTCGCCCGCAGAACGCCACCGGATCGAGCGCAAGCAGTTCGCGCGCATTCGCCTCCGGCGTGGACCAGACGATCGAGATCCGGTTGCCGGGCAGGGGCAGGTACGCAAGGATGCCGTCGTCGCGAAACCACTGAAACGCGGTGCCGTGATGCGGCCGCTCGCAGGAAAAATTGGCCACCACGCCGAGCTGGCCGAAACTGCTGTCCTTCGCGGCAATCCCCGCGGTTTCACGCACCCAGGAGCGCGCGCCGTCCGCACCGACGAGCAGCCGGGTGCGCAAGGCCGAGCCGTCATCGAGCGTAAGCACCACGGCGTCCGGCTGGAACTGCGCCGACACCGGCCGCGCCGGCGCATGGCGGCGCAGGTTGCCCTGCCCCGCAAGCAGCGTCCAGAGGGCGTGCTGTACCCGTCCGGATTCGACAATCGTGGCAAGCCGCTCGACGCCCGAGTCGTAGGCCGAAAAACCAAGAGCCCCGCCAAGGTCGCCCGCGATCTTCATCCCGCGGACCGGGCCGAGCCGTGCGCCGTCCATCGCCTCCCATGCACCGATACGTTCGAGAAACGCCTGTGATGCGGGCGAGAGTGCATAAATGCGCGAATCCCAGTCGTCCAACGGCGGGGAAGGCGGGGCCGGCTCGATCAGCGCAAGTTCGAGATCCGAGCGCGACAGCGCGCGCGCGAGACTCGCGCCGACCAGACCGGCGCCGACGATGACGACGTCGTACATGGAATCCTCCGGGGACATCGTCCGATTCTACCTGCCGCGAGAAACGCGTCCGAATCTTCGGTCAATCCGATGCGCGCTCAGCGCGGCACGTTCGTCAAAACCAAGGTGCCGTGCGCGTTCGTCCACCCACGCGCTGCGCGAATTCGTCTAACCAACGCGCTGCGCGAATTCGCTCAACCAACGCGCTGCGCGCGTATGGAAACCCGGTCTTCCTGGATGGTGCGGCCAAGAAGCTTGACCAGGGCAAACACGGTTTCTATATGCGGCGTGGGAACGCCCACGACACGGCCGAGTTCGATCACCGCGCCGACGAGCGCATCGATCTCGGGGTCGCGGCCGGCTTCGACGTCCTGCAGCATCGAGGTCTTGTGCTTGCCGACCTTTTCCGCGCCGGCGATGCGGCGCTCGAGATCGACGCGGAAGGTGATTCCAAAGCGCCCGGCCACCGCCTGCGCCTCGCGCATCATGTCTGCCGCGAGACCACGGGTCAGCGGGAACTGGCAGATATCGACCAGGGTCGAGTGTGTGAGAGCACTCAGGGGGTTGAAGGTGAGATTACCCCAGAGCTTGAGCCACATCTCGGCCCGCACATCATCCAGCACAGGAGACTTGAGCCCGGCGCGCTCGAACGCAGCAGAGATGCGCGCCACACGTTCGGTTTTCGATCCGTCGAGCTCACCCAGTGGAAAGCGCGTGCCTTCTATATGACGGACCACGCCCGGCGCCGCAAGTTCGCAGGCGGGGTACACCACGCAACCCAGCAGTCGTGCCGGGTCAATCGCCCGGGCGAGCAAGCCCCCCGGATCCACGCTTTCGACCACGCGATTGGCGAATTCGGCCGGCATCGTCGCGGGCATGTTCTGGAAGTACCACCACGGAATTCCGTTCTGCATCGGGATGATCACGGTGTCAGCATGCAAAAGCGCGGGCAGATCGTCGGCGATCGCGGACACCTGATGCGCCTTCATGCCGAGGATGACCAGATCCTGCGGACCGGCCTCGGCTAGTTTCGATACCGCCTTTACATTGCGGGCGACGTACTCGACGCCGCCGGAAATCAGGCGCATTCCGCTTTTGCGGATCGCCTCGAGGTTGGGGCCGCGCGCAACCAGGGTCACCTCCTCGCCGGCGAGCGCGAGTTTCGCGCCCACATAACCGCCGATCGCTCCCGCTCCGATCACACAGATCTTCATGACAGACTCGCTCATAGAGTTCCGGGGTTCCGGACAGCGCGTTGCCACAATTCACAATTCAATTACAACGGCCGCTGACCGAATCAACTTGTCAAATTAATTTTAACATGTTGATTCCGACATGTGTCGCCACAGCGCAACATCGCGGAGCGAATCGCCCGCGCGGGAAGTAATCCGACGGCACTGCCTTGACAACTATCGGACGGGAAAGGATAATTCTCACCCTTTGGCGAATTAGCTCAGTCGGTTAGAGCGACGGAATCATAATCCGCAGGTCCGGGGTTCGAATCCCTGATTCGCCACCATTTATTCAAAGGGTTGGTGCAGAAGCAAGCGCTAACCTTGGTCGCCGGTCCGAACAGTCCGGCTCCGATCGCATGCCGACCCGTGCGCCGCACCCGCGGCGTGCCCAGCCGGATCCGGGTGCGGATTTCACTGCACAACGGAATCGCCGAGTTCAGTGCCATGCGTCAATCCCTTCGCCGAACCCCTCGCCGCACCCTCCTCCCCTGCCAGCCTCTCTTTCCGGTTCTATCGCGCATGTTCGGCACGATCCTCGCAGTCGTCCTGCTTGCCGCAAGCGCGCACGCGCAGCTTCGAACGATTCCCGACGAAGCACAGCGCGGAACGATCCGGCACCTGCGGGAAATGCTGGTCGAGATCAACGGGCGGGAGGTGCTGCTTTCGCCGTCCGCCACCATTCGCGATCCGCTCAACCTGATCATCGTGCCCTCGGCGCTTCCCGCGGGTGGCGCCGAAGCGGACTACCTGACCGGCGCGGACGGCCAAATCCTGCGTGTCTGGCTGATCACGCCCGAGGAAGCGGCACGGCCAAGACAAAGGTCGTTCCCGCTTTTCAGGTGAAACCCGCGTGAGTGCTACCCCGCCCCGCCCCAAGGTCTTCATCCGCACCTTCGGTTGCCAGATGAACGAGTACGACTCGGACAAGATGGCCGATGTGCTCGCCGCATCCGGCGGCTACGAGTCCGTGGCACGACCCGAGGAGGCCGACTTGATACTTTTCAATACCTGCTCGGTTCGCGACAAAGCTCAGGAAAAGGTGTTCAGCGACCTCGGACGCGTACGCGAGCTGAAGCTGCAACGCCCCGAACTGCTGATCGGCGTCGGCGGTTGCGTGGCAAGCCAGGAGGGCGCGGCCATCGTCAAACGTGCGCCCTACGTCGATCTCGTGTTCGGGCCCCAGACGCTGCATCGGCTGCCCGAACTTCTCGCCGCCCGGCGTGCCACCGGGCGATCGCAGGTGGACATCAGCTTTCCCGAAATCGAAAAGTTCGACAGCCTGCCGCCCCCGCGGGTGAGCGGCCCCGCGGCCTCCGTGTCCATCATGGAAGGCTGCAGCAAGTACTGCAGCTTCTGCGTCGTGCCCTATACCCGTGGCGAAGAGATCTCCCGCCCGCTCGAGGATGTCCTGGTCGAAATCGCCGATCTCGCCGACCAGGGCGTGCGCGAAGTCACGCTGCTTGGCCAGAACGTCAACGCCTACCGCGGCAAGCTGGGTGGCGGCACGGGCGATGCAGGCATCGCCGACTTCGCGATGCTGCTGGAACATGTGGCGGAAATTCCCGGCATCGCCCGCATCCGTTACAGCACCTCGCATCCGCGGGAATTCAGCCAGCGCCTGATCGACCTGCACGCACGCCTGCCCATGCTTGGCTCGCACGTGCACCTGCCGGTGCAATCGGGCTCCGACCGCGTGCTCGCAGCAATGAAACGCGGCTACACCGCACTCGAATACAAGGCGATCATCCGCAGGCTGCGCACGGCTCGCCCGGACGTCTGCGTCAGTTCGGACTTCATCGTCGGGTTTCCCGGGGAAACCGAAGCCGATTTCGCGGCAACGCTGCGCTTCGCGGAAGAAATCGGGTTCGACGGGTCCTACTGCTTTATTTATTCGCGGCGCCCGGGCACGCCCGCGTCAGACCTGGCAGACGACACGCCCCACGAACTGAAACTGCAACGCCTCGCGCGGCTTCAGACCCTGGTTGATGCGAATGCCGCAGCGATCAGCAGGCGCATGGTCGGCAGTGACCAGCTTGTCCTCATCGATGGCGCCTCGAATCGAAACGCCGCGGAACTCACCGGCAGGACAGACAACAACCGGGTGGTCAATTTCCCCGGGAACACTGCCTCGATCGGCGAATTCGCCAACATAAGAATTACCGCGGCGGCGTCACATTCGCTGCGCGGCGAAAGGATAACGGATCGTGCCGATCTCGCCGCAGGTTGACGCATTGACATGGCGCGACACCCGGCACTTGCCAACGTCATTGAAATGATGACAGACTAGGCCCCCTCCAGTGGCATCGGTTCACCTCCCTTTTTGAAGCCCAATCCGGTCGAACTCCGGCTCACGCCGGTCGACAATCAGCGCCTCGCCAACCTGTGCGGCGTGCTCGACGAAAATCTCAGACAGATCGAGACAGCGCTTGACGTCTCGATTGCGCGTCGTGGCGAACGGTTTACGCTGCGCGGGGAGATCGATCGCACATCGCGTGCGTCCCGCGCGCTGCAGCGCTTCTACCTGGACGCCGAACGGCCGCTGAGCGTGGATGACATCCAGCTCGCGCTGATCGAGTTGCGCCGCCCCGCGGAGACGGCGCGCACCAGTGACGAGCCGGAGCTCGCCACCCGCAAGAGCGACCTGCGCGGCCGCACCGCGAACCAGCGCGAATATATTCGCAACATCCTGTCGCACGACCTGACCTTTGGCGTCGGGCCGGCGGGCACAGGCAAGACCTATCTCGCAGTTGCGTGCGCGGTGGATGCGCTTGAGCGCGATGCGGTCAAGCGCATCGTGCTGGTGCGTCCGGCGGTGGAGGCGGGTGAACGACTCGGTTTTCTTCCGGGCGACCTCGCCCAGAAGGTCGATCCGTATCTGCGCCCGCTGTACGACGCGCTCTATGACCTGATGGGCTTTGACCGCGTGCAGAAACTGTTCGAGCGAGGCGCGATCGAACTCGCGCCGCTTGCCTACATGCGCGGCAGAACGCTCAATCACGCCTTCGTGATTCTCGACGAGGCGCAGAACACCACGCCCGAGCAGATGAAGATGTTCCTCACACGGATCGGTTTCGGCGCGAAGGCGGTCGTCAACGGTGACGTGACGCAGGTCGATCTTCCCCGCGGCCACGCGAGCGGCCTGGCGGAGGCGCGCACCGTGCTCGAGGGCATACGCGGCATCGCATTCACCAATTTCCTATCCGAAGACATCGTCCGGCATCCGCTGGTGCAGCGCATCGTGGATGCGTACGACCGGGCGAAAGCATGAACCGATCGGCGCAGGTGGAAATCCAGCGCGCCACGCGCGCGGCAAATCTCCCGTCCGACCTGCAGTTCCTCCGCTGGGCGAAGGCCGCCCACGCGGGGGCGCTTGATATCACGGTGCGCATCGTCGGCACGCGCGAGGGGCATGAACTGAATCTGCGCTTTCGCGGCAAGGACTACCCAACCAACGTGCTCACTTTCGTCTATGACAACGCCGCATCAACGCTGCGCGGAGACATCGTTCTTTGCGCGCCGGTGGTCCGCCGCGAAGCAGCCG